>NZ_MUMI01000313.1 GCF_002155975.1 Amycolatopsis kentuckyensis
CTTCGGTGCGGACGAGCACACCGCCTCGCACCGGTGTGAACGTCCAGACGTGCACGCCGCGGTCGATGCGCAGCCCGTCGCCGATCGCCGGGCCGGTCCAGCGGACGCACCGGCCCGGCTGCAGCTGCCCGACCGTCGAGGTGATGACCAGCGTGGTCGCCGGGGTGGTGGGCGTGGGCGGTGCGGGCGTGGTCCAGCGGAACCGCGAACCCGGGCGCAGCGGGCCCGCGTCGAGCCGGTTCGCGCTGGTGACGGCCGGTTGCCACGCGGGCCAGCGCGCCACGTCGGTGTGCAGTTTCCAGACCGCGGCGGCCGGCGCCTCGATGAACGTCTCGGTCCGGTGGTGCAGCCGGGCGGCCGGATCGATGCCCACGCCGCGGCAGCTGAGGGCCGTCACCGGGGTGGCGTCGGCGACGGCGGCGGTGCCGGTGAGCCCCGCGGTGACCGAAAGTGCGAGCAGTGCCGGACGGAGCCGGGTGCCGATCATGCTGTCCTCCAAGTTGTTAGTGCTTGTTGTGATGGTTAGAAGCTATAATCGACCTGGCGTGAGTGTCAATAAGAAAAGTGATAACCTCTAACGGTGATGAGCGAGAGTCCGCGAGAGCGTTATCGAGCCCAGGTCCGCGAGGAGATCAAGCGCCACGCGTGGGAGCAGATCGCCGCGGCCGGCGTGCCCGCGCTGTCGCTCAACGCGATCGCCAAGCAGCTCGGCATGAGCGGCCCGGCGCTGTACCGGTACTTCGCGAGCCGCGACGAGCTGATCACCGCGCTCATCCGCGACGCCTACCGCAGCCTCGCCGACACCGTCCGCGCGGCCCGCGCCGCCGGGGCGGGCCTGCCCGGGCTGGCGGCCACCATCGGCGCGTGGGCACGCAGCGATCCGCAGCGGTACTTCCTGATCTACGGCACCCCCGTGCCCGGCTACCACGCCCCCGATGACACGACCGCGATCTCGTTCGAAGTCATGGCCGTGCTGATCGACGCCTGCGCCGACGAGGGCGGCGACGAGCCGCCGACGCCGTTCGACACCCACCTCGAGACCCGCCGGGAGTGGGCGGGCGGCCACCCTGCACCGGCCCCGGTCCTGCACCGCGCGCTGTCCTTCTGGACCCGCCTGCACGGCGTGCTCTCCCTGGAGCTGGCCGGGCACTTCGCCGGCATGAAGTTCGACCCGGACCTGCTGATCACCGAGGAACTGGCGCCGCCGGAGCGGCCGTGATCACCCGGTCTGTTCGCGGATCCAGTCCGCCACGACGTCCACCCGGGCGATCGTCTCGGGCCCGGGCTGGGGGCACGGCGGCCCGGTGTTGACGATGGCCACCAGCGTCCCGGTGCGGTCGTCGTCGGAGACGAAGAACGGGCCGCCCGAGTCCTCGGGGCACGGGCCGTTTTCGACCGTGCGCCGGCCGACCGGCTGGGCCTCCAGGGTCGCCTGGCCGATGCCGGACACCGTGAACCGGCCGCGTTTGAGGTGGTCGGACGGGCCGAGCACGGTCGCCGAGAGGGAACCCCAGCCGGCGAACTGGAGCTGCTTGCCGACCGACGGCCGGGTCGTGGCCAGCCGCACCGGGACGATGTCGTCGATCGGGCTGCCGAGCTTGGCCACCGCGAGGTCGTTGACCGGCGACTGCCGGACGTCGACGACCTCGCTCGTGTACCCGCCGGGGTCGCTGTCCTTCAGCCGTCCGACGGTGACGGTCATCGTGTACGGCGGCCGCCCGCCGATCCGGGCGTCCTTCAGGTCGTGGAAGCAGTGCCCGGCGGTGACGATCCACTGCGGCGCGACCAGCGCTCCGCTGCAGGCGCCGCTGCGCACCCCGCCGCCGGGGACGGGGATGTCGTCGGAGGTCAGCTTCGCGTTGAACGGCAGGACCGGGTTCGGTGCCGGCCGCGCCGACGTGGTCACCGGCTCCCGCGCCGGAGCCGAAGCCGGAGCCGCGGCCGCCGTGTCGGGCAGGCTGTGCCCGCCGGCGGCCGCGGCCAGGATGGAGCCGGCGATCGTCGCGCCGGTGACGGCGTGAGCGAACGCGAGGCCGGCCCCGGCCAGCACCGCGACCGCCACCGCTCGTGCCCGGAACTGCCGTCGTCGATCCGAAGAGGTCCTCACACCTGTAATGCACGGGTGGGAGCCCGGAATGGTTGCGAGGACCGGGCGGGACTTGCGTCGGCGCCGGTCAGGGGCGCTGTCCCACCTCGTCGACGTAGGTCTTCACGGTCACCGCGCTGTCGGTCGTGCCCAGGAACTGGTACGTGGTGGCGTCGAAGACCATCACGATCGGCTTCGCTTTCGGGCTCGAGCCGGGGGGCACCGGGAACGTGATCCCGACACCCGGGCGGCCGGCGCCGTCGGTGACGTGGTCCAGGGCCGTCAGTCCCGGTATCCTCGCCGCCGCCTCGAACAGCGCCGCGTAGGACGCCGGCGGGAGGACCTGCTCGTGGGCGAGGCCGTAGACGTCCTTGCCCATGGCCGTGGCGTTGTCCTTCTGGGCGCCGGGCTGAGCGTTGAGGTAGGCCAGCATCCCGTCGGCGGTCGTCGGCAGGTCCGTCCGGTAGACCGGCTTGGGCTCGCAGTCCTCGAGCATCCCTTCCTTGCGCGGGTCGTTCGTGCCGTAGTTCGGCGCTTTGCCGTTGCGGCAGCCACCGA
Source organism: Amycolatopsis kentuckyensis (assembly GCF_002155975.1). Lineage (GTDB taxonomy): Bacteria > Actinomycetota > Actinomycetes > Mycobacteriales > Pseudonocardiaceae > Amycolatopsis > Amycolatopsis kentuckyensis. Next base: position 2,645 of record NZ_MUMI01000313.1, read on the forward strand.
TCTTGGTGGTGCCGATCAGCCCGTCGCGGGTGCCGTCGACCGAAAACCAGACCTCGCGGACGTGGGGGCCGGGGGACTCGGTCTTCACGTACAGGAACTGGTTCGGGCGGGGCGGCTTGGCCGGTTCCTTCAGCGCGGTGCTCGCCGCTGCGGTCAGCACCTTGACCGGGTCGGCGTGCGCCACGCCCGGTCCGACACCGACCTGCTCGGCCGGGGCCAGCGAGACGACGGCGGTGATCGCGGCGGCCAGGCCGATCGAGGCGCCGGCGAGCCAGAACCAGCGTCGCGGCCGGTGCCGCCGTTCGCCGCGCGCGGCGGCCAGCAGCCGCTCGCGGGCCGGGGCGAGGTGCTCCGCCGGCGCGAAGCCGACGGTTTCCGCGCGCTCGCGGATCAGCTCCAGGTCATCCATGATCCGAGGTCTCCTTCACGAAGTCGAAGGCGCCGAGCTCGGCGCGGACGCGGCCGCGAGCCCGGCTGAGGCGGGATTTGACGGTGCCGACGGGAATGCCGAGTGCCTCGGCGACTTCCTGGTAGGGCAGGCCCTCCGCGGCGACGAGCAGCAGGACGTCCCGCTCGCGGGGCCGCAGGGCGGCCAGTGCCCGGTCGAGCCGGGTGGCGAGGGCTTGCGCGGTGACCCGGTCGGCGACCCGGTCGGCGTGCCCTTCGTCGGCGGACGGCGGTCCGACGGCGAGCCGGAGCTTCAGCTCGCGCACTTCCGTCCGCCGCTGCCGCGAAACGAGGTTCGTGGCGATGCCGTAGAGCCACGGCCGGGCGTCGGACCGGGCCGGATCGAACTTCGCCCGCTTGTCGAAGGCGATCAGGAACGTGTCCGCCAGGACGTCGTCGGCGGTCGTCGGTCCGAGCCGCCGGACGAGGTAGCGGTGGATGTGCCGCGAATGGCGGTCGAAGATGACCGCGAACAGGCTCGGCTCGTGCCGCGACCGCGCGATCACGCTCGCGTCGTCGTCGGAATCGGTGTCTTCCGGGGTCATCGCCCGCCTTTCGATCCAGCCAGTGTCATGGGCTGTTCCCGGGCGGCGCGGAACGGGTTCCGGAATCGGCGTCGATCAGCGAAGAAAGTGACGCAGGTCACTCAGGAGCAGGGGTCTCCGGTGGCGAGCATGCGGCGGTTCGCCTCACCGAGGCCGTCGGCGAGCGCGTGCAGCTGGTCCGGCGTGAGGACGTCGATCAGCAGCTCGCGGACCAGGGCGACGTGCCCGGGCGCGGCCTGTTCCAGCAGGGTCATGCCTTCGTCGGTGAGCACGGCGTAGACGGCGCGGGGATCGTTCTCGCACGCGCGGCGGCGCACCAGGCCGGCCCGCTCCAACTGGCCGATCTGGTAGGTGAGCCCGCTCTTGGAGTTCGACACCGCGCAGGCGAGCTCGGCCATCCGCAGCTCGTGGTCCGGGGCCGCGCTCAGCCGCGCGAGGATCACGTACTGGAGGTGGGAAATCCCGGAGTCCTGCTTGAGCTGCTGGTCCAGCCGCCGGTTGAGCAGCTCGTAGGTGCCGAGGAACGCGTTCCAGGCGCGCTTCTCTTCGGCGTTCAGCCACCGCGGACGACCCATGTCACAACGGTACCTGTTGTTCAAATTCGAACTCAAGGGGTACGGTGCGATCAAGGTTCAAATTTGAACGGAGTCGCCATGATGCCCGTCGCCACCGTCCGCACCCGGGTGCGGGTCCCGTTGCGCTTCGCCGACGGCTACTCGGCCTCGGCCGAAGTCGTCACCTTCGACGGCTTGGCCGACGGTGCCGAGCACCTGGCCCTGGTGTTCGGCGACCCGGTCCGGCCGCTGGTCCGCCTGCACTCGGAGTGCCTGACCGGCGACGTGTTCGGCTCGGCCCGCTGCGACTGCGGGCCGCAGCTGCGCGAGGCGGTGGAACGGATCGACGGCGCCGGCGGTGTCCTGCTCTACCTGCGCCAGGAGGGCCGGGGCATCGGCCTGTACGCCAAGCTGGACGCCTACGCCCTGCAGGACGCGGGGCTCGACACCTACCAGGCGAACACCGCGCTGGGCCTGCCCGAGGACGCCCGCGACTACACTGCCGCGGCCCAGATGCTCGCCGCGCTGGGCGTCACCGAGGTCGACCTGCTCACCAACAACCCCGACAAGGTCCGCCAGCTGCGCGAGCGGGGTGTCACGGTCGCCGGGACGGTGCCCACCGGCGTCCACGCGACCCCGGACAACCTGCGGTACCTCGACGCCAAGGTCCGGCACACGAACCACACCCTGGCCCTGCCCGAGCTGGCCGGCTGAGGCCGGTTCCGCACCGGCGCGACCGACACGGTCCGCCTCGACGGCCCACGCTGGGATCGTCGCCTGCGCCGGCCCGTCTCAGCGCCGTGCGGCCACGGTCGCCAGCTGCTCGGTGATCTCCGCCAGCAGCTCGGTGGCCGCGTCGCCGAGTGCGGCGAGGTCGGCCAGGGTCGTCTCTTCGGTCGTCACGGGCACAGCTCTTCCTCCAGGGCCTCGTGGCGGGCGACGACGGCCTCGGCGAAGGCGGTGTGCACGCGCAGGTACTCGTCGCGGCCGACCGCCGTGTCGGCCCATTCGTGCCAGCGGATGTGTGCTTCGGCGACGTCGATCTTCGCGGCCGCCGCCACGGTGGCGGGGGAGGTGCCGGCGAGGATCGCGTGGTGCATCAGCGACGGCGAGGAACGCCGGGCGAGCTCGGCCAGCGCGGCGAGGCGGCCGAGCTCCGCGAGCGTGTCGGACGTGACCGGACGCGGGCGCGGCCGGGGCACCGGACGCGAGTTCCCGAGGTTGTCGGCCAGGACGCTGGTCATCAAACGACTCCTGAGGCGGAAAGCAGCTGGAGCAACCCGAACGGCGGATGTTTACCCCGGCCAAGCGGGGGTAAACGCTGTCGCTCGTGATCTCCGTCTCACCGCATCGGGTGGGCCACCCGGACGAGTGGCCCACCCGGAGTCAGCCGGCCCGGACCGCCCCGCAGTGCCACGGGATCCGCTGCGGCCGCACGCTTTCCAGCGTCGGGACGACCGGGGCGATCGTGCCGTCGCGGCGGAACGTCAGCTTGTCGATCGTCGTCTCGCGGTGGGTGCCGTCGCCGCCCGGGATGCCGAAGCGGTGGTAGGCGAGGTACCAGTCGTCGGTGCCCGGGACCTGCAGCATCGAGCTGTGCCCGGTGCCGAGGACACCCAGGTGGGCGTCCTTGCTCAGGATCAGGCCGCGGTTGGTGAACGGCCCGGTGGGGCTCGGTGCGGTGGCGTAGCCGACGTGGTAGTCCGGGCTGCGGGTGTCGTCGATCGACCAGCTGAGGTAGTACGTGCCCTTGCGCTCCACCATGAACAGGCCCTCGCGGAAGTCGGTCAGGCCGGTCAGGCGCGTGATCTTCGCCGGGTCGTAGGACACCATGTCGTCGTTCAGCGGGACGACGTAGGCGTTGCCGTTGCCCCAGTACAGGTACGGCTTCCCGCTGTGGTCGATGAACACCGCCGGGTCGATGGCCTGGCCGCCGTCGGGGTTCTTCGCGATCAGCGGCTTGCCGGAGTCGACGAACGGGCCGGTCGGGGAGTCGCTCACCGCGACACCGATCTTGGCCTCGGCGCAGAAGTAGAAGTAGTACTTCCCGCCGCGCTTCGCGATCGTCGGCGCCCAGGCGTTCTTGTCGGCCCAGCTGACGTCCTTGCCGAGGTCGAGGATGACGCCCTCGTCCTTCCAGTCGACGAGGTTCTTCGACGACCACGCCGAGAACTTCGTCCCGCTCCAGCCGTCGAAGCCGTCGGTGGTCGGGTAGAGGTAGTACGTGTCGCCGAACGCGACGATGTTCGGGTCGGCGTGGTACCCGGGGAGCACGGGGCTGCGCACCTCGTGCGCCTCGACCGTCCACACGCGACGGTCGCCGCCGGCGCCGGTCACGGTGAACTGCTTCGGCGAGCTGAGGTTGACCGGCTTGACGGTCGCCCCCGGCGCCAGGCCGAACTTCGGCGCGAGCCGGCGCAGGTCGGTGCCCGGCTTGACCGGCAGCACGACCGTCCCGGCGCCGGCGTCGATGACGGCCGGGGTCTTGAGCGCGTCGAGCTGGACCGAGCGGATCGCGGTGCTGTTCGACGGGAGCGTGGCGACCTCGAGCCCGGACAGCGCCCGGTTGTAGAGCCGCACGTCCTTCATCTTGCCGGTCAGGGTCTTGTCGCCCGCGTACACCGAGCGGCCGAGGTAGTTCGCCGCCGTGACGCCACCGCCGAGGTCCGACGGCTTGATGGTGGCATTGGCGTTGCGGCCCACCTCGACGCCGTCCAGGTACAGCACCTCGACGCCGTTGCCGACCGTGAGCGTCACGTTCTTCCACACCCCGCGCGGCAGCCCGCCGCCGGAGTCGGCCGCCTGTTCGGTCGTCCAGTTGCCGGTCGCGACGGCGCCGCGGAAGCCGCCGCTCGCGGTGCCGCCGGTGGTGAACAGGTAGCCGTTGCCGGTGCCGTCCTTGGCCGTGTTGCCCAGGCCCCACAGGAAGTACGGCGTCTGCTGGTTCGGATCCACCAGGACGTCGGCCGACACGGTGGCCGCGGCGGCGCCGGTGAGCAGGTTGTTCGGCAGCTGGACGTGCCCGTTCTTGCCGCCGAAGGCCAGCGCGCCGTCACGCCAGCTGACGTCGCCGGCGAGCGCGCCGTCGTAGCCGTGGCCGGTGGAGTCGGTCGCGACCGTGCCCGACTTCGCGTCGAGCGGCCAGTGCGCGACCAGGCCCTTGGCGTCGGCCTTGACCGGCGCCGGGGGAGCGCTCAGGCGGTTCATCTCGGCTTGGGTGACCGGCAGGACGGTGCCGTGCCGCGGCGACGCGGGCAGGTGCGCGCCGGTCGACATCGTCCACTTGCCCGAGTTCAGGTCGGTGGTCTCGAACGGGACGTACCCGCGGCCGCCGAACTCGTCGATGAACAGGTACCACTTGTTCTCGGTGTTGGACTTGAACCCCGTCGGCCCCTCACCCGCCGACAGGCCCGGGCTGGTCGCGGTGGCCTTGCCGATGCAGTCGGCGACGAAGCCGTAGTGCGGGTCGAGCAGGTCGGTGGCCTTCTCCTCGGTGATGAACTTGCTGCACGGGGTGGACGAGGTGTTGTTGCGCTCGTCCTTGGTGAACCGGTAGTAGGTGTCCTGGTTCTTGATGACCGTCGAGTCGATCACCGAGTAGCCCGGGTCGATCCACACCTGCGGCGCGCTGAAGGTGCGGAAGTCGCGCGTGGTCGCGTACATCATCCGGTTGTAGCTGTCGCCGAGGTGGTTCGGGTCGTTCTCCGCGTACAGCTTCGAGGCCCAGTAGACGACATACGTGCCGCGCTTGGCGTCCCAGAAGGCTTCCGGGGCCCACGTGTTGCCCGCGGTCGGCGGTGACACCTGGACACTGCGCTGGCGCGACCAGTGCGCGAGGTCGGTCGACTCCCAGACCATGATCGACCGGCTGCCGGTGCGCTGGGCGGCGTCCCAGCCGCGGCCGGCGTAGATCCGCAGGTCGGTGGCCAGCAGGTAGAACTTGTCGCCGTCGGGGGAGCGCAGGATGAACGGGTCGCGCACGCCCAGTTCGCCGAGGCTCGACTTGAGCACCGGCTGGCCGTTGTTGAGCTCGCTCCAGTTCAGCGGGTCGTTGCCCTTGCTGAGCGCCGAGTAGATCTGCTCGCCGTTGGAGGTGCCTTCACCGGTGAAGTAGAAGAAGCTGTAGCCGGCCAGGGGTTCCTGGGCGGGCTTGGGGACCACGGTGGCGGTGAACCGCCGCGTGGTGCTCTCGCGGCCGAGGCTCAGCTTCGCGGTCAGGACGACCTTCGCGGCGGCCGCGCCGGTCGGCGGCCGGGTGACCTCACCGGTCGGGGTGATCACCGACGGCGCGGACGACGTCCAGGTGACGCTCGTGCCGTCCGGGCCGCTCGCCGGCAGCGTGAGGTTGCCGCGGACGTCGTCGATGTCGGGGACGGACAGCGTGCTCGCGGCGGCGCGGAGACCGGTATCGGTGTCGGCGGACGGCGCCGCACCGGCACCGGCGCTGCCGAGGGGGACGAGTGCGGCCGCGACGGCCAGCACGACGCCGAAACGGCGCGGGGAGAACAACTTCATCGTTGTCGGTTCCTTCGGGGCACGTCGGGGACCTGCGCATGTTAACGTTAACATGATTCGGGTACGCTGACTTTAGGTCGACGTGGTCCGGTGGTCAAGAGCCGGACGGATGGCGGGCCAGCCGCTCGGCGATCGCTTCCCGCGGATACGGCGTCTTCCGGCTCTCGGTGTGGAGGGCGAAGTAGAAGTCGTTGACGACGGCGGCCAGCGGGGCGTACCGGCGGAGCACCGGTGCCTGGTCCGGCACTTCTCCGGCGGCGCAGGCGCGGACGAAGTCGTTGCGGGTGCGGGCATCCGGCCACGCGCGCAGGCCGCGGACGTGCCGGTTGACCAGGTGGGTCAGGACATACGCCCGGTCGTGGCCGTCGTGCTCGGCCAGGAACTCCGCTTCGGCGTCCGCGAGGTCGAATCCCGCGGCCACGGTGAGGCCGAAGTCCGTGAGGTACAGCCGCTCGCCGTCGGTGACGATGTTGGCGAAGTGCGCGTCGAAGTGCTGGACACCCCGGGCGGCCAGGAATTCGGTGATGTGCCGCAGGTCTTCCTCGAGCGGCAGGTCGTTCCCCGGCCACTCGGCGAGGCTGTGCGGCAGGTACTCCAGGAACAGCACGAGGTCGGTGGTGGCGCCGGCAAGCGCTTCCAACCGCCGTCGCACGCCGGCGTCGCCGTGCCAGAACGCGACGTCGGCCTCGATGTCGGCGGACGGGCGGGGCAGTCCGGGCCGGAGCCGCCAGTGGTGCAGGAGCGGGAAGTTCGCGCACTCGCCGCCGAGGACCCAGGCGGTCGTCATGCGGTGCGCTGCCAGTTCGCGCCAGGCTCCGCCGCCCGCGGACCCGACGCCGTAGTGCGACCACGGCGGCAGCCCGTAGAGGTCGGCCGTCGAGTGCGGGTTCGCCAGTTCGACGGCGGTGAGCGGGATCCGCTTGACGAAGACGGGCTCGCCGGCCACCTCCAGCAGCCAGGACGACCCGCCGATGCCGGTGCCGAGCGGACGTGCGGTGGCCAGGAGGTCGTCGCCGGCTTCGGTCAGGGCGGCGGCGATCTTCTCGTGGCGCGTGCGCCGGTCGGTCATGCGCGCACCAGCGGCAGGTAGACCTCGTCGACGATGCCGACCAGGACGTCGTCGTCCACTGTGGTCAGTCCGTGCGTGAGGTATTCGTTGCGCAGCAACACGAGCGCCACCGTGGCGACGCGCGGGTTCAGGGCGTCCGGCCGGGCCTCGCCGCGGTCCACCGCCTGGCCGACGATGGTCAGCCAGGCTTCGGTTCCGCCGGAAGCGGCCTGCTCGTGCAGCTGCTCCCGGAGCTCGGGCTCGTCGCCCACACCGGTGAGGAGGCTGCGGAGGGCGCGCGCGGCGGGCGAGGACTGGCCGCAGTTGATCGCCCGCAGCAGCGTCAGCGCGTCTTCGCGGAGGTCGCCGGTGCCGGGCGGCTGCACCGTGTCCTCGGCGAGGTGGCGGTAGGCGGCGACGCCGAGCGCGGCGCGGTTCGGCCAGCGCCGGTAGATCGCGTTCTTGTTGGTGCCGGCGCGCCGGGCGACGCCTTCCACGGTCAATCCGGGGTAGCCGGCCTCGGCGAGCTCGGCGGCCGCCGCGCGCAGGATCGCCTCTTCCAGCTCGGTGCCCCGGCGCCGGGTCTTCGGTGTCGCCACGGGCCCATCCTAGCGACGATGCGGTACGGTACGGACCGTACCTTAAATCCACTGGGAGGACGACATGCGAGCCAAGGGGATCGGCTACGACACCGGGTTCGAGGTCGGCGGGCGCGTCAACCGCCCGTTCGACCCGGGCCTGGTGCGGCGCGAGCTGACGATCATCCGCGACGACCTGCACTGCACGGCGGTGCGGCTGATCGGCACGGACCTCGACCGGATCGAATCCGCCGCCCGCGAGGCGGCCGCGCTCGGGCTGGAGATGTGGTTCTCGCCGTTCCCGTGGGACCGCGGCCCGGAGGAGCTCCTGGACCTCTTCGCCGACGGCGCCGAGCGGGCCGAACGCCTCCGCGAGGCGGGCGCCGAGATCGTGTTCGTCACCGGCGCCGAGCTGAGCCTGTTCTGCGCCGGCTTCCTGCCGGGTGGCAGCATCACCGAGCGGCTGGAGAACCTCCTGGCGTCGCGGGAACTCCTGGCCGGGCTGCCGGAGCGGATCAACGCGTTCCTGGCCCGCGCCGCCGAAGTGGTCCGCGCCCGGTTCGGCGGCCGTGTCACGTACGCGGCGATTCCGCTGGAGCGCGTCGACTGGGCACCGTTCGACATCGTCTCGGTGGACGCGCACCGCTCGAAGGAGGTCGAGCACCTCTACCGCGAAGGCGTCCGGAACCTGGTCGCGGCGGGCAAACCGGTGGCGATCACGGAGTTCGGCGTGACGCCCTACCGCGGAGCGGCCGATCTCGGCGCCCGCTGCGGCGAAATCCTCGAGTACGAGGACGACCTCCCGGTCCGGCTGAAGGGCGACTACGTCCGGGACGAACAGGAGCAGGCCCGCTACCTGCGCGAACTGCTGGAGGTCTTCACGGCGGAGGGCGTCGACGCGGCGTTCGCCTGCACTTTCGTGTGCTACGGGCTGGTGCACCGCGCCGATCCGCGCACCGACCTCGACATGGCGAGCTGGGGCGTGGTGAAGGTGCTCGAAGAGGGTGCGGGGGAGACGTACCCGGACGTGCCGTGGGAGCCGAAGGCCGCGTTCGGCGCGCTGGCGGAGTGCTACGCCTGAGCCGGGAACTCCACCGTCGCGGCCGCCGGTTTCGGGCTGCTCGTCGCCGTGCGGTGGTGCCCGGCAGCCGGGCGGGGACGCGGCGGGGTCATCCGGCGCCCTGCGGCCAGGCAGGTCCGGGTCGATCGCCCGGTGTCCGTAGTTCGCGACCCTCCCGCTCGGCCGGGCCAGTCGCGGCCCGAGCCGGTGGTCCCGGGAAGAGCACCTTGGCCCGTCCGATGAATTCTTGGCGAACCCGGGCGGTAACTGGGGTGGCGTTGACAGAAAGCGCTGTCTCTTCTAGCTTCATAGCGCAAGACATCGGATGTCCAGCCCGGTTTGCCGGGTCCGTCCGCCGACCGATGTGCACCCCTGCCGAACTGCTCGTCAGGAAGGACACACCGACGATGCCGGAATTCCCCCGCCGGACGGCGCTGCGCTCGCTCGCCGTCTCCGCTCTCGCCGTTCCGATCGTGCTGGGCGCGGCCGTCCCCGCCCACGCGGCCCCGCTGTGGCACCCGGACCCCGCCACCGACGGCCTGAAGGCCTTCGAGGGCATCGAGGCCGACCGCGGCAACCACCACCCCGACCGCAAGTACGTCGTCGTCGAAGGCGACCACTACCGGTTCAACATCTGGAAGGACGACCGCGACACGACCGGCGGCGGCGACCGCCAGCGCACCGAGTCGAAGGGCATGGTGCAGAACGGCACCACGCTGAAGATGCACAACGGCGAGACGTGGACCCTCTCCTACGAGATGTACATCCCCGCCTCCCTGCACGGCACCAGCAAGTTCACCCACATCTTCCAGACGAAGACGCCGTCGACCAACGGCGGCCCGTGGGTGACGCTCGACCTGACCCGCAGCGGCGGCAAGGAAATGCTCAACGCCCGCGCGTACGCCAACTCGGGTTCGCCGAGCATCGCGGCCACCGATCTGGCGCCGCTGCGGAACAAGTGGATCACCATCGAGTGGACGTTCACACCGGGCTCGAAGGGCAAGGCGGCCTGCGTCATCCGCAACGGCACGGGGTCCGGCGCGCCGGTCGCCGCGCAGGGCAGCATGAGCAATGTGAACCTCCCCGACCAGGGCGACTACGTCCGCCCGAAGTGGGGGATCTACCGGTCGGTCCAGAGCGCGTCGTCCGACATCCTCGACACCTACCTGCTGTTCCGGAACTACACGGCGGCCCGCAAGTAGGTGCGCGTTCGCGCGACCAGGGTGACACTGGCGGCATGAGGGTCGTCGACGGGTACCCGGGCACACACCACCCGTCGGCGGCCGCGCGCTACGTCGGACCGCCCCCGCTCAGACGGGGTCCGGTGCTGGTCACGGCCGCGTTCGCGGCCCTGGGCGGCGCGTTGATCCCGGCCGCTTCGGTGGCGGGCCTGTGGCGGGTCTGGCAGTTCTACGCGATGTTGTTCGCCCTGGTCGCCGCGGTCGGGTTCATCGCCTTCGTCGCCGTGTTCGGGTGGCCGACGCGCAAGACCGCCCACGCCGGCGCGGTCACCTCGGCCGCCGGCCTCGCGCTGTGGGTGGCGAGCCGGCCGCTCGGGCTGCTGACCCGGCTCGATCCGTGGCAGCCCGCGGACACCGTCGTCGGCTTCACCGACTACGTCGCGGCCGCGCTGCAGGTCATCGCCATCCTCGGGTTCCTGGTCGTGGCGCGGCGGGGAGCGCACCCGCGGCCGTCGGCGCCGCGGCGGGTGGCGGCGTGGATCGTGCTGTTCCCGGTGCTGCTGCTGGTGCTCGCGGCCGGGGCCGCGGGCACGATCGCGGCCGGCGACCGCATCGCGAGCCCCGCCGCGTCGACCCTGCTCGACGGCAGCACCGTCGAATACTGCCGCGCGGGCGGGATCCCGCTCGCCATGGACCTCACGCGCCCGGCCGCCCGCGGCGCCCCGGTGGCGCTGTTCCTGCACGGCGGCGGCCTGATCGCGGGCAACCGCAGGCCGTCCGGGCCGGGCGCGCTGCTGGCGGGGTCGCGGCTCGTGCCGTTGCGCGACGCACTGACCGCGCGCGGATTCGCGGTCGCCTCGATCGACTACCGCCTCGCGCCCGCCGCGCGCTGGCCGGCACCCCTGGACGACGCCCGTTGCGCCGTCCGGTTCCTCCGCGCCAACGCGGCCGAGCTGGGCATCGACCCGGCCCGGATCACGGCGGTGGGGACGGGCGCGGGCGGAACGCTGGCGTCACTGCTCGGGGTGGCCGGGCCGCCGCAAGTCCGCGCGGTGGCGGCGATCGAGGCCCCGGCCGCCTTCGACCTCGCGGGCCTGGACCCGCTCACCCGCGCGTCGGTGCTGGTGGCACTGGGCCGGTCGCCGGCAACGCTGCGCGAGGCGAGCCCGCTGACGTACCCGGGCACGGGCGCCCCGCCGTTCCTGATCGCCGGCGGCCGCCGGTCGGCCGAGTTCGCGGACCACCTGCGCGCGGCGGGCGTGGCGGTGACGACCGGCGGCGGCGACCCGGCCGAGGTGGCGCGGTTCCTGGCGACGGCCACGGGCACACTGACACCATGACGACGGACGCCTCCGCCCGAGCCGAGATCCGGTACCTGCTCACCCCGGACATCGAGCCGGAGACCTACGTCCCGGAAGACCCCGAGCGGTTCATGTTCCTGGTCCAGCTGATCGCCGGGCCTGCCGGAGAGCCCGGTGAGGAGTCGTTCGACTTCGAGGTCTGCAGCCCGGGGTGGCTGGCCGAGCAGGCCCGCGGCGGGCCGGTGTCCGGCCGTCACCACGTGATCGTCGGGCGGTTCGACTGGCCCGCGCTGGTCGCGTACTTCGAAGACCTGGTCGCCCGCTGCACCGGCGCGGACTGGGCCGAGGTCGCCGCGAAGCTGAGCCGGTACGGGCACTGGGAGTTCGAGGACTACCGGCCCTGAGCCTCACTCCCAGACGACGACGTTGCGCCGCGTGGGCACCGACGTCGGGTCCGTGCTGAACAGCTCCGGCGACTGCTCCCGGATCCGCTCCACGTCCTCGAACACCGCGCGCAGGTGGCGGCGCATCGCCGCGCGGGCCACCGCGACGTCGCCCGTGCGGACCGCGTCGAAGATCTCCACGTGCTGGGTCGCGAACTCCGCCGGGGACTGGGCGTCGTAGAGGCCCAGCCGGCGGGCCCGGTCCAGGTGGCCCTTCGCCGACGCCACCGTCGTCCACGCGTTGCCGTGCCCGCTCAGCTTCAGCAGGCCGTGGTGGAACGCCTCGTCCAAGGCGAAGAACTCCTCGAGCCCGATGTCCGGGTGCTGCTGTCGCGCGAGGTTGTCCAGCAGGTCCTCGACCACGGCGTCGTCCAGGGCGGCCGGCAGGTCGTCGAGGGCCGCCAGTTCCACGGCTTCGCGGAGGAACTGCGCGTCCGCGACGCGCTGGGGGTCGACTCGGGAGACGAACGAGCCGATCTGCGGGAAGACCTGCACCAGGCCCTCGTCCGACAGCAGGATCAGGCCCTCGCGCACCGGGGTCCGGCTCACGCCGAGGCTCGCCGCCAGCTCGTTCTCCGACAGTGCGGCGCCGGGCGGCAGCTCCAGTGTCAGCACCTTGCGCCGCAGCGTCTCGTACACCGCGCGCCGGTTCGTCCCGCGTTTGTTCCGCTCGCTCACCCTTGACATCCTAGCCGACAGCAACTTGTATACAAGTACTGATGAACAGGAGGTGCCGTGAGCAGGATCGAACGCGCCGAGGTGCTGGTCGCCTCGCCGGGCCGCAACTACGTGACGCTGCGGATCACGACGTCCGACGGGGTGACCGGGCTCGGGGACGCGACGCTCAACGGCCGTGAGCTCGCCGTCGCGAGCTACCTGCGCGACCACCTCGTCCCGCTGCTGATCGGCCGCGACCCCGCGCGCATCGAGGACACCTGGCAGTACCTGTACAAGGGCGCGTACTGGCGGCGCGGGCCGGTGACGATGACCGCGATCGCCGCCGTCGACACCGCGCTGTGGGACATCAAGGGCAAGGTCGCCGGCCTGCCGGTCTACCAGCTGCTCGGCGGCCGCGCCCGCGACGGCGTGCTGGTCTACTCCCACGCCAGCGGCGAAGACGTCCCGGCGCTGCTCGACGACGTCGCCCGCTTCCGCGACCTCGGCTACCGCGCGATCCGCGCCCAGGCCGCGGTGCCCGGCGTCGCGGGCAGCTACGGCGTCCGGCACGGCAAGGTCTACGAACCGGCCGCGACCGCGCTGCCCGACGAACAGCCGTGGAGCACCGAGGCCTACCTCGACTTCGCGCCGACGTACCTGCGCGAAGTCCGCGAGCGCTTCGGCTTCGGCTTCCACCTGCTGCACGACGTCCACCACCGGCTCAGCCCGATCGAGGCCGCCCGGTTCGGCAAGAGCGTCGAGGACTGCCGCCTGTTCTGGATGGAAGACCCGACACCGGCGGAGAACCAGGAGGCCTTCCGGCTGATCCGCAGCCACACGACCACGCCGATCGCCGTCGGCGAGGCGCTCACCTCGATCTGGGACGTCCAGCACCTCATCACCGAGCAGCTCATCGACTACGTGCGCACCACCGTCGTGCACGCCGGCGGCATCAGCCACCTGCGCCGCATCTTCGACCTCGCCGCGCTCTACCAGGTGCGGACCGGTTCGCACGGCGCCACCGACCTCTCGCCGGTGACGCTCGCCGCGGCGGTGCACGTCGACATCTCCGTGCCGAACTTCGGGATCCAGGAGTACATGGGCTTCGCCGACGAGACCGCCGAGGTCTTCCACGGCGGCCCCACGTACGCCGACGGCATGCTGCTGCCGTCCGAAGAGCCCGGGCTGGGGGTCGAGTACGACGACGAGGTCGCGGAGAAGTTCCCCTACGACCCCCGGTACCTGCCCGTCGCGCGCCGCCTCGACGGCTCCGTCCACGACTGGTGACGGCGATGAAGCGACTCAGCTCGTCCACTGCGGACCTTCCGCGGGCGGCACGGCCCCAGATCGTCCACTTCGGACTCGGTGCCTTCCACCGTGCCCACCAGGCCGTGTACACCGAGGCGCCGTGGGGCATCGCGGCGGTGGCCCCGCGCTCCACCGACGTCGTCACCGCGCTGCGCGCCCAGGACTGCCTCTACTCGGTGACCGACCCGGCGACCCGCGTGGTCGGGTCGATCGTCGAGGCGCTGCACCTGGGCTCGGACGCCGCCCGCGTCGGCGAGCTGCTCGCGTCACCGGAGGTCACGGTCGTGACCCTCACCATCACGGAGAAGGGCTACCGCGGCGGCCCGGTCATCGGCGCCCTCGCCGCGGGCCTCGCCGGCCGGTTCCGACGCGGCGGCGCGCCGATCAGCGTCGTCTCCTGCGACAACATGACCGGCAACGGCCGCGTGCTGGAGCGCGCCGTTCGCGAGTCCGTGACCGGGCCCGGCCGCGACCGGGAGCTGGCCTGGCTGGCGGAGTCGGTGGCGTTCCCCTCCACCGTGGTCGACCGGATCGTCCCGGCCACGACCCCGGAACACCGCGCGCGAGCCGCCGAAGCGCTCGGCCTCGACGACGCCGTGCCGGTGTTCGCCGAGCCGTACCGCCAGTGGGTCCTCGAAGACGCGTTCGCCGCCGGAACCCCGCCGTGGGACGGCGCCCGGTTCGTCCCCGACGTGACACCGTTCGAACAGCAGAAACTGCGGCTGCTCAACGGAACGCACTCGGCGCTGGCCTACCTCGGGTCCGCCGCCGGGTACGAGACGGTCGCCGATGTTCTGGAAAGCGAGTGGGGCGAGCGGTTCGTCCGCTGCTTCGGTGCCGAGGCGAGTGCGGCCCTGCCCGGCGACCACGGGCCGTACGTCGAGCAGCTCGTCGACCGGTTCCGCAACCCGGACATCCGGCACCGGCTGAGCCAGATCGGCTCGGACGGTTCGCTGAAACTGCCCGAACGGTGGTTCGGCACCCTCCGCGACCCCGGCAGCACCCCCCTGCTGGAACTCGCTCTCGCCGGCTGGGCGCGCGCCACCGAACCGGACGCCGAGACCGGCATGACCGACCCCCTGGCCGGGGAACTGGCCGCCTGCTGGTCCGCGCCGGACGACGTCGAAGCCGTCCGGCGGTTGCTGCACCTGGTCGGCGCCCCCGAGGACGGCACCCTCCCGAAATCGGTCGCCCGCCACCTGCCCGCCCTGCGGGCCGGGCGCATCGAAGTCTGACCCCCTGATCACGAGCAACGGAGCACAGTGATGACGGACAACCCACCGGCGGTGGCCGTGCAACCCCAGCAGAACCGCACCACCCGCGACCTGGTCCGGGCCGCGGTGTCCGGCTGGCTGGGCACGGCCATGGAGTTCATGGACTTCCAGCTGTACTCCCTCGCCGCGGCCATCGTCTTCAACAAGATCTTCTTCCCCGACGTCAGCCCGGCCATCGGCCTGATCGCGGCGATGGCGACCTACGGCGTCGGGTACGTCGCCCGCCTCGCCGGGGCCGTCTACTTCGGACGGATGGGTGATCGCCTGGGCCGCAAGAAGGTCCTCTTCATCACCATCGCGCTGATGGGCGTGTCGACGACGTTGATCGGCGCGCTGCCGACGTACCAGGCCGTCGGCCTCCTGGCCCCGATCCTGCTCGTCGCGCTGCGGCTGATCCAGGGCTTCGGGGCGGGCGCGGAGATCGCGGGCGCCACCGTGATGCTCGCCGAGTACGCGCCGGTGCGCCGCCGCGGCCTGATCGCCTCGCTGGTTTCGCTGGGCACCAACTCCGGCACGCTCGCCGCGTCCGCGCTGTGGGCGCTGCTGATCGGCGTGCTGTCGGACGAGCAGCTGCTGTCCTGGGGCTGGCGGCTGCCGTTCCTGCTCAGCTTCGTGCTGATGGTCTTCGCCGTCTGGCTGCGGCGCAACCTCAAGGAAAGCCCGGTGTTCGAGGAGCGGCCGGACGTCGTGGCCGGCGTCGCGCTGTCCCGCGCCGAGCTGGCGGACCAGGGCGTGCTGGAGACGGGCCTGCGCCAGCGCAAGGGGAAGGCGTTCTTCCTCGCGCTGGGCCTGCGGTTCGGGCAGGCGGGCAACTCCGGCGTCGTGCAGACGTTCCTCGTCGGCTTCGTCGCGACGACCTTGGCGGTCAGCAAGTCCGTGCCGACCACCGCGATCGTCTACGGGTCGCTGCTCGGGTTCCTGACCGTCCCGCTGGTCGGCATGCTCGGCGACCGCTTCGGCCGCCGCCCGGTCTACATCGCGCTGACGCTGCTGACCGCCGTTCTCGCGTTCCCGCTGATGTTCCTCATCACCAGCGGCACCACCCTCGCGCTGGAAGTCGGCATGATCATCGCGCTCAACGTCGGCGTGCTCGGCCTGTTCTCGCTGGAGAGCGTGGCGATGGCGGAGCTGTTCGGCGCCCGCACCCGGTTCACGCAGCTCGCGCTGGCCAAGGAGATCGGCGGCATCCTGGCCACCGCGATCGGCCCGGTGGTCGCGGCGACGCTCACCGCGGCGACCGGGCACTGGTGGCCGGTCGCGGCGATGCTCGTCGGGTACTCGCTGATCACGCTGGTGGCGACGATCCTGTCGCCGGAGATGCGCGGCCGCGACCTGGTCCGGCTGGAGGACGCGGCGTGAAGGCGGTGATCGTCCACGGTGCGGGGGACGTGCGCGTCGACGACGTCCCGGACCCGGTGCCCGGCCCGGGCGAGGTGCTGCTCGCCGTCGAGTGGGGCGGGATCTGCGGCTCCGACCTGGCCTACTGGCGCCACGGCGCGTCCGGGACGGCGACGCTCAGGCACCCGCTGGTCCTGGGTCACGAGGTCGCCGGGCGCGTCGACGGCCGGCCGGTCACGGTCCACCCCGCGCAGGTCGTCGGCGACGAGCCGCTGCCGGAGCGGCTCGCCGGGCGGACCAACCTGCACCGGCAGGTCCGCTACTTCGGGTCGGCGGCCTTCGACCCGCACACCGACGGCGGGTTCTGCGAGTACAAGGTGGTCCCGGCCGGCCAGGTCCGGGCCCTGCCGGACGGGGTCGGGACGCGCGAAGGCGCGCTGGCCGAACCCCTCGCGGTCGCCCTGCACGCCGTCCACCGCGCCGGCGACCTGCGCGGCCGGGAGGTCCTGGTCAACGGCGCCGGGCCGATCGGCGCGCTGGTCGTGGCGGCCGCGAAGCACCGGGGCGCCCGCACGGTCGTCGCGGCGGACATCGCCTCGGTGCCCCTGGACATCGCGCGGGCCATGGGCGCCGACGAGGTGCGCGACCTCGGCGCGGGGGACCGGCTCCCGGACGACATCGAGATCGTCTTCGAAGCCTCGGGAGTCCCGGCCGCGCTGGGCGGGGTGCTCCGGGCGACCGCGCGCGGCGGCACGCTCGTCCAGGTCGGGAACCTGCCCGGCCGGCCGGCTCCGGCCGAGCTGGGCGACCTGGTCACCCGCGAGATCACCTGGACCGGGTCCTACCGGTTCGCCGGCGAGCTCGACGACGCGCTGGTGGCGTTGGGCGACGGCCTCGACGTCACGCCGTTGATCACGCACACCTTCGGCCTCGACCGGGCCACGGAAGCACTGGCCGCGGCCGCCGGGGGAGCCGGCAAGGTCCTGCTGCGGATCGGGGAACGATGACGGGCTCGGTCGTCACGCTCGGCGAGACCATGGCCCTGCTGACCACCCCACCGGCCGGCCGGATCACCGGAGGCACGGGGCTGGCGGTCGGCATCGGCGGCGCGGAGTCCAACGTCGCGATCGCGCTGGCGCGGCTCGACGTGCCCTGCACGTGGATCAGCCGGGTCGGCGACGACGCGCTCGGCGCCATGGTGGTCAAGGAGATCCGCGGCGAAGGCGTCGACGTCGTCGTGCGGCGCGACGGCGACGCGCCGACCGGGATGATGCTGAAGGAACTGCGCGGCGGCCGCCCGTGGCGGGTCCGGTACTACCGGCGGGACAGCGCGGCGTCCCGGCTGTCCCCGGACGACGTCGAGGAATCGCTGATCGCGTCGGCCTCGATCCTGCACCTGACCGGCATCACGCCCGCGCTCGGTCCCGGGCCGTCGTCTGCGGTCGAGCGGGCGATCGCCGTCGCCCGCACGCACGGCACGCTGGTGTCGTTCGACGTCAACCACCGGCGATCCCTGTGGTCCGAAGCCACGGCGGCGCCGGTACTGGCGCGGCTCGTGGCGGCCGCCGACCTCGTGTTCGCCGGCCCGGCGGAAGCGACACTGGTGCTCACCGGCCGCTGGCCCGAGTCGGACGACTCGACGGTGGCCGAGGGAGCCGCCCTGGCGGCCCGACTGGCCGATCTCGGGCCCGGCACCGCCGTGGTCAAGCTGGGCGAGCTCGGGGCCGTGGCCCGGCAGCGGGGCGAACCGGTCCACGTCGCGGCCCGGCCGGTCGAGGTCGTCGACACGGTCGGCGCCGGGGACGCGTTCGTCGGCGGCTACCTGGCCGAACTGGCCGCCGGCCGGTCCGTTCGCGAGTGCCTGGTGACGGCGACGGCCGCCGGGACGGCGGTGTGCACGGTGCCGGGCGACTGGGAAGGCCTTCCGACGCGGGCCGAGCTGGCCGCGGCGGACCGCGAAGTCGTGCGGTAGCCGTGGCTTGACCTGGAGCGCGCTCCAGCCTCTAGCGTGAGGTCACGCCGACCAACCGTCAGGAGCACGCTTCATGGAACTCGGTTTCCACCTCCCCATCTTCGACATCGACGGCGGGACTCCCGCCATCGCCGGTGAGCTCGCCCGGGTGGGCGCCGCGGCCGAGGAGGCCGGGGCGACCTGGCTGTCCTTCATGGACCACTACTTCCAGATCGAGCCCACCGGCCTGCCCGCCGAGTCGAACATGCTGGAGGGCTACACGACCCTGGGCTTCCTCGCCGCGCACACGTCCCGGGTCGAGCTCGGCCTGCTCGTCACCGGGGTCACCTACCGGCACCCGGGCCTGCTCGCGAAGATCGTCACCACCCTCGACGTCCTTTCGGGCGGCCGGGCGGCGCTGGGCATCGGCGCGGCCTGGTTCGAGCGCGAGCACCGGGGGATGGGCGTGCCGTTCCCGCCGGTCGCCGAGCGGTTCGAGCGGCTGGAGGAGACGCTGCGGATCTGCGCGCAGATGTGGGACCCCGCTGACAACGGCCCGTTCGAGGGCCAGCACTACCAGCTCGCCGAGACGCTCTGCGCGCCCCAGCCGATCAGCCGGCCGAAGGTGCTCATCGGCGGCGGCGGGGAGCGCAAGACGCTGCGGCTCGTCGCCCAGTACGGCGATGCGTGCAACCTCTTCGCGTCGTCGCCCGCGGACGTGACGCACAAGCTGGACGTGCTGCGCCGCCACTGCGACGACCTCGGCCGCGACTACGACGCGATCCGCAAGACGGTCCTGGCCAACAACCCGCGTCCGACACCGGAAACCCGCGACGAGTTCGTCCGCGCGATGGCGGACTACGCGAAGCTCGGGATCCAGCAGGCGATCATCACGCCGACGACCGGTTCGCCGGCCGCGTGGATCGAAGGCATGGCGCCGGCCGTGCCGCAGCTGGCCGGACTGGGCTGAGCCTTTACTTCCCGATAACCCCGGCTCTGGTAGTCAGGAACCGGACCGGTGGACCGCCGGATCCGGGCCTGTCGCGCCCTCTTGGTCCACAATGGACTCTCTCTGGTCGTTTTTCCTTTCCGGTGAACCATTCTCGATGGAGCGCCGTGTGCCCTGGTGAGGTGGCGACCAGAGAGGAGGGGCTCGATGCCCCACGTGCGCAGTACCGGACGACACCGCAAACCGGCGACGATCGGGCTGGTCGCGCTGCTGGGAGTCGCGGGAGCGACCGCGACGGCGATCGCGCTCAGCAGCCCGGCGAGCAACGCGGCCACGGAAAGCTGCGGCGGCCTGGACACGGCGCTGCAGAACAACTTGACGTTCATCGCGGGCCAGCAGGCCGCCCCGGACGCCCAGTCGGCGGCGAGGATCACCAACCGCCAGGCGGTGGTGGAGCAGATCCAGCAACGCCGAGCGGCGGCCGGCTGCGACGGCGCGGTGGCGGCGAACGCGGTGGCGGCCGAATGCGCGGCGATCGCCCAGGCCGGCGAGGCCGTGGACCAGCAGGCCGAGGCGAACGGCAAGGCCGAGGGCAACGGCAAGGCGAAGAACGGCAAGAACGGCAAGGAAGCCAAGGACAAGGCCGCCGAGCAGGGCATGGCGGGCGAGAACGGCATGGCCGCCGAGAACGGCATGGCGGATCAGCAAGGTATGGCCGGCGAGCAGGGTATGGCCGGCGAAAACGGTATGGCGGACCAGCAAGGGATGGCCGGCGAGCAGGAAGCCGATGCCCAGGACGGATCCGCCGCCAACGGCAAGGCCAAGAAGAACAAGGCGGCCGAGAAGAACGCCGAGCAGGACGCGGCCGACCAGGGCGACGCGGCCGCTCAGGCGTGCGACGTGGTCGAGAAGTGCGTGGCGCAGGCCGCCGGGGTCGCCGACGAGAACGGCATGGCCGAGCAGAACGGCATGGCCGACGGCAACGGCGCGGCGAAGCAGAACGGCATGGCCCACGAGAACGGCATGGCCGGCCAGCAGGGCATGGCCGACCAGAAGGGTGCCGCCAAGCAGAAGGACATGGCGGGCGGCAACGGCATGGCCGACGAGAACGGCATGGCGCAGCAGAACGGCATGGCCGACCAGAAGGGCGCGGCCGAGCAGAACGGGATGGCCGAGCAGAACGGTATGGCCCACGAGAACGGCATGGCCGGCCAGCAGGACGCGGCCGAAAACGCCGCCGCCGACCAGAACTGTGCGGCCGTCCTCGAGTGCGTCGCCCAAGCCGCCGCTGCGGACCAGAAGGGTGCTGCCGCGGACCAGCAGGGTGCCGCCGCGGAGGACAAGCAGGGCGCCGCGGCCGGGAACGATGGCCAGGAGAAGGCCAAGAACAAGAACAAGAACCAGGCCGACGCGGCGAAGCAGGCCGCCGCGGTCGCGGAGAAGTGCGTAGCCGAAGCCCAGGACGCGGCCGCGACTGCCACCGCCGGGAAGTGAGACCAGGAGGGTGTGCACCGGGAGCGGGCCGGTGCACACCCTCCGTCACCGTCGCCACCCGATCCGGTGACCCACGGGAACTCCGCGCCGCCGTCGTTCGTTCACTGAACGCACCCCAGTAATCTGGTGCGTGCACCCGACGACCGACGACAGCACGAGGCTTCAGTGACCACCGACCCGGCGGCCGAGGACCTGCGCGAGGCGGCCGACGAGCTCGCCGTCGCCGGGCAGCTCCCTCGGTTCCTGCTGATGTACAAGTTCGCCATCGAAGAGCTGATGACGAAGCTGCGGATCCTCAGCGAGGAGTTCGACTTCGTCCACCAGCACGACCCGATCGAGCACATCACCAGCCGGGTCAAGCGGCCGGAGGCCATCAAGGAAAAGGTGCGCCGCCGGGGGCTGACCGGCGACTGGGTTTCCGCGGCCGCCGCGCTCGACGACATCGCCGGGATCCGGGTCGTCTGCCCGTTCGTCTCCGACGTCCACGAGGTCGCCCGGATGCTCACCGCGCAGGACGACGTCGAACTGCTGCGCACCAAGGACTACATCGCGCGCCCGAAGGCGAACGGCTACCGCAGCCTGCACCTCATCGTCCGCATCCCGGTCTTCCTGTCCGACCGCGTCGAAAAAGTCAAGGTGGAAGTGCAGCTGCGCACCATCGCCATGGACTTCTGGGCGGCGGTGGAGCACAAGCTGTCGTACAAGTACCGCGACAGCGTCCCGCCCGACTTCGCCGGCGAACTCGCGGCGGCGGCCCGGACGGCGGCCGACCTCGACCGCCGGATGGCCGCGCTGCACGAACGGATCCGCTAGGGCTCGCCGAGGGCGTCGAGCATGATCCGGAGCCCGAATTCGAACTCCGCTTCGTGGTCGCACACCGCCAGGTAGGGCGCCGCCACGGAGACCGCGGGCAGCCCCGAACCTTCGAGGTCCGCGAGGCGCTGGACGCTGCCGCCGAACGTCGGCGCGGCCTCGACCTCGCGCATCAGCGTGCCGATGAGGAACGCCAGCACCGCCCGCAGCCCGTGCACCGCGCGGTCCGGCTGAAAACCCGCCGCGAGCAGCGGCGCGAGCACCGCCTCCACCGGCGCCAGCGCCGTCATCGACGCGAGCCGGCGGGTCAGCACCAGCGGCGCCGCCCGCGGGTGGCCGAGCATCGCGGCCCGGAACCCGTGCGCCAGCGCCGACATCGTCTCCCGCAGGTCCGCCTCCGCCGGCGGCGTGGGGATCGCGGCGAGCAGGACCTCGGCGATCCCGTCCAGCAGGGCGTCCTTGCCGTCGACGTGGTTGTACAAGCTCATCGGGTCGACGTCGAGCCGCCGCGCCAGCTTGCGCATGCTGACGGCGTCCAGGCCCTCTTCGTCGACGAGGGCGAGCCCGGCGAGCAGGATCCGCTCGCGCGACAGGACGCCCTGGGCCGGACGGCCCCGCCGGGTGGTCACGGCGCGAGCACCGCGGGCAGGTTCTCGTAGCCACGCAGGATGCGCGTCGGCCGGCGGCGCCCACCGGGCAGCACGCGCAGGCCGGGGAACCGGTCGAAGATCGTGCGCAGCCCGATTTCCCCCTCCATGCGCGCCAGCGACGCCCCCAGGCAGTGGTGGCGGCCGGCGCCGAACGACACGTGGTCGCGCGCGCCGGCCCGGGTGACGTCGAAGACGGCTGGGTCGGCGAACACCCCGGGGTCGCGGTTGGCGCCCGCCAGCACGGTCGTGACCAGCGCCCCGCGCGGCAGCGGAACCCCGGCGACCTCGGTCGCGCGGGTGGCCATCCGGCCGGTCAGCAACACCGGCGGGTCGTACCGCAGCACCTCCTCGACGGCGTTGCCCCACAGCTCCGGCCGTTCGCGCAGCACGGCGAGCTGCCCCGGATCGCCCGCGAGCAGCGCGATGCCGCTGCCGAGCAGGTTGACGGTCGTTTCGAAGCCGGCCGCCAGCACCAGGCCCGCGGTCGACTTCAGTTCCGTCTCGGTGAGGCCGACGCCGCCGTCGCGGGCCGCGACGAGCTTGCTGAACAGGTCGTCGCCGGGGTTGCGGCGCAGGTGTTCGAGGTGCTCGCCGAGCCAGGTGTCGAACTCGGCCAGCGCGGTCTCGACGTGGCGGAACGTGCGCCAGCCGAGCCCGAGGTCGAGGCTGGGCGCCGCGGCCGCGCCGAGCGAAAGCACCTTGCCGAGGTCGGACGGCGGCACACCGAGGATCTCGCTGATCACCGTCACCGGCAGCAGCCCGCAGTAGGCCTCGACAAGGTCGATCGGGGCGCCGGGGTCGAGCGCGTCGAGCAGGCCGTCCGCGATCTCCTGCACCCGGCCGCGCAGCTGCTCGACCGCGCGCACGGTGAACACGCCGGTGACCAGCTTGCGGTAGCGGGTGTGCTCGGGCGGGTTGACGGCCAGCAGCGACGGCGGCCGCACCGGGTGCAGGTGCCCGGCGGCCGACCACTCGGCGAGCCGGCCGAGCGCCGAGCCGTCGGACCCCATGAAGCCGACGCGGAAGTCCTCACTGGCGAGCACTTCCCGGACGGCGGCGTGCGTGGTGGTCATCCAGCCGAAGCGGGTGCGCGCGAGCGGGCCGGCTTCGCGGATCTCCTCGAACAGGCCGGTCAGGTCCCGCCCGTCCGCCGCGGCGACGACCATCCGGCCCTGCAGGTCACCACGCCGGGCCTCGCGGCGCAGCACGGTCCGGGGGAGTGCGTGGCCGAGGCTCCAGCGCACCACGGGTTTCGTCCAGGCCAGGGCTCCGGTCATGACATCCCCTCCGGTCGGCGTACCTACAGTGTAGGTTATCGGCGATCCAATTCGACACGCCGTCGATGCTCAAGCAGCTGGTCGGCGGGGTGGACAAGAAGAAGCCCAAGAACTGGCTCCTGCTGGCCCGGGGTTCCTCCGGATGTCCGGCGGGCAGCCCGACCCGCGGCTGACGGACACCGTGGAGCCGGAGCTCGGCTGAGCCGCCCTACCGTGGTTGTCCGGACCTGTCGCCGACCGGGGCCAGCAGCACGCCCAAGGCGATCAGTTCCGTCAGCGCCATCCCGCGTTCCACCAGGCCGAGCGGGATGAGCGTCCACCAGCGGCCGTCCTCCGCCGCGGCCACCACCACCGCGCCCAGGATCACCGCGAACCAGCCCAGCGACAGGATCCCCAGCACGATCGCCAGCCGGCGGCGCCCGGGCGACGACGGGAACGCCGTGCGCGCCGCGACCAGGACCGCCAGTGGCAGGGCCACGAACGCCACCACGCTCGCGATCCGGTGCAGCGTGCCGCCGAAGTCCGCGCGGGAGACCGTGGCCCAGTCCGGTTTGGGGAACGCCACGATGACCAGCAGCCCGACTGTCCACAGTGTCCCCAGGATCGCCGCGGGCACCGGGAGCCGCCGTTGGCCGCGCAGGACCGTCAGGCCGGCCGCCGAGCCGAGGGCGACCAGGACGACCGCGAGGTCGAAGACCCACTTGCGATCGGACAAGCCGTATTCGCTGATCGTGCGGCGGGTGACGCTGATTTCGTCCGTCGGCGGGATGACCTGCAGCAACAGCACCAGGCCGGCGCCGATCACCAAGGCCGCGATGCCCGTCAGCGAGACCGCGACCGACACCCGTCGCGCAGGGAACGTGACCATGGACCGACAGTAGCCGACCGGTGGTTGAACTCTCCGTGAAAGTGTGGAGCGGGTTGAACGCTGTACGACTTACGGCGGTGTCCGCGGCCGGATTTCCTCCATTATGGTCGCTCGGTTCCGGTACGTCCGTGCGTGCCGGTCTCGGTCAAGGAGGTCGCTTCCTGTGGGGAATTCACCAAGACGGCTGGTGATGCTGGCTTCGGCCGTCGCACTGGCCGGAACGTTCGTCGCGCTGCCGTCCGGCACGGCGGGCGCGGCGCAGAACATCCTGCGCGCCGACAAGTCGGTGGCGCGCTCGTGCTTCGCGAAAGTGCTGCCCAAGGGCACCGCGGGCACCGATCGCCGCGAGCTGACGTCCACCGTGGACGGACTCGTCCAGGCGCGGCTCAAGCCGGCGCAGGGCGCGGAGGGCGACTGGGACGTCGCCGTGTTCGACAAGGCCACCGGCGCGGTGGTCGCCGCCTCGGCCGCGTTGCGCAGCCACGAACTCGCCGAAAGCTTCGTGAAGAAGGGGCAGGAACTCGTCGTCCAGGGCTGCCGGTACGGCGGCTCGGCCGGCCAGGCGCAGCTGGGGGTCGACTTCCTGGCGCTGACGCCGCAGGGCACGCCGACCGGGACGACCCCGGCGGCCCAGCGCGCGGAGCTCGTCCGCGTCGAGACGCCCACGCGCGCCGACAAGAACAAGCTGACCGCCCTCGGCCTCGACGTCACGGAGAAGGGTGACGCGACCGGCGTCGAGGTCGTCCTCGCCGGCGACGCCGACCGCAAGACGCTCAAGGACAGCGGCTTCAAGTCGAAGGTCATCGAGGCGGACCTGTCGGCCAAGTCCGTCCAGGACGCGAAGACCGACCGCCAGTACGCCGCCAAGACCGACGCGTCGGCGCTGCCGTCCGGGCGCACCAGCTACCGGCACCTCTACGAGTACAACTTCGAGCTGAAGGAACTGGCCCGCAAGAACCCGGGCCTGGTCTCGGCGTTCACCATGCCGGAGTCGACCTGGGAAGGCCGGGACGTCGTCGGCGTCGAAATCGCCACCGACGTCAAGAACGTGACCGACGGCAAGCCGGTCAACTTCACCATGGGCGTGCACCACGCCCGGGAGTGGCCGGCCGGCGAGCACGTCATGGAATGGGCGTACGAGCTGGTCAACGGCTATTCGCGGGACGCCGCCATCCGCTCCATGGTCAGCAAGACGCGCAACATCGTCGTGCCGATCATCAACCCGGACGGCTTCGAGATCTCCCGCGAGGCCGAGCCCAAGGGCGACTTCACCCGCTTCGACTACGAAATGAAGTCAAATGGGGAGTCAGCGACCTTGCTCTGACCTGGGGCAGTACGTCTATCAAGATCATCGGGTAAGAAACGGGTAAAGCTCAGATGTCCTGGGCGCTGGCGTATCGGTGCTCTGCGCACATCCACACCGGCGTCTCGTTGCCCCAGATCTCCTCAGCGAACGGATCGGGTGCGAAAGTCACCTCGCCGCCGCAAGATCCGCTTCCCGCATCCACGCACTCGCCCGGCTCCGTCGACTCGGCCGTCATTCCGCGTCCATCACGACCGGGTCGGACAAAGTCGCCGCGACGACGGTGACCATCTCCACGTGTCCGCGCTCCGCGTCCGCCAGCGTGGAGTACCGATCGCACTGTTCGTCGTGGCTAGATCCTTCCGCGAAGACCATCGTCTCGAAGATGATCGGCAGCTCGGATCCGAAGCTGTGATCGATCCCGAGCCAGACGGTCGACACCTCGAAGACCTTGCTGGGATCGGCCGCATCCATGATCGTTGACCGCGCGACGCGCTTGTAGTCAGCTTCGCTGATCAGTACCCCGAACTGGCCGTCGGTGATCGGCAGACCGTCTTTGTCGTAGTAGTTCATCGCTCCTCCATCTCCGGATACCATGACGCCATGGCGACATCGAGTTCGATCACATCTGGGTGTTCGCAGAACTCGGCGAAGTCCGCGGCCTCCAGGGTTCGCATCATCCACGTGAGCTGCTCGACGTTCATGAACATCGCGTGCGCCTGAATGTGCGCCGGGAGGTTGCGGTCGTCGGCGGTCATGCCGCCGCCTGGGCGCACGGGTAATGCGACTCGCCGCCACGCTCGTGCCACGGACCAGGGTAGTTCGCCGTGCCCGGGATGGCCTGGCAGTTGCACCAGGTGTCCATCGGCGGCTTGACACGTCCCTCGACAAGGCCGCACGACTCGCAGTCATCCGTCGGGGTGCCGCCCGGCGTACACATCTGCTCGCCGCAGCCCTCGCAGAACACGGGCGGTCCAAGAATGTAGCTCATCGGTCCTCCTTTTTGCCGGCTCGCCATGCCATGCCGGGCCGCGATGATTCCCACTGTTCGATGTCGGCGAGTCGTTCCTTCTCCCAGCCCGGCGTGTAGGCGATCATGGCGTCCGGCTCGGGGAAGTCAGGGTGGCGGTTTCGCCAGCTGGCGACAGTGCTGACGGTCACGCCGAAATGTCGGGCGATGTCAGCGATGCCGAGGTAGGTCTTCATGCGACACGGCAGGCTTCAGCAAGCGCAGCTTGCCAGGTGAGGAAGCCCTGCTTCCTCCGACCGCCGCCGGATAGCCCATCAGCGGGCCGCGGCGAGCTCGACAACATCCAGTGACCGGTCAGGGAATTCTTCCAGATGTAATATTTGCTCATGCGTCCAGGTTACGCGCCTACTGCAACCCTGTCAACACCTATCTCAGGGTCATTTACCGACGGCATCGTCGCCTACAGAAATGTCATCCGCAAACAGCTCGGCATCCACGATGTCGCGGGTGCGATCCTGCACGTCCGGCCACTCGTGCGTGTAGGTGTTCAGGGTGACCATCGGCGTCGAATGCCCCAACGCCATCTGCACCGTCTTGACCGACTTGCCTTTGTGGATCAGCAGCGTGGCGAAGTAGTGCCGCAGGTCGTGCAAGCCGTAGCCTGCCGGCAGGCCGTCGACAGCCGCGACAACGTCGCGCCACACGTCGGACCAGTAGCCGCCGTAGATCGGCCGGCCGCCCTCGTAGCCCGAGCCGACACGGCGGCTCGCGTCGCCCGCTTCGCGCTCCGGCGTCGTGAACAGCAGGTGGACGTCGCGTTCGACAGGTTTACGTTCGTTCGTCCAATCCCACAATCTGACGGGCTTGAACACCTTGATGCCCGCGATGTGCGCTGACAGCTTCTCCGCGACACCAGTCGGCAGGTCGACGTCCCTGCTCGACAGTTTCGTCTTCGGCGCGGCGATGTGCACGCCACGGGCCTTCGTCCACTTCACCTGCTGGCGCACTCGCACTTCGCGGCGCAGGAAGTCGACGTGTTCGAGCTCGAGGCCGAGGGCTTCCGACGGCCGCAGCCCGCAGCCGGCCGCGAGGAACGGCACCGGCGCCCAGCCTGGGCGGATCGCCGCGAGCTTCATCGACAGTTGGTGCACCTGAGCCGGAGTCGCGACGTGATACTTCCGCTTGTCGGGCGGCGGCAGGCTGACCGAGGTGCATGGGTTCTTGCCGATGACGTCGTCGTCGAACGCGGTCGTGAACATCGCCTTGACGTAAACCCAGCCGGTGCCAAGGCTCGAGGCGGCCATCTGGTCGGCGCGGCCTTTCACCCAGGTTTGCAGCGTCGACCGCTTCAGCTCTGCCATGGCCTTGTTGCCAAGTGTCGGCAGGACGTGCAGGCGGAAGAAGCGTTCGACGCCGGCCGCGGTCGAGCCGTCATGGATCTGCGCGGCTCGCCACTTCTCGGCGTATTCGGCAACCGTCACCTGGCCGGCGCGAGGGTCGATGTACTTGCCGCGACTGATGTCGGCGTTGACCTGACTATCCCACTCGTCAGCCCCGCCGGGCCCCATCTTCTTGTCGAACTTCTGCGTCAGGGTCTTCTTGGTGTCCGGGTCGACCCAGTCGACCCGCCAGCGTTTACCGCGGTTGTGACTGGCGCTGGGAACCTTCTTCCCCGTCTTGACCATCTTGCCGGTATTCGGGTCTTCGACGCGTTCGTCCTTGAACCATAGGTCGTGGACGCTCACTTCACCCTCCTGATGTACCCACCTGGTCCTGTGGCCCGTGCCAGCAGGTCGTCAATCGCTCGTTCCTCTTCAAGCGCCGCCTGCCTGGCTTCCATGGCGGCGAAGCGCCGGCGGATGACGTGCGCCCAGTAGACGCCCCAGGAGAACACCACGGCGATCATGGATGCCATGGTCATGCAGGCGATGACAGCGTTCGGCACGGTTTCGTCGGACACGAATCCGATGTAGACGGCGCCGATGGCGAGAACGCTGATCGCGATCGCCATGATCAAAACGCAGTCGAACTCCCGGGCGGCGTCTTGAACCTTCGGCGCTTCGATGATCTTTTCGTGAATCACGGCTACCCCTCCGATGAAATTTCAAGCAACTCTGTGTTACTAACATCATCGTCGGAGATCGACGCAAACGTTGCAGGTTAGAGGTTACGGTCGCGTTGCGAGCCGGTGTCATCCGGCCCCTGGTGCAGATGCATCATCGCTGGTCCCGGCCTTCATCGCCCACGAATAAAGGCCTTCCGGCCCTAGCGCTTTGGCGATGCCGCGCAGTTCGGCCATGGTGTAGACGTTGCCGCCGACTTCGAACCGAGCTTCGTCGCTGTCGGTAGCCGTATCGGCACCGTCGTCGGCGGTCGCCGGGAACTCGTCGATCTCGCCGTCCAGCACGCGCTGCATGGTGCCCAGAGGGAGGCCGAAGAAGTCTTCGAGTGCGTTCATCGACGACTCGCTGACTACCCGACGGCCGGACTCAATGGCCTGAATCGTGTCGTCCGACACCGCAAAACCCGTAGCTTCGGCAAGCCGCAACTGGCTGGTGTAACCTCGAGCCTTCCGCGTGCGCCGGGCCAGCAGGCCGAGGAGTTTCTTGCGGTCACCACGTGCATCCATGCGATGACGATGGACCAGCGGCCGACTCCCATGCAAACCGCGCGTTGCTGGTCGATCAAGGATCTTCCCCACCTGAGTCATGCAGACACCGTAACTTGGCAACCTACAGATCTGCAACTCCTGAACGAATCCTGTTATCGAGCCGTGACAGATCAGGACTTGCGGGATTTTCAGGATTGTAAGTACTGTGATCGTCATGAACAGCGAACAAGACCTCCTCGCCCTGATCGGCCCACTGCCCGAGCAGCCGCAGACGCCCACGGCGCCGACGCCGTGGCGGTGCGTACGGGATGACAGTGGCTTCGTCTACGACGTCAACGGCGTCCTGGTTGCGGAGTTCGTGGCCGCCGATATCGCGGCCCTGGTCGTCAAGCTCGTCAACGCCGCGGCGACCTCGCGCTGCGCCGGAGGCGCAGCGCGAGGTCGACCACTACGTCGATGAAGACGGCACGAAGTGGTGGGAGGTCGCGCCCGACAACTTCCGAATCGGCAAGACTCGCGAGCGCGCCATCGAACGCCATGCTGCGGAACCACTTCGCGGTCTCTCCGCCTGGACCGCCGAGCAGCTAGCCCGCGAGGGCGCCACCCCGGTCTACAAGCCGTGACAACCCCGGCAGCCGGGCCGTCGAAGACGCCGCAGCCGACGCGACCCGCCAAGACGTCCCCGCCCACCAAGCCCCCGACGAAACCGCAGAGGTGACGCAATGAAAGCACAGAACGCGGCCGCTATGCGCGCCTACCGCATCATCAACGGCCGCCAGAAGACCATCCCCATTCCGACCGAGGTGTTTGCCGCAGCGCTCGAGGCCGAAAGCCTGCAGCCGCTGGTCGACTTCCTCGGCGACGGCCTGGTCGCGGCGATCGCGATGGCGGCGAAGCAGTCATGAACGACGAAACCGGCGGCATCCTCTGCGTCCTGCTGTTCTTCGCGGCGCTCGCGCTCCTCGGGGCGTTGCTGTGACCGAGACGCGATACCTGACGACCCCGCAGCTGTCGAAGCGCTGGGGCATCCCCGAAGGCACCCTCATCCACTGGCGCAAAGTCGGACGCGGGCCGAAGTACTACAAGCTCGGCCGCCACGTCCGCTACCGCGAAGCCGACATCCAGAAGTTCGAAGCCGCGAGCGCCGCCTAGACAGCCGGCGGGGCGGAGAGAATAGGCCGCCGAGCCCGTCCGTTTCGCCGGTCACAAACATCCACGAATTCGACGAAGGGCACTGCCATGCCTGAAAGTAAGTTCGATCACGGTCCGATCAAAACGTTCGAGGTCACTTGGACGAACGGCCACGTCGAGGAGATCAAGGCGCATCAGGTAATCCTGCCGCTTCCCGACATGGGGGGCATGTATGGCGAGCTCGCTACGAAGCGCGTCGACTACATCAAGTTCCACGGCGAGATCGATGGGCGATGGCAGCTGGTCCTCGCCGTCCGGGCAGGCCTGATCGACGTCGTTCGCGACAAGGCCACAGAGACGCTGTAATGCCCGCCGATCCTCACGCCGCGAAAGTCGCGGAATTCCTGCGACAAATCGACTTCCAGCGTCCGTGGATGAAAACCTACCTGGGCGATCCGCCGATGCTGGACGGCCGCAACCTCTGCACCTTTTGCGGCAAAGACTTCCCCGCGCACTCCGACGGCCGCACCGCTGTCTTCAGCTACAACGTGTCGCGGACGCTGCGCGAATACCACCGCTTCGACTTCGGCGGACACGGCTACTTCGAGGACGAAAGGACCGACTGATGGAAGAACCATTCTGCGTCTGCGGCCACAACGAGTCGGAGCATCTTGAGATCGTCAACTACGCATGCATGGGGCACGTTGGCGACAGGGTTTGCACCTGCCGTGGCTATCGCGAAGGTCGACGATCCCGGGATCCGGAATGACTGCCCCGCTGCCGCAGCCAGAACCGATGGGGGCCGCCGACTACGAAGAGCTAGCCAACTTCCTCGACGCCGAAGCCATTCGGGAGCGTCTCGCCAACGGCGGCGTCGCCAGCATTATCTACACGCACATCGCGAAAACCGCGGCATACCTGCACGCCAAAGCCAAGAGGATCGAGGAACAGTCATGAACCCGGGCATCAAGCGCCGGTGGGTCGAAGCCCTTCGCAGCGGCGACTACCGACAGGGGACCGGCCAGCTCAGCCGCGATGACAAGTTCTGCTGCCTGGGCGTGCTCTGCGACGTCGCAGTCAAGTCCGGCGTCACGGTCAGCACCAAGACCGACGACAGGTCGACCGGTTACGACAACAGTTTCGTCTTCCTTCCGCCGCGAGTTCAGGAGTGGGCAGGGTTGCCGGAAAACGACCCGAATATCGCCGTCGCAAACACCTGGCTTAGCAGCCTGAACGACGACGGAGCCAGCTTCGCAGAGATCGCCGACCTGATCGACGAACACCTGTAGGCCGCTGTGACCATCCGCATCTACGTCCGTGACAATCAGCCCGGCGTACACAGGCAGATCCTCGAAGCGATCCCGCAGCCGTATCACCGGCAGATCGACGACGTCATCTGCGTCAAACGGTCGGAAATCCCGAAGGCCGCCGACTTTGTGTTGCACTGCGGCCATGGCCGGCCGACGACCGCTGCGGAAGGGTTCGCCGCGACGCGAGGGACGTTCCTGGTGTGTATGCCGGAAGCGACGTCATGGTTTCAGGAGAAGTTCGCGGCGAAGGTCGCGGCCGGCGCGGACGTGGTCGTCCTTGACGCCGGGCTCCACAAAGTCTTGAGGGTGATCTAGATGGACTACGAGTATTTCAGAGACTACCCGGCCCTGAATAGCGTCTGGCGCTATCGGCCAGGAGAAGAGCGCGGCGATTGCCGCAATGAGGACTCCAACGGGTGGCACCGAGCCTGCACGACTCGAAGATCCTGGGATGAAGAGGGCTTCATTCCCTGGCCGTACGAGTCTCTTCCGGATTGGGCGAAGTCATGAACCTCTTCCCGCACGCGAAAGACGTCGTGCAAATCACCGGCCATCCCCGCCATCAAGGCTGCGATCTTCACGGCATGGTCGGCTTCGTCGACTTCGTGGAAGACCAGGTCGTGACGCTGCATTTGGATAACGCTAACTGCGGCATCCGCGCCGCGGTGGATGACCTCGACGTTCTCTATCGAACCAGGTGGTGACAGCAATGGGTGCATGGAAAGACGCGAAGAAGAAGGTCGAAGAGATCATCAAGGAAGAGATCGACGACAAGCGTCAGGCCGGCAAGGAGGGCAAGAACTGATGTCGCAAGATATCAAGCGCGAACGCGAAGCCGTCGTCCGCGTGGGCAGTCGGCACGGTATCCACCTGTACGACGGCGACACGGCGATCGGCACGATGCTGACCGTCGAATGGGACAGCCGCGTGGTCACGGCGTTCAAGGATGCCAAGTACTACCGCGACATGGCGGTAGGCGACCATCGGCGCGTCGCCGAGCTGACGGCAGAACTGCGCAACGTGAACGCCAAGCTCGCCGAAGCCAACGACGCCCTGGAACGGGCGGGGCGTCGTGACCCCCGCGTTCAGCGCGTCTTCGACTGGCTGGACCGCAAGGAAGCCACGATCCGCGACCGCGTCAACTTCGCCATCGCGCCGGCCGACGGCTTCAGCGACCTTGGCGCCATCGAGTCGCGGGCGGCGAAGCTCCGGCACGCACAGTACGACAGCAAGCTGCTCGGCGAACTCCGCGGGTTGTTGGCACCGGCGACCGAAGACGTCCAGCCGTCTGTGCGGTACTGGCGATGTGGTTGTGGCTACTTCTACCGTCAGCTTCCTGGACGCGAACTTGAGGCCGCGGAACGCGGTGACAAGCTGTGGAAGCCGTCGCCGTTCAAGACGTTCGAAGGCATGAACGAGGACTCCTGCGACGTCCAGGAGCTGACCTACGCAGGGCTGACCAAGGCCATGACGTCATGAAGCCACTGACGCCGAAGCAGCGGCAGACACTCAGCCTCGCCGCCGATGGCGCCTCCTACGCCGAGATTGCCGCCGCGCTTGGTATCCCCGCCTTGACCGTCCGGGAACGCATGAAGGCCATCTACCGCATCTACGGCGTCAACAGGCGCACCGAGGCGGTCCTGACTGCGATTGAACGCGGTGATCTGCTAGCCGACAACGGTTCGAAGACGCCGACGCCGACAAACATCCGCATGTCGCAGGATGGCGCAGTGGCCGTCTACGAGCCGAAAGGGCCGTCGCGCCCGCGGCCGTGGAAGGTTGTTCACGCCGCCGGCGACTACATGTTCCTGCAGCGGCTGATGCAGCAAGACGTCGCCGGCTGGGAAGTCCTTTACAACCACAACCATCAGGGCGCGGCATGACTGACGACCTCACATGGGCGCCGCCACCGCCCGTCAACCGCGGCGGCCGGCGACCCAGCCAGGAATGGTTCGACATCGCCGCCAAGCTGCGCCAGAAGCCGGGGGAGTGGGCGATCGTCAAGTCGGCGAAGTCGCCGTCGAACGCCTCCGACATCGCGATGCGCATCCGCCGCGGCGGCATCGAAGCATTCGCGCCGGCAGACACCTTCGAGGCAACCAGCCGCAGCGACGGCGGGGACATGTTCGTCGTGTACGCCCGGTACGTGGAGGTTGACGGTGCTTGAGCTGACCGAGCCGCAAGTCGTCGACAGCGGCACTGGCGGCAAATTCGAGATGGTCCACCTGGTCTGCGACTGCGACGAAACCAAGTCGCTGTGCGGCGTCGACGTCGCGGTAGACGTCGACAGTAGCGATCCGGAAGACGAATGCGTCGTCTGTCAAGACTTGCAGCAGTTCGACTGCGAACGCTGCGGTGAATAGGAGGACGTGATGAAACGCATCCTCGCCATCGCGGCCGCCGCAGCCGCCATCTGGTGGCTCGCCGTGAAAGTCCTGCAGCAGATCGACCGCGCCGACCGGTCGCCATTGGACGACCGCCTCGACGAGATCCAGCCGTTCTGGCTTGACGCAGACGACCAGGCGTACCGGGAAGCCGTGGAGCGTGGAGGATGAGGGAAAACTACGGCAGGAAGACGCACTGGGTCGACGCAACGCCAGTTCGCGATCACGTCAACAGGCTGCGCGAGTTCGGCATGGGCACGCCGACGATCGCCCGCGTGGCTGGCGTGCACGTGTCGGTGGTTCAACACCTGATCTGGGGCCGACCGTATGCCAAGCTCGAACCGGCGCAGAACATCCACAAGCTGCTCGCCCGGCGCCTGTTGCGCGTAGAGCCGAAGCTGGCCAACTGCAGCCCAATGGCGCTCGTCTCAGGTGTCGGACCTCGGCGACGGCTGCAGGGGCTCATTGCCGACGGCTGGTCGCCATCGGAGATCGCTCGACACCTCGACGTCGACAAGGTTCTGATCCACCGCTACCTCAAGGCTGACCGTGTCGCGGCAAAGACAGCCATCGAGATCTGCAAGCTGTCTGAAGCCCTGGCCAATGTCGACCCGCCGCGGGCGACGCGTTACGACAAGCAGAATTACACGAAGGCCAAGAATAGCGCGGTGCGTCATGGCTGGGTGACGGCACTGGCGTGGGACGACATCGACGATCCAGACGAAGAGGCGCCCGCCGGATATCAACCACGTAAGGGCAACGAACGCTTCGACTGGGACGACGTTGAACACTTCCGGCGGTTCGGCATGAGCGACGCAAGGATCGCCAACTCACTCGGCGTAAGCGTCAACACCATCAAGGACTACGAGAGAAGAAGGCGTAATGACGCAGCAGCCTGAAACCAAGAGCTCCGGTGTCCGTGACAGCTTCGCCGGCGGAGGCGTCCGCGACGCCGAGGCGGGCAAGCCGCGGTTCGACCTGCTCCGCCCGGTCAACGTGCCATACCAGTCGCAGATGCTGACCCGCTTCGCCGCTCTGATGGGCCGCGGCGCCGGCTACTACGGCGATCGCAACTGGGAGCAGATGTCCGACGCTGCCGCGCTCTCTCGCTTCCGATCGAGCGCGGCGCGCCACTTCGAGCAGTGGTTCGCCGGTGAACACGACGAGGATCACGCGGCAGCGGTGTTCTTCAATATCACCGGCGCCGAGTACGTGCAAGGAATCCAAGACGGACTGTGGCTGCCCCTGGAGGTCGGCTAGTTGGCGCCTCGTAAGGGCTTTCGTCACAGCGCGGAGACGCGTGCGAAGATGTCAGCAGCGAGAAAAGGTAGAAGGTTCTCCGACAAGCACAAGGCTGCATTATCAGCTGCGTCAAAAGGAAGACCAAAGACTCGAAAGACTCTGCAGTGCGGGAACTGCGGGAAGCTTTTCGAAGGAACCGCCAGGGCAAAGTTCTGCTCAGTCAGTTGCGGCCGGGGGTTCAGGGGAACAACCCTCATGAGATCACCCGCCTTTGCGCACTTCGACAAGCTCTGCGCAATCTGCCAGAGGGATACGGAAATTGTTGGAGATCACGATCATTCGACAGGTAGACCACGGGGGATCTTGTGTCGAACGTGCAACCTGGCCGTCGGCAACCTCAGAGATGATCCAGCGCTCGCATTGCGAGCCGCTGAGTACTTAAGACAATCGAAAGAAGCCTAAAATGCTCCTTTACGTCAGTGGGCAAATGTCCAATATGCCCGAACATAACTTCCCCGCCTTCTTCGAGGCTGAGCGCCAGCTGGTCGCGGCCGGCTACGAGGTGCTGAACCCGGCGCAGCAAGGCATCATCGACGGCTGGGAGTGGAAAGACTACCTGAAGCATGACCTTCAGGACGTCCTGAAGGCTGACGGCATCGCCACCCTTCGCGGCTGGCGGAAAAGCCGTGGCGCTCGCCTCGAAGTCCACGTTGGCACGCAGCTCGGGCTGACCGTACAGACCGTGGCATGCTGGGCGCGGATGGCCGAGTTGGCGGTGCCGGCATGAAGCGCATCTGGTTCCTCCGCAATGGCAACCACCTGTGCGAAGGGCTTGCCGGGCAGGCCAGCGACGAGTACGGCCACAAGACGTACTTCCTACGCGTGCCGTTCGGTGTGGTCGTGCTTCAGGGCAAGGCGTACACCTTCGACGAGATCCTAGCCGAAGAAGACGGCGACTTCCTGATGGCCGAATCGTTGTGGCGCGAGTTCGACAGCTGCCGGCGGATGGACGGCCTGGCCGCGATGTCGAAGTGGGCTGTCGTCGACGGCGACCTGCTCGAGCCGTGGCCGACCGAAGAGATCGCCCGCGACGAACTGCAACACTTCTATAGCGAGAACGCCAGGCTGCTGCGATGGGAAGACGAATTCGGCT
Organism: Amycolatopsis kentuckyensis; assembly: GCF_002155975.1. Classification (GTDB taxonomy): domain Bacteria; phylum Actinomycetota; class Actinomycetes; order Mycobacteriales; family Pseudonocardiaceae; genus Amycolatopsis; species Amycolatopsis kentuckyensis. The sequence continues at coordinate 39,000 of NZ_MUMI01000313.1, forward strand.
GGGTGGACGCCGGTGTCTGAACCACTGCCAGCCATCGAATACCCGTGCGCGCATTGCGGCACCGAAACCGGCTCCGACGTCATGACGTGGTGCAGCGCCAAATGTCAGCAGGCTTGGCGGGTGGCGCAGGAGGTAATCCGCATCCGCGAAAACCTGGCGAAGTCGAAGGAGGTCTCGACGTGATCCCAGATCTGTTCGCCGGACCCGGCGGATGGGACGTCGGCGCTCGCCTGGCTGGTTACCGCGGCGACATCTTCGGCATCGACATCAGCGAAGACGCCTGCGCCACTGCCAGGGCGGCAGGGCATCACCGCGTGCTGGCCGACGTGACGACGTACCCACTCGAAGAGTTCGATGGCTGCGACGGTCTGATCAACTCGGCGCCCTGTCCCGACTGGACGGTAGCTGGCAACGGTCTCGGCATGAACGGCAGGTCCGGCCCGCTGATTCTCCAGGGGTTGCGATGGGCACTGGCGCTACGACCGCGATGGACTGCCTGGGAATGCACGCCGGATCGACCGGTCTTGATGCAGTACAACCAGGACGCCGAAGTGCTGCGAGCCAACGGCTACAGCGTCTGGGTCGGGGTGCTCAACGCCTACGACTACGGCGTGCCGCAGACGCGACGACGTGCAATCCTGATCGCCCGACGGGATGGCGTGATTGCCGTGCAACCCGCGCCTATTGCGCGGCGAAGCATGGCCGACGCACTGGGCTGGTCAGGCGCCACGTTCGTATCGAACTACGGCACCGGCGGCAATGCCAAGAAGCGCGGTAAGCGCGGGATGCACGAACCGGCGTACACCATGACCGGGCGTTGTGGGCGGAACAAGTGGGAGTGGCCGGACGGCAGTCGTCGCAACCTCACGGTCGCCGAAGCTGGCATGTTGCAGGGCTTCCCTGCTGACTACCCGTGGCAGGGTGGCAGCACTTCACAGCAACAGCAAGTCGGTGACGCGGTTCCTCCGCCGCTGGCCGCGGCGATCCTCAAACCTCTTCTTACAAGCTGACGAGAAAGAAATCAGATGACTGACCTCTACCTGGTCGCCACCGCCGCTGGACTGCGAGACGTCTACCTCGACTCGGCCGCGGCGACCGAGTCTGCGAAGGCTGCCGGCGGCGTGGTCGCCATGGTTCCGATCACCGCCGACTACCGCCCGTCGCCGACGCCCGTCGTACAGACGACCCGGTCGTTCTGGGTGCACTACAACAGCGTCGTCAAACCGGGCGACACGGCGATCCTCGACGACGTTGCCAAGCGCCGGTTGTACGTCTTGATGAACACCTGGGACAACTGGATGACCGCCGAGCTGAAGAAGCGCAACCCGGCGCTCAAGTGTTTCGTCTACAAAGACTTGTCATCGACGCGGTCGTACGACACCAACCCGGTGGACCTGCTACCAGCCGGCGTCCGCTACGCCGACGCGCCCGACGCGTGGTTCCTGAAGGACTCAAGCGGCCGGCGCATCGAGTACTCCGGCTACCCGGGTCACTGGCTGATGGATGTCGGCAATGCCAGCTACCAGCAGGCGTGGGCGGCAAGCGTCCTCGCATCAGTCGTGAAGTACGGCTTCGATGGCGTGCTGATGGACAACGCGTTGTGGACGCGGACCGCCTACGGCGCCGCGACCGCCAAGTACGCCACCGACGCCGCGTTCCAGCAGGCGTACCAGTCGATGCTGGCCGCGATCAAGGCGAAATTCGCCGACTCCGGCAAGCTGCTGCTGGCCAACCTGACGGACGCTCGAGTTGCGGCTGGACGTTGGGAGTCATACCTGCAGTACCTCGACGGCGCTTTCGACGAGTGGTGGCTGACGTTCAGCGACACCAACCTGCTGTCGGAGTATGACGCCGGCTGGTCGCGAGTGGTCGGCGAGATCGAGAAGGCCGAGGCGGCCGGGAAGATCTGCCTGGTGCAGCCGCACTGCACACAGCGGGGGGCATGGCTGTACGCGTGGGCAAGCTATCTGATGGTCGCCGGCACGAAGGCCGCGATCGCCGAGATGGGGCAGACGGACGGCTACGGCCTGCCGACACCATGGCATCCAGAATACGACTGGAATCTCGGTGCGCCGCTCGGGCCGCGGGAGTCGGCCGGTACGAACCTGTGGCGCCGGCGGTTCGCGAACGGCGTGGCGATCGTCAACTGCAACCGCACCGGTTCGGCGGCTGTCAACGTGCAGCTTGGCTGGACGTATCGCGATAGTTCTGGTAATGCCGTGACGGCAATCACGCTGGCGGGAACGTCCGGGATCGTTCTGAAGTCTTCGTAGCCGCGTTTTCTGTCGGTACCCCTAGGTAGATTTGCGAGAAGAGGTGAAGTATGACCAAGCGGCGTGATCCTGAAGCTAGATTCTGGGAGAAAGTCGATAGATCCGGCGATTGCTGGCTATGGACGAAGACCACGAATCATGACGGGTACGGACGATTCTGGGTTGATCGCGTCGGCTACCTCGCGCACAGGTTCTCATACCAGCTTCGCCACGGCGAGATACCAAAGGGACTAGTGCTCGATCACCTATGCCGCGTGAGGACCTGCGTCAGGCCGGAACATCTTGAACCGAAGACGGACAGGGACAACATCCTTGCACCGGGGTCGCTGGCGCTGGCCAAGATCAATTCCGAGACGCCCGAGTGTCCGCGCGGTCATGCGCTGACGGAGCCGAACCTTATCCCGACGCAGCTCAAGAAGGGTAGCCGCGAGTGTCTCGCATGTAATAGAGCTCGCTCCTATTGCAGACGGCATCCCGAGGTGGAGCTCCTAAGTCTTTCACATCAGTATTACTCAAAAATCATGAGGGCGGCCGCGGCGTGAACTTCGACAGCTTCACCGCACCCGGCGACCATGCGGTCGTCGAACACATCAAGAGCACGATCTATCACGCGTACAACAACGCGCCGCGGAGTCTGCAAGAGGCGCCGGGGCCGTCGGAGCTGGGAGAGCCGTGCGCCCGCCGGCTGGCGTACAAGATCATGCGCGAGCCGAAGCTGACGAAGAACGACCCGCTGCCGTCGATCGTCGGTACTGCAGCCCATTCGTGGCTCGAGAACGCGTGTCAGATGTGGAACCAGCATGTCGGCCGCGAGGACTGGCTGACAGAGATGGAACTGCCGATCGCGCCTGGCATCACTGGCCACGGCGACGCCTACTTTTCGCCGCTACAAATCTGCCTGGACTGGAAGTTTCCCGGGACGGAACCGATGCGCGAGTACCGCAAGAACGGGCCGTCGCAGGTGTATCGAAATCAGATCCACTTATACGGGATGGGTTGGCGAGCTTTAGGTTATCCGGTCGACAAAGTCGGCATCGCGTTCTTCAGCCGTGGCGGTAACCTTGAAGGGCGCTACGGCCTGCACTTCTGGTGCGAAGACTACAACCCGAAAATCGCAGAAGACGCCCTGGCCAGGTACTACGCCATAACCGAACTCGCGATGACCCTCGACGTCGAAAACCACCCTGAGAACTACAAGCTGTTTCCGGCCAGCCCCGACAGCTGCCACCACTGCCCACAGCGTGTCGAGGGCTCGACGATCGGCCGCACCTGTCCGGGTATGCCAAAGCCGGCGAAGGAGAAGAAGACCGCATGACGTGCATTGTCGGAATCAAAGCAGGGGATGGCGACATCATCATCGGGGGCGACTCGGCCGGTGTCGGCGGCCTTGGCATTGAAACCAGGTCGGACACGAAGGTGTTCGAGAACGGCGCCTACCTGTTTGGGTACACGTCAAGCTTCCGAATGGGCCAGCTTCTTCGGTTCGCAGAGATGCCGGACGTGCCAGAAGGCGACCTCTACAGGTTCATGGTTATCGACTTCGTGGATCGCATCCGTCAGGTGTTCAAGGATGGCGGCTACGCTCGCAAAGATAACGACGTGGAGAAGGCGGGAACATTTCTCGTCGGCGTCAACGGGCGACTCTTCAAGATCATGGACGACTATCAGGTTGGCGAGCCGGCGAACGATTACACCGCTGTCGGCTGCGGCGACGACATAGCACTCGGCTCACTGCATTCGACAGCGAATTCCGACCTGGCTCCGGAGGAGCGAGTTTTCGCCGCACTTGAGGCGGCTGAGGAGTTCAGCGCTGGCGTCCGGCGACCGTTCGTCATTCGCAGGCTCACTCGGCAGTCGTCATGAAAGTCGAAGCGATCAAGGCGTACCTGCCGAACGGCTGCAAGCTCTGGCTGGGCTTCATCTGGCAGCTGCATCCGCGACTGTCGAGACATTACGCCTTCAGCCCGCGACTGGCGGCATGGGCGATGATCCGGGCGCACCGCGGCATCGAGAAGCCGCCGCCGCGGAAAGGCGGCCCCGTTGGCTAACTGCGGCATCTGCTACGGCGTCACCGTCGAAACCTGGCCGTCGCGGATGTTCCCGGACGACAGGATCTGCGAGTCGTGCAAAGACTACGAGGACTACTGGCTGTCGCTGACGCCGGCGCAGCAACGCGAAGAACACCGCATGGCAGATGAGTACGCAGAGGAGTGTGAGCGATGATCTACCGTGTCCGCGGATACGACGGCCGCAGAACCGCGCGCCTCCTGCCGTACTGGTCGCGAACCGCAGCGACCGACGCGCGTGACCGCATCAACGACTACTGCGTACGCGTGTCCTTCGGCCGGGCGCACGGACCGGGCGGGGCGCTGGAGCTGCCGCAGTATCCGTACCACGTCGAGGTCCTGACACGTCGCGGCTGGCGGCACGACATCGACCTGGACGACGACCCGTATGGCACCGGCGAGTTCTTCCCGTCCGATCTCTGGGGCAAGCGGAGGCGTGATGCGTGAGAACCGCCTGTGGATCAATGACGCGCGACCGGTCGTCTTCCGCGCCGACTATCGCTTCCCCGATACGCCATGGATCGCGCACTGCCCGTGCACGCCGCGCCTCATCCGCTACGCCGACTGGCGCGAAGCCTACGACGACCTGCGCAGCCATGTAGAAGGGAAGCACCTGTGACCAACGAACAGCAGCTCAACGTCGACATCCGGCAGAAGCTACGTGACTACGCGCGGGAAGACGCCAAGGCTACCGTCCGGGTGTCCACTCGCAGCACGGCCGAGATCGTCGTCGGGCAGCGCGGCGAGATGGCGGGCAAAGTGTTCGTCGCCTTGCAGAATGTCCTCGACCGGCTGCCCGAGATCGAAGAAGTCAACGGCGTGCCACACGTCGCCGGGAAGATCCGCGACGAGATCGCGAAGGCGCTGGCATGACCGACTTCGACATCGACGCCTACGACCAGGCGCTCGCCGCGGCACACCAAAACCTGGCGACCGCAGGCGTCACCCTCGCCGCGCTGCGCCTGCTCTACAGCGAACCGATGGCCATCTCAACCCTGGCGACACGGCTGCAGCAGTCGTGGCCGGCGGAACACCTGGCGTCCACGTTGGCCGCGGCCGTCGCGAAACTGGAGGAAACGCGGTGAAGCACACGTATTTCACCGGCAGGGGCGACGACCACGACGACGTGGCCTACCTGCTGATCGCCAACCGGGAGTTTGTCGGCGCGGTATTCGACTACAGCCAGGCCATCGCCGAGGCGGAAGAGGTCAGCGCCAGAAACGGCTGGACCATAGGGATCGCGAAGCTGCCCCTGATCGAGATGATTCAGCCGGAGTCCGAGACGTGAAGCCCCGCGCCTTCGCCGACGGCATCTCGCAGGCGACGATCTACAATCATCTGCTATTCCACTACGGCCAATGCATGCTACTCCTGCATCTCGGCTACCGGGACGGCAACGACATGGACGCCGCCATGGTGCTTGGGCTTTATGTTCAAGAGCAGGCGTTGCAATGGCGGAAGCTGAGACTGAAAGCCAGGATCGCCGCGCAGAAAGCCAAGTCCGCCGACTCTATTGGCTCTGCGTCGCTCTGATCATCGCCTTCGGCGAGACCATCGCTGCGGCAGGAATTTGGATCTTTTGGAGGTGAATCATGCCCAAGCGAATACTGGTAACCGGTTCGCGACACTGGACGGACAAGGTCGCGATCGCAGACGCTCTGGATCGAGCGGTCGAAGATTTCGAGCGACCTGGCGTGCTCGACAAATCCAAGAAGCTCGACGGCATCTACATTCTCATACACGGCGACTGCGAAGGCGCAGACCGCATCGCGGCCGAGTACTGGCTAGGGCGGCCAGTCCAGGCATACCCGGCCAATTGGGCCGAGTTCGGCAAGGCGGCTGGCCCGATCCGCAACCAGCGCATGGTCAACCTCGGCGCTGACATCTGCCTGGCATTCCCGACAGCAGGCAGCCGAGGCACCTGGGACTGCGTGCGACGTGCACGCGAGGCGGGGATTCCCGTCGAGATCATCGAAGAATCGAAAGAGGTAACGAATGTCTGAGTCCGACGACCTGATCATGGGTGGCGGCGGCCGCAAGCTGCCGGCCCTGCAGCTGTCCGAGATCGGCGAGAAGGTGTCGGGTGTCATCACCCGTATCAGCGATCGCATCCAGATGAAGGAGCAGTCCGGGCCGCGCAAGGGGCAGCCGAAGTTCTGGCCCAACTCGAACGACCCGGTCATGCAGGTCGCCATCGAGATCAAGACCGATCTGCGCGACCCGCTGGTCGACGAAGACGACGGCTCCCGCACCTGGTGGGTCCGGCAGTCCTCCGACGCCCAGCGCGCACTTCGTGACGCCGTCAAGGCGGCAGGGCGATCTGGCACCGAAGTGGGCGCCACTGTCACCGTCGAGCTGATCGGCAAGGACACGTCGTTCTCGATTCCGAAGCACTTGCACCGGGTGGTGTACACGCCGCCGGGTGCGCAGGCCGCCAACGACCTCGTCATGGGCAGCCCGGTGCGGCAGGAAGCCCCGCCCGTGGCGGCGAACGTGTCGACCGTCGACATCAACAACCTGCCGCCGGAGGCGCTCGCGCTGATCGCGCAGATTCAGTCCGGCTCTGTGAAGCCGGCGGCCACTGACGGCCCGCCTTTTTGAGAATGATCATGGACAAGCTGTATCGCGTCGTCGACTGCGAGGGGCGGCCGGTGAAAACCGGCCAGCCCCGGCGCGAACGCACTTACCTCCGCAAGTCGACGGCGCAGGCGATCGCGACATCGTTGAACGACGAGTGCTATGACACTGAGCAGGGTCAGGTTCTCTGGCACGCGATGGCGCCGTACCGAGTGCAGATGACCGTGACCAACTGGCAGGAGATTTGATGCAAACGGCCGACTTGGTTACCGACTTTCACAGCATCTTCGGGTTGGCGGTCAATGCGCCGGACACTCAGGAGCTTCGCATCCTGCGACAGAACCTGATCGACGAGGAATCCGAGGAGGTCTGCAACGCGCTCGGCTGGAACGAACCGCTCGAAGACGTGGCGAAGGAGCTGGCCGATCTCGTCTACGTCGCCTACGGAACCGCGGTCAGCCTCGGCATCGACCTCGACGAAGCGATTCGCCGAGTCCACCGGTCCAACATGACGAAGCTCGGGCCGGACGGCGAGGTGCTTCGCCGCGACGACGGCAAGATCCTGAAGCCGCCGACATATCAGCCGCCCGACATGACGGGCGTCGTCCACGCTGGGAGGCGTTGATGGGCAATAGGAAGCAGGCATTCCGCGAACTCGAAGAGAACTTCGCCAATGCTCAGGCCGAGCTGGAGGCCGTCAAGTGGGAGCTGGCAGTTCAGATCGACGCAACAATCCAGAAGGCTGACGAGAACGAAGCGCTTCTGGAGCGGATCGTCGCCCTCGAAGAGGTCATCGTCGAGCAGTCATTCGCGCTTTTCGTCCGACCGTCCACGCCCGGCCATGTCACCGTTGGCCAAAAGCCGGGTGGCCGGGTCGTCGGATCGATCGACTACGACCAGGCCAAGTACTGCGGCGAGATCCGTTGAACACCTGCGGCGGCTGCGACTCCACATGGGCCAGCCTGAACTACGCACACTGCGCCGCAACGGACTGCCATCGTACCTTCAGCGGCATCGGTTACTTCGACCTGCACCGTCGTGGCGGGGTGTGCGCCGACCCGGCAGGCATCACTCGCGAGGACGGCAAGGCGGTGCTGCGGCTGGACGACCGTGGCATCTGGGTCGGCGCGGAGAAGCGGCCGGCGTGGTGGGAAGACAAGGCTCCCGAGAAGGTAGGTAAGTCATGAAGCGAATCATTCCCCTGGCCATCGGTGGCATCGCGGCTGCGGTCGTGCTCAGCGGCTGCACCAGCGCCGCGGACCAGGCCAACGAGAACCTGAGCAAGGCGGCCGAGAACTTCGAGGTGCCGCGGCGGATCGTCGGCGTCAATGGGATCACCGACAAGGTGCTGTTCAGCGTCGAAGGGTTCTGCTCGATCGAGAACGACGGCCGCAAGCTGGACGTGATCTGCAAGGTGAGCCAGGACGGCGCGATCGAGCGGACCACGTTGGGCCTGAGCGACAACGTCACGTACGTGTCCACTCAGCTGGGCGGCAAGAAGGTGGATCTCTTCCGACCCCGGATCATCTTCCGCCCGGAGACCATCGTCCCCAACTTCGAGCTGAGCACCAGCAACTAAGGCGGCATAGATGGGCACCGATATCCACTGGCGCGTCGAGAAGCGGACCGCCGAAGGCTGGGTCCGCGCCGAGCCGCTGATCAAGAACGACTGGTTCGACAAGTTCGACGGCGAACCAGAGTTCAAGCACGAGGAGATCTTCAGCGACAGGAACTACTCACTCTTCGCCATGCTGGCCGATGTACGCAACGGTTACGGCTTCGCGGGCGTTGACCGCGGGGATCCGGTCACGCCGATCGATGAGCCGCGCGGACTGCCGGACGACGTCAGCGAAGCGTTGCGGGAAGAGTGCGAGGACTACGGTCACACGCCATCGTGGTTCACCCTGGCGGAGCTGGTCGCCGTGCCCTGGCATGACAACCAGATCACCCTTCGCGGCTGGGTCGGCCCGAAGTCACTCCACCGGTTCGACAAATGGGGAACTCTTCCCGATAGCTGGTCTGGCAGCGTCAGCGGAGAGAACGTTCGGCACGTCTCGAACGACGAGATGCGGCAGCTGATCGAAGACGGCACGGTCGACAAAAAGGTCGAAGAGCAGTGGGGCGATGGCACCCTGTCGTACTACACGCAGCTCGAGTGGACTATCCCGTGGGTTGACGCGATCGGAGACTTCCCGGCCACTCTGATTCGCATGACGAAGTTCGCGGCCGACGACGGGCTCGGACTCGACGACGTACGCGCGGTCTTCTGGTTCGACAGCTGACTTTCTTCGCACTCCCTGAAACGCGGCCGTCATCCGTGGCGGCCGCGTTTCCTTCCAACCTTCAGGAGACCTCATGCTTGACGTCGCGCTTGCCTGGCACGCCGCGGGTTGTTCCGTTGGCCGGGCAAGAATCGACGGCAGCAAAGCCCCGATGGGACTCTGGAAGCCGTATCAGTCGACTCGTGCAACCATAACAGAATTGCAAGCCTGGTTCAACGATGGGCACCCCGGAATCGGCATCTTCACTGGCGCCGTCAGTGGCGACCTGGAAATGTATGAGCTCGAGGGCCGAGCCATCCAGGAAGGCGTCCTCGAGAAGCTGACGGCCGAAGTACCGACCGACCTGTGGCAGCGCATCACGACCGGCTACCTCGAGGTGTCAGCCGGCGGTGGCATCCACGTCTTCTACCGCGTAGAAGGGGGCGTCGCTGGCAATACCAAGCTGGCGCAGCGGCCCGCTCGCGACGACGAACTCACCGACGATGAACGCCACCTGCTCGAAACGAAGGGCAAGCGCGCCGTCCGGGCGCTCATCGAGACCCGCGGCGAAGGCGGGTGGTGTGTCATCGCGCCATCCCACGGCCCCGTGCACCCGAACGGCAAAGCCTGGGCGACCGCCTGCAAGCCGGAGAACATCCCGACCATTACCGCGGCCGAACGCGACCTGCTGCATGCGATCAGCCGCTCGCTGGACCAGATGCCGCCCCCGGCGCCGATCCCCGAACGCAAGCCCGCCGCGACCGTCACGACCTCGCCGGGAGACCTCACGCCAGGGGAAGACTTCTGCATTCGCGGAGATTGGCGGGAGCTGCTCGAACCCCACGGCTGGACCGTCGCCTACGTCCGGGGCAATTCCACCTACTGGACGCGACCAGGCAAGTCGCTTGGCGTGTCGGCGGTCACCGGGGGCGACCAGGGTGACTTCATGTACGTCTACACGACGTCGTCCGAGCTGCCGTCGGAAGCGGCGATGGCGAAGTGGCGCGTGTACGCCTACCTCGAGCACGGCGGCGACTTCTCGGCCGCGGCGGCTGAGCTGCGGCGGTTGGGGTACGGCACCGACAGGCCATTGTCGCAGAGCCATGCTGACGCCTTCGACGGCATCTTCGGGGTGACGACACCCGACCTGGTGTCGCGGCCCGCAGAGGCGGCCATCGCAACCCAGGAATCGGCATTCAAGGAAGTCGCCGAAACGCCACCCGCCGGCTCTGCCGACGGCGCCGGAGCCGAAGGCGAAGCGGCGCCTGGAGGCAAGTTCCTCGCCCGTCTCTACAGTCGTAACGCCCTGCGCAACCTGCCGCGGCCCGAACCGCTCATCGAAGACACGTTGGACCTCGGCACCGTCGCCATGCTGTTCGGCTACTGGGGCAGCATGAAGTCGTTCGTCGCCCTCGACTGGGCGGGCAGCATCGCAACCGGGCGCGCGTGGCAGGGGCGCAAAGTTTGCCGGCCTGGGCGGGTGCTCTACATCGCCGCGGAAGGGGCGCACGGCCTCAACGGACGCCTCGAGGCGTGGGAACAAGGCTGGCAGACGCCTATCGAAGACGACCGACTGTCCGTCCTGGGTGCCGCGCCAAGCCTTGGTAACCGGTCCGACGTCGCCGAGGTCTGCGCGCTCGTGGCGGCCGAGGGCTTCACGGCGGTCGTGGTCGACACCTTCGCCAAGTGCATCACCGGCATGGACGAAAACAGCAGCCGCGACATCGGCGTCGCAGTCGAAAGCCTCTACCGCATTCAGGCGGCCACCAATGGCGGCAGCGTCGTCGCCGTCCATCACACCGGCAAGGATCGCGTGACGTCGCGGGGGAGTAGCGCCCTCGAGGCCGGCGTCGACACCGCCTACCTGTCGGAGAAGATCGCCGAAGGGTCGATGCGGCTCGAGCGGACCAAGCGCAAAGACGGCGCGACGTTCGACGAACTACACCTGCAGTTGTCACCTGTCGACTACACCGAGTCGTGCGTCCTCGAGCTGCAAAGCGGCAGCAATGACGCCGGCCTCGAGCGACAGATGGCAGAGATCATGACCGTGTATCGCGAATGCTTCTCGAATACTGGCTGCTCCAAGAAGGAACTACTTGCCGCAACCATGATGCCCGAGCCGCATTTCTGGCGTGGATTCAACGCGCTTTTGGAGTCGGGGCAGCTCAATGACGTCGGCACCGCGGCGCGGCCGCACTACAAGGAGTGATACGTGACGCGACGACGCAATACAGATAACAGCAGCGACGAGCCGCCTTACAAGTTCACCTGGATATCGGCCCTGCTGCGCTGCCGGAAGCTCACCGGCTGGCAGTTAGTGGTCGGGGTGAAGCTCGGCCTGATGGGCACGAACGGTCCGAAGTCGGCGACCACCTACGCCGGCGTCGAGAAGCTCAGCGAGTTCTTCGGCGGCCGGAAGCCGTCGAGCATCTCCGCATGGCGTGGCGCACTGGTCCAAGCCGGCTGGCTGACCGATAGCGGAGAGCGACGTTATCGAACCATTCTGTACAAGCTGACAGTGCCGCAATGCGACTGTGTCGGGTGCTCCACGGAGCCGTCAGAGGCCGAAAACGGGCGCCCGCGTGACGCCAAAGGCAAGTTCTTGCCGAGCTGAGATACCCACGCCATGGGTAAGTGAAGTACCCACGCTATGGGCTAGTCAGGTACCCACGCCAGGGGCACATCTATACGTGAATACGAAGAGAAACGAGTATGAACGTAGAGACCTGGCGGCGAAGTAGACGCAACCGTGACCGCCTCTCGTCGAACCGCGCTGGCGCGCTCTCTCCGATCGACTCAATCATGACAGATATGAAAGCAGGTGTAAGCCGGGATGACTGACGACATCACCCGCAAGCTGATCGAGGCCGCCGAAGCGGTTATCCCTTGCGACCCGAACGACGGGACGCTGCCGGTGTTCTTCGACTGTGCGTGCGTCGACGAGAGCGAAAGCCGCATCGCCCACTGGACGCCGGTGGAACGGGTCGCCCGTGCCGCCGTAACCGCGGTGCTGCGAGAACTGGCGCACGCGCTCGGCGATGAAGCCTACGAGATGGCCACGGCTGGCGAGGAATCGCCGCGGTCCGACGACTACCGGGAAGGCCACTACGTCGGCTGGATGCGCGCTGTCGACAAGGTGGCCCGCCGCTACACGGCCTTGGCCGACGAGATCGAGCGGCAGCCATGACCGGCCAGCACTTCGTCGACCGCAAGCCGAAGTCGGAGCCCTGCCCCCGCTGCGGCCGGCTGCAGCTGATCGGGATAGATGAAGGATGTCCGTACCGGGTGTGCCCGACGCCGCTGACGCCGGAGGCAGAGCTGGCAGCGTTGATGCAGGGCCGGCGCAGCTACTCGATCAGCGGCGACTTCCTGCACTACCGCGACAGCTTTCGGATGCGAGGCGACGCCCGAGGCCGCCCGACTGTGATCGCCACCCATCTCTGCCACGCGCCGATCCGGCCGCAGGATTTCGACCCCCGCGAAACAGCCACGCGGGAAGTCGTCCGGATTCTGGCCTTGGCATCACGTGCCATCGAAAGCGAGCCGGTTATGTCGGTCGCGGAAAATAACGCGTTGTTTGCGGTGGCGGAAGGGCTTAACGGGCTTGTCATCCGGCAGGATCCTGCCCCCTTTTAGGGAATGGCGACACGGCGTCAGGCGTTAACACTTCAACAGCACTCTAGGGGTTACAAATGCGTATCTTTGCTTGGGGCTTCATAGGTCTCGCCGTCGTTCTGCCCCCTCGTGTTCGCCGCGAGCGGCGACAAGGTCTACGCCGCCGGATCGCTGGCCGACATCGGCATCAGTCTCGGCCTGTCGGCGCACGCCAGGATCGACGGCAAGCGATGAGTCGTCGAGCTCATATCTCAGTGAGGGGTATTCCCGACGGATACGACCTGTCCGGCTGGCGCCACGTCATCGCGGTCGAAACCAACGGCGCGCACTGGCCGATGGTGATCGCCCAGTCACCGGGCCGCGCCGAGATCGTCCGAGCCGCCTTGCAGGCATACGCCGACGTAGACCCTGACGGTCTCGTCACCGCGATCTACGACGTGATGGGGGAGCGAGCATGAGCGACATCATCAAGCCCGCTACTGTGCGCGAAGTCGGCCGCTACGAAGCCTTCGTCGGCCCTGACAGGATCGGCCGGTACGTCGAGGCGACCGCGACCGTACGCCTCGGCGGCTTCAACCACGAGCTGCAGACAGGCGCCCTGCTGCGACCCGGCGTCGAGGTCGCGCCGCGGCTCGTTCAAGGCGACCGCGGCGAGTGGTACCTCAGCCTTGTCGACTCCGCGGGCCAGGTGATCGCCGCGACAGTCCAGGCCGCCCCGCCGCGGGAGATCGAGCCCGAGCCGGCGGAGGACGACTTCGATTACGACTACGGCTGGGGTGAGGACGTATGACCGGCGTCCGTCGGTGCCGGGACTGCGTCGCCGACGGCGTGGCCACGCTCCGGCCTACACCGCACCCGGGACCGCGCTGCGTCAGCCACTGGCGCAAGGTCGTCGCCGTCCGCAAGGCCGCCAACCACGACCGTCGCGTCCAGATGGTCTACGGCCTCGGCGAAGGCGACTACGAGCGCCTGCTTGCGGCTCAAGGCGGAGTGTGCGCCGGCTGTGGCCCGGAAAGCGGTCGTAACGGCCGGTCGAAGCGGCTGGCAGTGGATCACAACCACGAGACCGGCGAGGTTCGCGGACTCCTCTGCTCCGAAGACAACCGCCTCCTTGGGCGACTCCGCGACAACCCGGCGCCGCTGCTGCGGCTTGCCGCCTATCTCGTCGACCCGCCAGCGCGAAAGGTGCTGAGACCGAATGACAACCCCTAACCGTGCGGCCATGCCGCATTGCGATCAGCGGATCCTTCACGCACCCGGCGAGTGCGTCTACTGCGACGGCTATCCAGACTGGCAGGAGCTGCGCCGCATGTGGGGCATCGACTTCACCGGCCACCACACGCCCGGGAAGTTGCCATGCCCGGCCGACTACCACCGCCCGGCTGGATCGCCATCAGATCATCGCACCTGGGACGGCAACGTCGCGCGAAAGCCGGGTGACGTCCGATGACCGACTTCGCCAGCGTGTCCGGCGTCCATTCGCCCGAGGTGTGCGCCGGTAGCGCGTGCTGCATCCACAACCCGAGCGACCACCACATGGCCGACTGGCCGCAGGTGTGGCGCAACGACCGCTACCTGATGGAGCGGCTGTGTCCACACGGCATCGGCCACCCCGACCCTGACCATCTCGCACACATGCGGTCGACGGCGCCTGACGCTGCTGACGGCCAAGGTGTGCACGGCTGCGACGGCTGCTGCTTCCGTCCTGATGGTCAGATCATTCAGCAGCTAGTAGCCGCTGGCGACGCAGACGAGTCGGGCTTCAACGACGTCGAGGTCATCACCGTCACCCGCGACGACCTCCTCGCCCGACGGCAGGAGCTGCTGGACCGCCTCGGCCTGACCCTCGACGACCTCAAGCCCGGCGAGCACGACCCGCAGCCGCCTACCGGCACGATCGTCGAGGACGGTCAGCAGCGGCATTGGGAGCGCTGCGGCGACATCTGGCGTGGCGACGGTGACGACCAGACGTCGTGGCTGCAGCTGACGTCGCCGGAGATGGCACCGGTGCGGATCATCCAGCATGTTCGGGAGGTGGCGTGAGCGACGAAGACGGCGAGATGTTCGACCACTACATGCGCGCCCTCGATGAGATCTACCGGCTTCGTCGGATCCTGGCGCACCAGGCTCGCGTGACGGAGGTGCATCTCGACTTCAAGACGTTTCCTAAGTCGAGGCGGGACGTCGCCTTGCGGCAGGTCGAGCAGGCAAGGCTGAGCGCGACTGGTCACAGTGAGCAGATCATCGCCGAGATCAACCCGCGTTCGCTTGAAGACCTCGGCCTTCCGCGAGGGCTTAGCCGAGGGCAGTGGGAAGCGGGCCTGCGATGACCGGAATGCTCGCCGGGCTGCACGACGACGTCCGGCTCGCCGTGGCCGCCCTGGTCGACCCGGTCACCATCACGCTGCCTCGCGAGGGTGGCGGCTGGGTGCAGGGCACCAACGACTGCCTGATCGACCAGCTGACCGAAGCTATCGGTGTCGGCTTGGAGCGTGGCGGCGGCCGGCGTACAGGCGGCCCCGGTCTGCCAATCTGTGTCGCCGCGGTCGACCTTTACGCCGAGGCGTTCGACGCGTTCCGGGCGCCCGGCTTCACGTTGAAGCAGAGCATCGCGGCCATCCCGGATCACCTGATCGGCAACGAAGACGTGCCGTCGCTGTCGCGCGGGCTGCAGATGCTGAAGAAGCTGCGTGCCGATATCGAGTCGCTGTTTGCGCCGGTCGCAAAGGTGGCACTCAAGGGCGCGTGTCCCGAATGTGGCGTCAGTTATGTGGAACGAGTTGACGAGCTTCAGGAGACGGTCAAGGTGCCGGTTCTTTCGGTCGACGCGGTCAACGGGGCGTCGTGCCGCAATTGCGACATGGTGTGGCCGACGTCACTACTGGAAACATTTGCTGCGCTATTGACAGGATCTGATTAATCAGTCAAGCTTAGGGGGCTTGCGATAGCCATGAGAAAAATCAGGCTGGGTTGAGCCGCCGGACTAAGCGAGCGGGCTCCCCTTTGAAGCGCAGGCGTCTCGCGTAGGAGTGCCGCGAGACGCCTGCGCTTCTTTCACTCCGATTCACTCCATTAGCACTCTGAAGGGCGTTGACCCATGACGCTTGCCGAAAGACTCCACG
This sequence comes from Amycolatopsis kentuckyensis, assembly GCF_002155975.1. Taxonomy (GTDB): domain Bacteria; phylum Actinomycetota; class Actinomycetes; order Mycobacteriales; family Pseudonocardiaceae; genus Amycolatopsis; species Amycolatopsis kentuckyensis. Next base: position 54,914 of record NZ_MUMI01000313.1, read on the forward strand.
AAGCCAGCCAGCCGACAGCCAAGCAGTGCCGCCTCGGCATCCTGCTCGGTCAGCTGAGCGACGACGACCGAGCCACCCTGACTGCGGCCCTCGAAGACCGCGTCGGCTACACGTCAGCCCTTCTGGTTCGCGTCCTTCGCGACGAAGGCCATGTCGTCAGTGCGACCACCGTCAAGCTGCACCGCGTAGGCGGGTGCAGCTGTGGGGCTTAGCGATCGGCTCGCGGCCGCCGAACAGCCGCTCCGCCCGCGCCAGGACGTCCCGAAGGGCTGGGAGCCTGGCCGAGTTCAGGTCAGGGATGGTCAGCCGGTCGAGGCGACGCTCAGGATCAAGCCTGACGCTACCGAGCTCGCTTGGCGCGAAGAGATCAAACGAATCTGCGGCCAGGAAGTCCCTGAGCACCGTGAAGTCGTCCTTACCGACGTTCGCGAGTGGGGCGACCGCGAATCGCCACAGATCTACTGCAAGTTCGTCATCCGCGACCGCGAAGGCGCCGCCAACCAGCTTGACGTCGAAGAGATCGTCAAGCTGGTCAGGAAGACACGCCCCGCGAAGAAGCCGAAGACGACCGAGCCGAAGGCTCTGGTCGTCGCCTGGGCAGATCTCCAGGTCGGCAAGGTGGACAATCGCGGAGGAACCCCAGAGCTCATCGAGCGCGTCTTTGCCAAGCTTGACGCGCTCGATGAATACGCGAGGAAAGCCAACTGCGAGTCGGCTTACCTCGTCGACGTCGGAGATTGCGTCGAATCGCAAGAGCAGACCGCTTCCCAAGCTTTCGTCAACGACTTAAGTTTCCCGGAACAGCTACGGGTAGCGCGGCGTCTCTTCACCGAGGCATGTCTCCGACTGGCCAAGCGGCATGAGCGGGTCGTGGCTGCTGGTATCCCCAGCAACCACGCTCGCTGGCGCCGCGGCAAGGACTCGCTTGGCCGGCCCGGCGACGACTTCGGTATCGAGATCATCACCGACGTGGCCGACGCCTTCAAGCTGAACCCCGAAGCATTCGGCCACGTCGAGTTCAAGGTGCCCGATGTCTGGGAAGAGGTTCTCGCCCTTGACGTCTACGGAACAATCCTGGCGGTTGCTCACGGCCACCAGGTCAACCGGCCTGACGGCATCCCGCAGTGGTGGGCCAATCAGGTCCACGGTGGCCAGCCCGGCGCTGACGCTGACATCCTGCTGACTGGCCACTTCCATCACCTGCGGGTGCAGCCGACCGGGAGGTCGGCGCACACCGGGCGTTCGAAGTGGTGGCTACAGGCCCCTACGCTGGATAACGGGTCGACCTGGTATAGGCACCGTTCTGGCACCGATAGCGATCCTGGCCTCCTGGTATTCACGGTCGACTCGAATGGCTGGGACAACCTGAAGGTGCTCTAGCGCAAAGAGGAAGCCCGGCGGCGACTGCAATCGCCCCGGGCCTTGGCCGACTGTTGCGGAGTCGACGTGAACAGCATATCACAAGAGTGCGCATTCGAGGCTTGCGAGCGACCAGCAAAGGCGCGCGGCCACTGCTCCGGACATTATCAGCAGCTCAACCGCGGCATTGAATTGGTCCCCCTTAAGTCGATCAACAAGGGGCGCACTTGCTTAAGCGAAGCCTGCGGTAGGGCTGCCAGGAAGCGCGGCTTCTGCGATGGCCATTACATCCAATGGTCTAAAGGCTCCGAGCTGAGGCCGCTGCGCCGTCACGCACCACGTCGGAAGACGTCGCCCGCAACCCGGGATTGCGGCGGCAATAAGCAATGTAGAAGCTGCTCCGAGTGGCTGCCAGTTACTGCCTTTGGCGCGGCGCCGCGCACCTCCGATCGGCTCAGCGGCAGCTGTAAAGCATGCACGAGTGAACGAATCACCGCCGGGCGCTACGGCATGTCGGTCGAGGCTCTCCGCTCGTTGCGCGCGAAGCAGGGCGACTCTTGCGCGATATGTGCAAGATCGGATGGCGCCCTGGTGGTTGATCACGACCATTCGTGCTGTCCCGGCTCAAAGACCTGCGGCAAGTGCGTGCGAAAACTCCTGTGCGCCAGCTGCAACTCTGGCCTGGGATTCTTTTTTGACAATCCGACGACTCTTCGTCTCGCAGCCAGCTACATCGAGGAACTCCAAGCCGTCGAAAGGCGGTGATCATGGCCGATCAAGATCCTTTCGCAGCCCTGCTACCTGACGGAGCAGTCAGCCTCGGTTTCGTCGCGAGTATCAAGGCGCTCGACGCGCAAGGTCGCGTCTCGCTCTACCACCTGCGCTCCGACGAGCTGACCGCCTGGGAAGCCCTTGGCGCCCTGGTGTCCGCCGCTGATGACCTCCGTGACCATCTGCGCGGCCTGGATGCGAGCGGGGAAGACGATGACTGACGTCGATGCCATCCTCGCGTCGCTTGGCCCCCATCTGGATGACCCGGGCGACGACCGCTGGGGCGGCGCCAGTTTCGCGCCTTGCGGCCCTGGTTGCCCTCTTGGTGGCCCGGAGCTGCGTCGTCAGCTCGGCTGGATGAACGGCCTCGACGCCTACCTCGACGACCAGGCCATCGCCGATGAGACGCCCTGACGTCGCCTGGGCGGCATGGCTGACCGCCGTCCTGGCTTCCTTCGCCGCCCTCGAGGTCCCGGCGCTCATCCGCGGCCGTCGCGATCCCGGCAAGGGCAACGGCACCTTGACTTTCTGGCTGCGTGGCGTCCTCGGCACCCGAGACAAGCGGAGACGTCGATGGCTGCTTGGTCCCGCCTTTGGCGTCTTCTGCGCCTGGCTCGCCGGCCACATCCTCGGAGGCTGGTGGAACTGGTGAGCTCCCCTGAGGCTGTTCCGCCGGTCCGCCCGGTGCCGATAGACGCGGAAGCCCTGCGCGTGGCTGTACGGGCCGCTGAGGATGGCATAGATGTCGCCCTCGAGACCGACGACCGGGCCGAGTTCGCGGAGCTTGCCGACTGGCGGCGCCAGCTGCTCGCGGCGCTACACCTGCTCGAATCCGAAGACGGCGATTGAAACGTTTCGTGTTGACCTTGACACATGACGAAGCCCCGGCTACGGCCGGGGCTTGTCGGTCAGCGGCAGCCCGCCAGGAAGCGGTCAGCTGCCCGGCGGTTCAGGACCGCCTGGATGTCGCGGGCGGTACGGCTGGCCGTGGCGATCGTGTCGGACCGGTCCATGCCGTCGTAGACCGGCGTGTGGGCGACCGGGTTGGAGTCGGCCCAGGCGAAGCGCTGCACCGCGATCAGCTGGTCGTCGGTCATCCGGTCGGTCCGGCTGGTCGGGTAAAGCTGGTGCGCGGTGGCCATTTCGTCCTCCTCGGTTTCTGTGATGCCTTAAGGCTAGCCGGCTGCTAGCCACCCTGTCAACACCTATCTCAGGGTGCCGACACAAAGAAGCCCCGACCCTTTCGGGGCCGGGGCTCTCGGGCTACTTGATCCCTCTGGCCTCGAGGGCTTCGTCGATCCGCCAGAGCCAGTTGAGGACGTCCGCGGTGTCGAGGCCGTATTTGGTGATCAGGTTGTTGTAGGTCTCGCGCTCTTCGAGGAGGGCTTCGGTGGTCATCGTGGCCGGCGTCCGCATTTCGTTCTCCCTTTGTCGCTCTTGCTGATATGTAAAGACTACGCCCGCCACGGCACCCTGTCAACACCTATCTCAGGGTGACTTCCTGTCGACTGAAAGGCCCGGGAATGACAGCACATAACTGGGCTCTCGACGAATTCGGCGAGCTCGACAACTTCGCCGGCTCGTGGGGCACCGACTGCCGCGGGCCGCAATGCGACGACTGCCACGCCGTGGTGTGTGTGGTGCACGCCGACGACGAAGAGGCCCTGGCCGACAAGCTGTTCGCCAACGACTGCGGGAGGCAGCGATGAAGACCCGACTCGCCAGCCTTGCCTGCTGGTCGTACTCCAAGGCGATCGACTGGCCGGCGAGCAGGAGCAACCCGTCGCCGGACAGCCTGACGCTTGGGAGCACGTCGTCTGTGTTGAGCGGGAGGGTGCATGAGGCTGATCAGATACCGCGTTGCGGATCCTGGTTACCGCGTTCTCCTGAACCGCGTTGGCGGCAAGACCATCGGCGTGGCGATGGTACTCGGTCGGCACTGCTACTCGTGGATGTGGCGGCAGCCATAGCCTATGCCCTACGCCGACGACGCTAGCCTAGGCCGCTCAGGCTATCGCTGGCGCCAGCTACAGCTGCAGGTGTACGCGGAGGAGCGCCTGTGCTGGCTGTGCGGTCAGCCAGTCGACCAGCGGCTAGACCCACGACACCGGATGTCCAAGACGGTGGATCACCTGGTGCAGCTGCAGCATGGTGGTCCACCGTTGGTGCGCAGCGGTTGCCGCTTGGCACACAGGGCGTGCAACTCGACTAGGTCCAACAGGCTGCGCAACCTTGCCATCGAGGACTGCGCGTGCAGCGATGGCCGGCCGTGCGCCAGGCTCAGCCCGCACTACCCACGTGGCTACGTCGCAGTCGATCCACGCTCGGTGTGACTGTGCGTCATCGCATAACCATGCATCGCTCATGCATAGCAACTGAGTGATCATACACATAAGTGCATGTTATGCATTGACAGGTTGGCCATCATGTCAGGCTGTCGATCGCCAAGCGTCGAGTGGATCGAGTAGGCGCCCAGGGCAGGACCGATGTCGATCAATTTGATCACGTGGACTGTCCATCGTGGATGATCGAAATAGCCTCTGACCTAGGGATGTTGCTCGTTAACGGGCATAGGGGGTCAAAAGTTCAGCGCATTGACGTTGACCCGCTCCCACGTTGCTTCCGCATATCCCTCCGTGACGTTTCGGTCGGAAGCGATGTTCGTTACCGACCAACTCTTGACCTGCATAAACATGCATGCATTGTCGTTGCATTGGATGTCGATCGGGGGTGCGAATTGCCCCGTCGACCGAACACGCCGTGCGACGCCGGATGCGGAACACTCCTGTGGCCGAATCGTCAGACGAGTAGGCCTCCAACCTGCCGCGCCTGTCGCAGGCAGATCAGAGAAGTCTTTAAGGACAAGATCCGGGAAGCCGACCTGGAGCGTCGGCGGGCACGGCGGGGCGTAAGAAAGTGCGCATGGTGCAAAAAGACTTTCAGTCCAGGTTCGGATGCGACAAAAGCCTGCAGCCTGTCCTGCGCGCAGTATGTGCGTCACGCTCGGGACGGCAGAGGCGCAACTGAGGGCGAGCGCAGGGCCGCAAGGCTCGCAAGCTGGCAGCGGAAAAACCGAAAGCGCCGAGCTCTCAAGGCTGGCGCTCGCCATGAGGCATACACTACGGCGGAGATCGCCGAGCGCGACAAATTCACCTGTCAACTCTGCGGCATGCCCGTTGACATGGGCCTAAAGTATCCCGACACCCGGTCTCCGTCGATCGATCATATTGTAGCCATCGCGAACGGTGGAGACGACACGCCAGGCAACGTTCAACTGGCGCACTTCGGGTGCAACTCGAGCAAGGGGGTGCGGCCGTGGCTGACTCGAACGCCCTCCGCACTCGTCGCTCCCGACTCCACTCGGCCGGCGACCACTCCTTGTGCAAGCCGGGACGGTGCCCGGCGGTCCTAGTTTCACCGCCGCCAGCTGTAGCGCCGCGATGCGACGAGGCGGACCCCGAAACCGGCCTTGGTCCTCGAGGCCAGAGGCTCTGGACCGCGGTCACCACAGCCTGGACGCCGACCCCGCTGCACCGCGAGCTACTACTCGAGGCATGCCGTGTCGCCGATCGCCTCGAGCAGCTAGATCGCCAGCTCCGCGGCGAGGACTGGCTGCGCTTTTGGCGTCGCAACGACGTCCAAGACGAAGAGAATCGCGACGATCCGCTCGAGATCCATGTCTTCATCGACAAGGCGCTCGCGGAGGCTCGCGAGCAGGGGAACGCCCTGCGTCAAATGATCACGGAGCTGGCGAAGGTGGCTGTCGCGCCCGAGAAGCCGGCCGAGAAGGGCGGTGGGGTCCTTGCTGGCCTCGCCGACGAACTCGCAGCCAAGAGGCGCGCGCTACCCGCGGGTTAGTCACGCCCCCGGCATCATCGTCGACAGCTTCGGCAGCGTCGCTGGCAGCCTGATGAAGGCTGCCAGGAAGCCGCTCGAGGACTGGCAGCAGGACGGCATGGATCTGATGCTGTCGTATCGCGCCGACGGTAAATGGTGCTGCTACGAGTACGCCGAGTGGGTTGCCCGCCAGAACGGCAAGGGCGGCCTTGGCGAAGCCCGCGTACTGACCGGGTTCTTCGTCTTGGGCGAAGAACTGATCATTTGGTCTGCGCACGAGTACAAGACGGCCCTCGAGGCGTTTCGGCGCATCCGAACGCTGATCCGGGCGCTCGGCACGGCGATCTCCGAGACGCTGGTTGAAGTCGACGGCGTGCAGATCAAGATCTCGAACACCAACGGTGAAGAGGGCTTCGAGCGGCTCGACACCGGGCAGCGCATCAAGTTCGTCGCGCGGTCTAAGGGTTCGGGCCGAGGCTTTTCGGGCGATGTAAACATCATCGATGAAGCCTTTGCGTATACGGCAGAGCAGCAGGATGCCCTGATGCCCACGCTGATCGCCCGCCCGAACGCCCAGATCGTCTACCTGTCGTCGCCTCCACTGACTGGCGACACCGGTGAAGTGATGTTCGCGCTGAAGAAGCGCGGCGAGGCCGCTGACGACGATTCGCTCGGCTACCGGGACTGGGGCGTCGAAGGCGACCTCGACAATCTCGCGAAGCTGGATCTGGACGATCGCGCCCTGTGGGCGGCCGCGAACCCCGCGCTCGGCCTGGGCCGCGTGACGTTCGAGACGATCGGCCGGCTGCGCAAGGCCATGGCGGCCAACGGTGGCCGCGGGTTCGCCCGCGAGGTGCTCGGCGTATGGCCGAAGCGCCGCGAGGGCGGCAGCTTCATCAGCGCTGACGAGTGGTCAGCGCTGATGGACGCCGAGTCCAGGCGCGACGGTGACGTCGCCTTGGGCGTGGACATCTCGCCAGCCCGCGACTACGCCTGCATCAGCCTGTACGGCAAGCGCATGGACGGCTGGGGCCACGGCCAGATTGCGGTCTATGCGCCCGGCACGGACTGGCTGGTCGCCGCTATCGAGCAGTGGCGCAACACCGTCGACCCTGTCGCGATCGTCATGGGCCCCGGAACCGGCAAGTCGCTAAAGGTCGAGCTCAAGAAGGCAGGCATCGTCGTCCCGGAAGAGCGGGACAAGAGCGAGCGCCTTCCCGGCGAGGAGATCAAGCCGAAGCGTGGCGATCTGATCATCCTCGGCGCCGGAGAGATGGGCGCAGCGTGCGGAGCCCTTCTCGACGCGGTGCGCCAAAAGACGCTACGCCACATCGGCCAGGAAGAGCTGACTACTTCCATCACCGGCGTGACCGCGCGCGAGACGAATGACGGCCTGCAGTGGGCGCGAGGCAAATCGTCGGCGGACACGGCGCCGACCGTGTCGCTTTCCCTGGCTCAGTGGGGCTTCGATACCCGCGCGCACCTGGTCGACCAGGATGGCGAGCCATTCAATGTGTGGTAGCCCAAAAGGAGCAGATCTTGAGACGCAAGCTCCTCTATGCGGGCGAAGTCGCCGGAGTTGCTTCGATTGCGGTCGGCGTTGGCCTGGTTTACGTGCCCGCCGCCTTGATTTTGCTGGGGATCCTGGCTGTTGTCGGCTTTGAGCGCGCTTTGACTATACAAAACGGGGCGAAAGGCGCGAAGAAGTGAGCCTTTTCGGCCTGTTTGAGAGTCGCGACAGCATCGAAAACCCGCAGGTTCCGATCACTTCGGCGTCGCTGTTGGACCTTTTCGGCGGCCAGATTGTCGAGGCCGGCGTAGCGGTAACGCCCGAATCCAGCCTCGAAATGTCCGCGGTGTTCCGCGCGACGACCCTGATTTCGTCTGTAGCGGCCGCGATGCCGCTTGTGACGTACAAAGAGGGCACCAAAACCCCGCAAAAGTCGCCGTTGCTGCGCGATCCGCACCCGGAGATGACTCCGTTCGAGCTGTGGCAGCTGTCGTACGCGCACCGCTGCTTGTGGGGCAACTTCTACGCCCAGAAGGTCAAGGCGCGCAACGGCCAGGTCAAGTACCTGTATCCACTGTCGCCCTGGAACGTCAAGGTTGGCCGCGTCAAGCCGTCCGAGCTGAACCCGTCAGGCAAGGTTTTCGCGATCGCGAAGGAAGACGGCTCGACTGAGCCGGCTACTTCCCGCGAGATCTTCCACATTCCCGGTTTTGGCTACGACGGCCTGACCGGCGTCTCCCGTGTGCGCCTGGCTGCTCAGGGTATCGGCACCGCACTGGCCGCCGAGCGCTACAGCGGCAAGCTGTTCGGCTCCGGCAACCTGATGTCGGGCATCTTGCAGACCGAGCAGCGCCTACAGCCCGAGCAGGCCGAGGCGATCCAGTCGCGCTGGAAGGCAAAGGTCTCCGGCCTCGCCCGCGCTCATGAGACGGTCGTCCTGGACGCTGGCGCCAAGTTCCAGCAGCTGACGATGCCGTCGGCCGACGCCGAGCTGCTGGCTTCCCGGCACTTCGAGGTCATCGAGATCGCCCGGTATTTCGGCGTTCCTCCGTATCTGATGATGGAGACGGAGAAGACGACGTCGTGGGGGACCGGCCTCGAGCAGCAGTCGCTGGGGTTCGTGACGTTTGACCTGCATCCGCAGTGGCTTGCGCCCACGGAGCAGCGCATCACGAAAGAGCTGACGGGTCCGACGACTGAGGTGAAGTACGACCTCGACATGTTGATCCGCGGCGACACCGCCGCGCGCACGGCTTTCTACAGCATGATGCGCCAGGTCGGCGCTTTCAGCGCAAACGACATCCGCGACCGCGAAAATCTGCCGCCTATCGCGGACGGCAACAGCTATTTGCAGCCGGCGAACATGCAGCCGCTTGGGTTCGTTCCGCCGCCCGATGGAGGAAACAATGGCTCTTCGCAGCCAGCAGGCGACTGAGGAACGTCGCGACCTGAACATCAAGGCGGCCGGCGTCGAAGTCCGCGCGGACGGCGGCGAAGGCGATGCGCCTGCGGGGTCGACGTTCGTCGGCCACGCCGCAGTGTTCAACACCCGTACGGCGATCGGCAACCCGCTGACGTGGGGCTTCTACGAGCAGATCGCCGAGGGCGCCTTCACGAAGACGCTGTCCGAGGGCGACGCCCGGATGCTGGTCGACCACGACTCGTGCCTGGTCGTGGCCAGGGTGTCCGCCGGCACGCTCCGACTGTCGCAGGACGCGACCGGCCTGGCTGTCGAAGCCGACCTAGACGGCGAGCTGTCGTATGTTCGCGACCTCGAGGCCAACCTGCGCAACGGCAACATCACCGGCATGTCCTTCGGCTTCTATGTCGTCAAGGACGACTGGAGTGTCGAGGAAGTCGAGCTGTCCGACGGCAACAGCGCCGAGATCGAGGTTCGCACGATCCTCGAGGTGCGCCTACTCGAGGTGTCCGCGGTGACGTTCCCCGCGTACGAAGAGACCGACGCGGGGCTTCGCGCCCTCGCGATGCGCAGCAACCGTGCTGCCATCGAACGCCGCCTGCCGCATCTGCCGCAGGCAGCCAAGCTTCTCGCAGATATCCCCGAACCCGAGCCGGGCGAGACCACTCGGGCAGATGAAGAAGTCGAGCCGGCTGCGTCCACTCGGGTTCCCGTCGAATCGCTGAAGCTGCGAATGAAGAGCCTTCCTGAGCGCTACCACGGACTCGAAGGCTAAATCCCCAATCCATCCCGCCCCGGCTTTGTCGGGGCTTTTTGGCGTGCCCGAAGGGACGCAAACGTCATGAGTGACAAGATTCGTAAGCTTCAGGAAGAGCGGGCCAAGGTTTGGGCCCGCGCCCAGGAGCTCGAGGGCCGCGCTGATTCCGAGGCTGGCCTGACCGCGGAAGAGCGCACCAACTGGGATGCGGCTCTTGACCGCGTCGGCGAGCTGTCGGCCGACATCGAGCGCCTCGAGCGGTCCGCCAAGTACGGCGAGATCGACTTCGACACGCTCATCGAAGAGCGCAAGGCGGGCCCGGAGGGTCCGGCCGACGCGCCCGCCGGCAAGCCGGTCGAAGAGCGCTACGAGGAGGCCTTCAGCGGCTTCCTGCGGCGCGGCATCAACGGGCTGGCGGCCGAGCAGCGGCAGCTGATGAACGAGCGCATGACCGAGCTCGACACACGTGCGCAGTCGACTTCGACCACCGCGGGCGGTTACACTATCCCGCCGGGCTTCTTGACCCGGATCACCGAGACGATGAAGGCGTTCGGCGGCATCCTCAACGTCGCTGAGCTGATCACCACCGACTCGGGCAACCCGCTGCAGTGGCCGACCTTCGACGGCACCGCGCAGACCGGCCAGCTGCTGTCGGAGAACACCCAGGAGACCGCCCTCGACCTGGCGTTCGGCCAGAAGACCCTGGGCGCCTACACCTACTCCAGCCGCATCGTGCAGGTCTCCCTGCAGTTGCTGCAGGACTCGGCGTTCAACCTGGATGAGTTTGTCGCCCGCCAGCTCGGCATCCGCATCGGCCGCGCTGTCGCCGCCCACCTGGCGACCGGTACCGGCTCGAGCCAGCCGGAAGGCCTGTTCACCAACGCCACGACCGGCAAGACCGGCACGACCGGCCAGACGACCTCGGTTATCTATGACGACCTGGTCGACCTGATTCACTCGGTCGACCCGGCGTACCGGGCGCAGAACCCGATCTTCGTGCTGAACGACTCCAGCCTGAAGGTCATCCGCAAGCTGAAGGACTCGCAGGGCCGCCCGCTGTGGGAGCCGTCGCTGCAGGTCGGCGCCCCCGACACCATCCTCGGTTACGGCTATGTCGTTGACCAGGGTGTCGCGAGCATGGCGGCGAACGCCAAGTCGATCGGCTTCGGCGACGTGCGCTCGGCGTACGTCGTTCGCCAGGTTGCCGGCGGCCAGATGCTGCGGCTCGCCGAGCGGTACGCGGACTACCTGCAGGTCGGGTACCTCGGCTTCCTGCGTCTCGACGCGAAGCCGAACGACACCGCGGCCTTCAAGGTATACGCCAACTCGGCGACCTGATCAACTAGCTGGTTTGCGCATGGCGTCGGCTTCGGCTGGCGCCTTGCGCGCCTCGCATCCCGGAGTAGTAGATGCCATCAGTACGAATCCTTCAGTCCGTTGCGGGCCTCGACTTCTCCTGGGTGCCTGGCGATGTGGTTGAGATGACAGACGAGTCGGCGGCCGCCTGGGCCGACGGACATCGCGGCGAATACGTTAGCGTTCCCGAGACTGCCGACGAAGCCGAGCCGGCGGAGACGCCTGAAGACGTCGAAGAGGCGCCAGAAGTTCCCGGGGCCGCCGAAGAGCCGGAGCAGGCAGTCGAAGAGGTGCCGGAAACTCCTGAGGCGCCTCGCCGCCGAGGCCCCGGCCGTCCACCCAGGTCCTGACGTTCCAGAGAGGGCGGTGATCTGCCGTGGCTCTTGACCTTGCGGCCAGCTTCGACGAGTCCGGCAGCACCGTTATCGACTACGCCAACGGCCTCAACTTCCCGATGACGGCGAGCATCACCCGCGTCGCCGGTCACGGCACTGGCAATGCCGTGCAGGCGAACGGTTCCACTCCGGTGCCGCTGCCGACTTGCGGCGTCGCGGACCAGCGGACGGTGATGGCCTGGATTAAGGGCGACATCACCACCGAGGACTCCTGGATCGTCGAGTGGCATGTGGACGCCGAGGACACGGGCGCCTGGGGAATCCTCAGCCTGCAAGGCGACATCGTCATCCAGGCGGAGAATGGCTCGACGCAGGCTCGGGCGTCGGCTCCGTGGAGCGACATAACCGGCTGGCATCACGTGGCTGGCACGTTTGACGGCTCGATGGTCTGCCTGTACATCGATGGCGAGCTGGTCGACTGCACTCCGCTGAGCGGTCCGATCCGGACCGACAGCGATGCTCCGACGCTTTTGGGGCGTGGCGACACGCCCGCTGTGGATGATCTGCGGGTGTACAGCCACTGTCTTGACCTGCAGTCGGTCAATGCTGCGAAGGCTGCGATCGTCGTGGCGGACAACTTCACGAGCTCGGCCGCCCTTGCGGTTGACGCTGACTTCATCAGCCGCGTGACCGCGGCGGTCGCACACTACGCGCTCTCTGTGGCGGCAGAGTTCCTGGCGACAGATCAAAGTAATCAGGCTGCGAAGGTCAGGTTTCAGTTGGCGCGCAGCGTGCTTCTCGAACCAGAAGCCTACGGCGCGAAATTCGCGTGGGCTATCGCTGCTGACGCGGGTGTCGACGGAACAGTCGATGACGCGTCGATTTCACAGAAGATCGCGGACGCCTGGCCGGTGTTCGCCGGACTATAGAAGGTAAATACGTGCGAAGACAGGTCAGAACGGCACTCATTGCCGCGGGCGGTGCAGCCGCGGCCGCCCTCCTGGGGCTCACGACGGCCGTCGTCGCCACGGGGCAGACGACGGAGACGCCGAAGGTCGAGTTCAAGCAGGCGTCTTGTACGACGAACTCCAACGGAGTTTGCACAGTGTCGCACACGCTCGGCGTAGTGCCCGCGGCGATCGTGGTATCGCCGAATACGCCTGGCAGCTACAACGCCTATATGCTGAACACCGTTCGCGATTCCTATACTGCGACGACGTTCAAGGTCCGCGCGATGTTCACGCAGACGCAGCCGAAGGCGAACGGAACGATCTGGTTTACGTACGCCGCATACGCGGCTGGCGTCACTCCGCCTCCGCCGCCTCCGCCGAGTACCACGACTCCGCTGCCGAGTACGACTACTCCCGCGCCGACGACCACGCAGCCTCCGCCGCCCACCACGACTTCTGTCGTTCCGCCGCCGACCTCGACCACTGCGCCGCCCCCGAGCGGGTGTGCGAGCCCGACGAAGCTTGACGAGCAGGATGGCCGCACCTTCGACGCTCCGGACACGGGCGGCGGGCAGTTTTACGTCCACAACGACGCATGGAACTGGCAGGGCAACGAGAACGGTCAGTTCGAAAAGTTGTACCTGTGCAACTACAACAACTGGCGCGTTGACTCGTGGGGCTTTGACACCCCAGAGGGCGAAGTCTTCATGTACCCGTCGACCAAGTGGGACGCGACGGGTAGCTGCTGCGCCGGCAAGGCGCTGTCGACGTGGCCGACCTCGGTCAAGGGCCGTTTCGGCGGCACGGTGTCGGGCTACGACAACACCAGCAGCTACAACGTGGCGTGGGACCTCTGGCTGAACGGTGTCGCGAGTGGCGACTACACCGAGCTGATGATCTGGACGCAGCACGGCGGTAACGCCGCGCCGGCCGGTACTCGGCGCACCGACTGGACTGCCCCCGACGGCCAGGTCTACGAAGTCTGGTGGGACGGCAACAAGACCGGCCAGTCCGGCGGCAGCTACCTGGCGTTCATCTCGAAGAACGCGCAGGTTTCCGGCACGGTCGACATCAGGGCGTTTATCGCGGAGGCTGCCGCCCGCGGCTACATGAACGCCAATCCGACGCTGAACCAGTTGAACTTCGGCATCGAGGTTCGTGACACCGGCGCGGCCACTCAGGCAAACCCGGCGCGGTTCACGCTGACGGATTTCGGCCTGGACCTGAAGTAGGGGCACCACCAGCGAGAAGCTCGGCGGCCTAACGGTCACCGAGCTTCTCGCTGTCACGATCTTTCAGCCATAGAAGGGCTACGCCATGGCGCAGTGGTATCGCCAAGCGCAAGTCAAGTTCCTGAACAAAGAAGCAGACTGGAACTCTGACGCGATCACGATGACGCTGCACACGGCGTCCTACACGCCGAACCTCGACACTCACGCGTACGTCTCGGACCTCTCGGCCGAACTGGCCGCCGGGTCCGGCTACAGCACCGGAGGCGTCACGCTGTCGTCGTGCGCGATGACGTACACCGCGGCGAACAGCTGGGGCACCTCACGCGCCAACTCGACGGCCTACGCGGTCGGCGATGTCATCCGACCGGCGTCCGGCAACGGCTTCGTCTATCGATGCGCGGTTGCCGGCACGTCGGCAGGCACGGTGACAACTCTCGGCACCGTGCTCGGCCGGGAAACCACGGACGGCACGGCAGTCTTCGAGAACGTCGGCTCCGGCGTGGTCCAGCTGACTGCGGCGAACGCGACGTGGAGCTCGCCGTTCTCGGCTGGCCCGTTCCGCTACGCCGTCATCAGCGACCGGACGCCCGGCACGGCCGCGACGCAGCCGCTGATCGGCCTGATCGACTTCGGGTCGAACCAGACGGGCGGTGGCGGCGCGCTCAACGTCAACTTCAACTCGCAGGGCGCCCTGCTCATCTTCACCCCTTAGGAGACAGTGTGAGCATGCAAACCTGGGGCGAGACTCTGATCTCCGCCCAGGTGGACGGCACCGCCCTAGCGAACTCGACTACCGCGACGTCGATTCTTCCCGGCGCGGCGAAGTTCACCCTGCCGGCCAACTTCTTCCTGCCGGGCCGCGTGTTACGGCTCAACGCCTGGGGGCGCATCTCGAACATCGTCACCACCCCGGGCACATTGACGCTCGACGTCCGCCTTGGCTCCACTGTCGCCTTCAACGGCGGCGCGATGGCATTGAACACCACGGCGAAGACGAACGTGTCGTGGCGGGCGATCATCATGCTGACATGCCGCTCGATCGGCTCCGGCACCTCGGCGACACTGTTCGGCCAGGGCGACTGGTGCTCGGAATCGGCAGTTGGTTCCGCATCGGGTGTCGCCAACGACATCCTGATGCCAGCTAGCGCGCCCGCGGTCGGCACTGGTTTCGACTCGACCGCGAGCCAAGCTGTCGACCTGTTCGCCACGTTCTCTATCGCCAACGCCGGCAACTCGATTCAGCTGCACGAGTACACGTTGGAGGCGCTCAACTAATGGGTGGCGGAGCATGGCCCCCGGCGTCGCCGTGGGTGTGGCAGGACTCCTGGGTGGACGCCGGCGGGAACCAGAAGGACTTGATCATCTCGGTCCGGTTCGACTCGCCCGTCAACGGCGGCGGGACCTTGGCGCTTCAAGGCGTCGACTACGACCTGGACCCCAGCTGTCCCTGGCAGTACCTGATCGTCGTCAAGCCTGACGGAACCCGCATCGTCCAGCAGATTCCCAGGACCGCTCGGACCGGAACGATCGGCAAAGCAGCCTTGGCTAGTCGCGGGTTGACGTCGTTCAACGACATCGGGTCGATCACCGCAGGGGATACCTCGAACTAACCGGAGGCAGCGGTGGCTCTCGCCCTCGACGCTTCCACGCCGGCGATGGTCAAAGGGACCACAACCCCCGCGACCACGGCATCGTTCTCGCCGCCCGCCGGCGCCCTGCTCTTCGCGCTGTGCGAGGCGGACGAGCTCAACACCTTCTCTATCTCGAACACCGGCACTGCGCTGACGTGGACGTCGGTCGGCGTCTCGATCAACCAGTCCGGCCAGGGATCGATCCAGGTTTACTGGGCTTACAACGCATCTGCGCAGTCGAACATCACGGTCAGCTCGGCGCGCGCTGGCAGCTTCACGGCCAACGCGCTGAAAGTATTGGTGTTCACCGGCGCGGAAACAAGCTTCACCGGCGCTAAGGCCACCGCGCTGGCGGCCACGGTCAACATCACCACAACCGGGCCCAACTCCTGGGTGTGGGCCGCGCACATCGAGGAAAACGGCGGCGCCGATACCGCGGCGACTGGCTGCAGCTTCAATGACGCCGAGACGACGTTCGGCGGAATCGGCGGCGGCGTCCTCAAGCGTACGGCGACCACGCCAGCCGCCGGCACGGTTGTGACGATCGGTGTCACTTCCGCGACGATCCCTGCAATCCTCGCGTTCGAGGTGAAGGAAGCCGCCGGCGCGGCCGTCGAGGGCTCAAGCTCCACAGCGTGGCACCCTGGTCGGGGGCCGACGCAGGCGCGCTTCTACAAGACGCCACGCGCGACCGACGCCGTCGCAGCGTCCCCGACAAGCTTGACGGATCCTGGGGCCACGGCCAGCACCCTAGGGGGCACAGCAGACAGCATCGCTGTCGGCGTCGCCCTGGCGGACGCCGCGGCCGGCCTCCGATTCGGATCTGCGTCCGACTCTCTTGCCATCGGTGTCGCCCTGGCCGATCCGGCCGCGGGTTCTGCGCGGGCTGGCGCCGCCTTCGGCGAAGTTGCAGTCAACAGCCTCGTTCTGACAGACCCGACCGTCGGGGCGAGCCGCGGCGGCGGCAATGCCGACGCGCTGGCGACCGGTCTGGCCCTTGTCGACGGTTCGGCCGGGTCCGCTCGCGCTGGCGGCGCTACAGAGTCTGTCGCGACTGGCATTGTTCTCCTCGACGTTATCTCGGCTGCTCGACCGGCGTCGACAGTCGACACGCTTGCCATCGGCGTCGCCCTGGCTGACCCATCGGTCGGTTCTTCGCGCAGCGGCGCCGTCTTTGGCGAGACCGCGACGGTGGCTTTGTCGCTCGCCGATCCTTCGGTCGGCGCGATGCGATCCGGCAACGCGACGAATACCATCACGACCGGCTTGGCGCTGAGCGACACCCCCGGCGCCATTCGCCTCGGTACCAAGGCTGACACTCTCAGCTACGCCCTGGTGCTCGCCGACCGTCCCGGTTTCGCGCGACTGGCCGGAACGGTTGACTCTTTCAGCCTGGGTGCGTCTACCGGCTTTATCTGCCAGGACTTCAGCGGCGGGACGTTCATCGAATCCTACGGTGGGACGCTCACCGTTGACGCCTACGCGGGCTCGCTGACGATCGACGCGTACAGCGGTTCGACCACAATCGACTCTTACGGCGGCACTGCCGCGAATTGCGGTAGGTGACATGGCTCTAAAGGTCGAGATCACGCTGAACGAAAACAACGACGAAAACATTAACTGCACGCTGACCACGAACAACCCGACGGCCGGCACGACGCTGGATTTGACTGGCATGACGCTCGAGGCGTTCTTGAAGCCGACCAAGGCCACGGCCGATACGGATGGCGCCGTTTGGAAAGGCACATCGAGCCCAGCGTCTGGCGTAACCGTCACGAACGCAGCGGGCGGCCTGGTGACGGTGTCTATTCCCGCCTCGGCTATCGACACGACGAAGACGTGGTGGCGGCTAGACGTCATCAGCTCCGGCGGGAAACGGAAAACCGCGCTGTACGGAACCGTCACCGTAAACGACCTGTAGGAGAGACATGGCCATCGACCTCGGCGATGTCATCCGCTGCAGCTGGCAGAACAAGTCACCGTCTGGCGGCCTGGTGAACGCCGACACCGTCACCCTGACGATTATCCAGCCGGATGACACGCAGGTTGTACAGACGGTCTCACCGTTGACGACCGGCACTTATCAGTACGACTTCGTTACGGCACAGGCCGGCCGCCATGTCGTGCAATGGTGCGGCGTGGGCACCAATCCCGGCGCGAGCGTCGACATCTTCGACGTTCGCAGCCTGACGCCGCTCTATCTCATCTCGCTGGCCGAGATGAAAGACCAGCTGAAGATCACCGGCACGTCGGATGACGAAGCGTTGCGTCGCTACATCGAGTCGGCGACCACCGCGGTTGAGCGGATCCTCGGCGAGGTCGCGGTCAAACGAACGTTCACCGAAGAACATCGCCTGCCCGACTATTTCCGCGGCCTCGGCCAGGCCAATCCGGCGATGACACTCGATCGTTCAGGGGCGCCGCGGCAACTGGCGTTGAACCGTTTTCCGGTCGTTTCGCTGACCAGTGTGGCGCGAGTGGACGGAACCATGACGTGGAACGTCGGCTCGCTGCACGTCGAGTCGGCTACGGGCGTTGTCGACGTGATTAGCGGCCCTGAGTTCTCCGGTCAATTGTCGGTGACCTATGTCGCCGGCTATCAGGTCATTCCGTCGGAGTTCACGCAGGCGGCTGGCTTCATCGTCGAACACCTCTGGCAAACCCGCCGCGGCGGCCGCGGAGCTCCGGTTCCGGGCGGCATGGGCGTGACACAGATCCCCGGCATCGGCTACGCCATCCCGAACCAGGCGGTTGAGGTGCTCGGCGGCTACGGAATTCCGGGGTTCGCGTAATGGGTACAGAAACGCGATATCCAGCCGCGGTGGACGCCATCGTGGCGGCCTTGACGACCGCGTTTTCCGGGCAGTCCGTGAACGTCTGGGATGGCCCGGTCGCCAGCGGCGACTACGCGAATGCGGTTTACGTCGGATACGACGCTGACCCCCAGGCTGCCGAGTTCGTCGCCGCGACCGGGCTGCAGCAGTGGGACGGTCTGGGCGCGAAGAAGCGCGCCGAAGACCTCGACATCGTGTGCGCTGTACTCGTCGACTTCGTCGAGAGCGAAGCCAATTCGTGGAAGGCAACGCGCGACGCTGCGTTCGCCATCTTCGACACCGTCGGTCAGACGCTCCGCGCTAACCCGAGTCTGGGGCAGGCGCCGCCGTTTGTCGCCGAGATCGCGAACTCGCGGTACTCGCAGGAGTTCGCGGAAGTTCCGAGCGGTGACGCCATTTCGCTGAAGCCGCAGGGCCGGATCGTTTTCGGCGTGCACATTAAAACCCGAGTCTAGGAGCGGCATCGTAATGCCTCGATTCAAGTCGCTTTCGAGCGACGACCTCAGCGTGTTCAGGCCCGTCGGGGAACACGACGCCTTTCCTGTCACCTCTGAAGCGCCGGAGATCGAAGTTCCCGGTGACGTGACCGAGGAAACCGAAGACGCCTACATCGTCGGTGCCGGCGACGAAGCCCGAGCTTGGCCGAAAGCCACTTGGGTCCTTGTCGCTCCGGAAAAGAAGCCTGTCAAGGCCGAGAAGGAGAACTAACCCATGGCCACTGGTTCCGGCCTTGACGGCCAGATCGGCTTTGCCCAGGAAAGCACCTGGGGCACGCCGGTCACTGTAACGCGCTTCATCGAGTTCAACTCGGAGAACCTCAAGCGCGACCCGACGTTCCTCGAGCCGACCGCCCTGCGCGCCGGCACTAAGTACAAGCGCGCCTCGCGGATCAGGGTGTCGCGGCAGACCATTTCCGGCGACATCAACTTCGACATCAACACGCTCGGCATGGGGCTTCTGGTCAAGCACATGCTGGCCTCGACGGTCACCACGCCCACCCTGATTTCCGGGTCGGCGTACAAGCAGGTTCACACCCCGGGCGACTTCCGCGGCCTCGGCTTGACCTGCCAGGTCGGCCGCCCGGAGCCGTCGACCGGTACGGTCCGGCCGTTCACCTTTGCCGGCATCAAGGTGTCCAAGTGGGAGTTCAACCTCAAGGACAACGACACGCCGTCGCTGAAGCTGAGCGTCGACGGCCGTTCCGAGGCGACGGCGACCGCCCTGGCGACCGCGTCCTACCTCGCCGGCGCGACCACGTTCGACTTCTCGCAGGCAACCTTGAAGCTGGGTGGCACGGCGACCACAGCATCAGGTGAGACCACGATCGCTGGCGGTACCACGGTCGCGACGATCATCAAGGAGATCTCGGTCGGCGGCTCGGCACCGATGGCGACTGACCGGTTCGGCCTGGGCAACGGCGGCCTGAAGGCGGAGCAGCTGGAGAACGGCGTTCCGACGATCACGGGCAAGCTGTCGGCCGAGTTTAACAAGACCGAACTGTACGACCTGTTCACGAACAACACCACGACTGCGCTGCAGCTGGACTTGACGGGTGCGGCGATCGGCTCGGCGAACTATCTGTTCTCGATCATCATCCCCGCGGTGAAGCTGAAGCAGGCGTCGCCGGCTGTGTCTGGCGCCGACCTGGTGCAGATGTCGACCGACTTCGAGGCGTACTCGGACGAAGTCAACCCGGTCATCCAGATCAAGATCGTCAGCACGGAGAGCGCCAACATCTGATGACAGACGCGCGAATCTCGATTTCGTCGACCGGTGCGGAAGAGTGGCGGCGTTTGTCTCGCAACCTCCGCGGCGCGCCGAAGCAGCTTCGCGCCGATCTCCGCAAGCGGATCCTGGAGGCTGGCAGGCCGATCCTGGATGACGTCAAACAGGCCGTCCGGAACATCCCCGTCACCTCTTCGCGAGGTGGTGGGGCCACCCGGCGTCGACAGTTCAACGCCTTCCGGGCGGAGCAGGTTGCCCGGCGCTCGGGGCGCGATGTCGAGCAGGCGATCAACCGCGGTCTGCGGAAGCAGGCCGGCCTGAGGCGGCACGTCGCGGATGCGACGAAGTTGCAGATCCGCGCCACGGGCATCCGGTTCGTCGTCGACTCAAGCAACCTGCCTGCGGGCCAGCGAACGATGCCGCGGCATTTGGACTCCCCGAAGGGGTGGCGGCACCCCGT
Organism: Amycolatopsis kentuckyensis; assembly: GCF_002155975.1. Taxonomy (GTDB): domain Bacteria; phylum Actinomycetota; class Actinomycetes; order Mycobacteriales; family Pseudonocardiaceae; genus Amycolatopsis; species Amycolatopsis kentuckyensis. The sequence goes on from NZ_MUMI01000313.1 coordinate 75,091, forward strand.
CTTCGGCAACCGGGACAACTGGGTTCATCAGCAGGGGAAGCCGTACTTCGGCACGACGATCAAGAGGCGTTCCAACGACTTTCGCAGGGCGATCCTGCAAGCCATGGACGACACAGCAAACAAGATTCAGAACTGACATCCTAGGCGGGATAGTTCATGAAGTACCTGATCAAAGGCAAAGAGTACGAATTCGACTTCGACTTCACGCTTGAGGAAGCGTTTGAGCTCAAGGAAAAGGCGTACCTGACGATTTCCGAGCTGAACCCGGCACTTGCCCGCGTCGACCCGCACGCGGTCTGCGCAGTCGCGTACTTCGCGATGAAGCGCAACCGCGAGGTTGTGAAGTGGGACGACGTCAAGAGACTGAAGCTGTCTGAAATCGTCCCGGTCTTCGAGGACGAAGCTCCGGCCGAAGGGGACGCCGAGGTGGACCCTACGCCGCTGCCCGCAGAAAAGCCGACGAAGAGCGGCGGGCGAAGCGCTGGGAAAAGCCGCACGAACGCTACCTGACCTACCTCGCACCGTTCGGGCGGGTTTTCTCACTGCATCCGCCGGTCATCAAGTCTTTGCTGCTTGACGAGTTTGACGTCTACGCGGCCTATGTGGACGCAGCTGCCGAAGCTGCCAAGGGTTAGGAGCTTTCGGTGGCCAACGATCTCGCCTTCAATGTCGTCGCGCTGGACCGGGCGTCTCAGACGTTCCTGAAGCTGGCAGAGACGGTCGAGATCGTTCAAAAGAAGGTTGAACAGCTCGACGGCAAGAACGCCAACGTCGATGTCAACGTCCGTACCGACGCTAGCCGCAGGGCTCTCGACAGCTTCACAACGCGGTTCCAGCTTATGGCGGCCGGAATTATCGCGGGCTCGCCGGCCATCGGGGCGGCGGTCATCGGTGGCATCGGCGCAGGCTTCATCGGCGTTGCTGTTCTTGCCCAGAAGTCGAATGAAGACGTCAAGCAGACGTACACGAATCTGTGGCAGAACGTCGTTCAGTCGACTCGCTCCGGAACGAACCAAATCGTTCCGGAGATCGTAGGTGCTGGCCGGATCATCGACGCCGAGATGCAGCGCCTCGGCCCGTCAATGAAGGCTGGCTTTGCCGCCGCCGGGCCGGATATCATCTCGCTGACGAACGCGGTCACCGGGTTCGCGCGCAACGCGATGCCTGGCGTGACATCGGCGATGCAGAATAGCCTGCCGGTGTTTGTCGGCGTGGAGACCGCGGCCGACACGCTGGGCACGGCGTTCGGCACGAGTGTCGCCTCGATGGGGCAGAACGCCCAGTCTTACGGCGCGTTCATGACATCCCTTGGGGTCATCACCTCGAGTGTCCTGACTGCCGGCGTCCAGATCATCAACGATGTCGCGCAGGCGTGGGCGTCGAACGGCGCCGAGATCGACGGCGTCATCCAGAACACAACGCAGATCATCGCCAGCCTGGCCGACGGCGCCCTGCCGGTCTTGAACTTCGCGCTTCATGCCGCCGCGACGGCCCTCAAGGTGGTCACCGACCTGCTCGGTCCGCTGGCGCCTGTGATCGGCACGGTAGCCGCGGGCGCCTTGGCGCTGTGGGGCGCCTTCAAGCTGGCCGAGCTCGCCACCATCGCGGTGAAGGCGCTCGCCGGCGGCGTTCTCACGCTGGGCGCCGGGATGGAAGCCGGCGCCGCCCGGACTGCCACGATGATGGCGTCGCTCGAAGGCGTGTCGGTTCAGTCCTCGGTGGCGGCCACTGCTGTCCGAACTGCCGGGACGGCCGCGGCAACCGCGTCTGTCAACTTCGCGTCGGCTGCCGCATCCATGGCTGGACCGCTCGGTATCGCGCTCGTAGCGGGCACGCTGCTCATGGGCAGCCTGGCGAGCAGCGAGTCTGAGGCGTCGGCGAAGACGGCCGACCTGAAAGCCAAGACCGACGAGCTTACCTCGGCGCTGATCAAGAACCACGGCGCTGTCAACCAGCAAATCATCGACCAGTTCCAGGGCTCGGGCGCATTCAAGGAAGCCGCCGCCAACGCCGGCAAGCTCGGCATTTCGCAGGCGGACCTGACCGAAGCCATCATGAGTGGCGGCCCGGCGCTTGACGCGCTGAAGGCGAAGCTCGACCAGTCCGTCCAGGCCGGCGGCGCGGCGATCAACTCCCATGACCGCAATGCGAAGGCGACGGTCGAGAACGCCAAGGCAGCTGGTGCGCTGAAGGACGCCCTGGGCGACCTGATCAACCAGTGGAGCAGCGTCAGGACAAACGCTGACAATGCGTCCGCGTCGGAGAACAAGCAGGCGCTCGCACTACAGGCATCAAAGGACGGCCAAGAAGCCACGACGCGGGCCGCGGCAGCCCTTGGGTTGAGCCTCGAATACGTCAGCATGATGTTCCGGGCATCAGCGATCGCCGGCGGCGCCTCGGGGCAGACGGTGCAGCAGGTGTCCGCCGCCTACCTGAAGTCGGCCCTGCAGATCGCCAACGCGGCCGCGGCCATCACCGACCACTTCAAGCAGGTCGACAAATCGGTTGCTTCCGCCCAGGGCGCCGTTGAGGATGCCGAACACTCGGTCGCTCAGGCCTCCCGCAGTGTCGCCGACGCGCAGCATTCGGAAGCTCAGGCGGCGCGTGCGGTCAGCGATGCCCAGCAGGGTGTCGCTGCGGCGGCGCACGGTGTCGTGACGGCTCAGCGTGCGGTTCGAGACGCCGTCGACGGCGTCTCGAGCGCTCAGCGGGCGTACACCCAGGCGCAGGAGCAAGCGCGTCAGGCCGAGGTGTCACTGTCGGAAGCTCGGCAGCAGGCTATCCGTGACCTCAAGGCGCTGCACCTGCAGCTGGAGGACCAGAATGTCACCGAGGCGTCCGCCCGCGTGCGTCTGTTCGACGCCCGGGAAGCTGCGAAGACGTTCGGCATAACCGACGCCAGCGCCAGCCGGGTCGCGAACCAGACTGTCACGACGCAGAACGAGCCTGAGATCAAGGCGGCGCTAGACCTTCTGTCGGCGCAAAACGCGCTCAACAACGCGATCAACTCGGGCAAGAACCTGCGCGAGGACGTGGCGAAGGCGGATGCCGCCGGCGTCAACGGTGCTCGCGGCGTGGTGTCGGCCCAGCAGTCGCTGCGGTCTGCGCAGGATCAGGTTACCTCGTCGCTGAAGGGTATCCAGAAGGCGCAAGAGCAGCTGGCTGATGCGAGCTACGGTTTGCAGCAGGCTCAGCGTGGTCTGCAGCGGGCGCATCAGGCCGTCGAGGATGCGGCGTACTCGGAACGCCGTGCGCACGAAGCGGTCACAGACGCCCAGTACCAGAGCAGCCGCGCGGCGAACGCCCTTCGCGTAGCGAAGCAGAATTTGGCCGACGCACATGACAATGCGTCGAGGTCGCTGGACATCAACACGGCTGCTGGCCGGCAAAACCTGCAGTTGATGTTGCAGTTGTGGGATTCGATCAACAACAGCGGCTTGTCGACGAACCAGAAGTACAACACCGCGATCAGCCAGGTGGCTGATGCGTTTGGGGTCTCGAAGGACCGCGCGGCCGACTACTTGAAGCAGCTGGGTCTGATCCCGCAGGACTTCAAGTATGACGTCACCGCGGTTGCGAGTGTTGACACAGCCGGCCTGGCGCAGGTGTTCAAGGGTACTTCTGCCGGCGGGTACTTCAACGACTCGATGAATCAGAAGAAGACCATCGGCGGCACTGGTTATGCCTCCGGTGGCCCGGTCTACGGGCCGGGCGGCCCGAAGGATGACCTGGTGGATGCCAGGTTGTCTCCTGGCGAATTCGTCCATCAAGCCGAAGCGGTCGACTTCTACGGCGTCGGCTTCATGAAGGCCGTCAACGAGAGGAAGCTGCCGCGGTTCGCGTCGGGCGGCCTCGTGCATTGGAACGCCCTCGGCGCCGGCGCCG
>NZ_MUMI01000314.1 GCF_002155975.1 Amycolatopsis kentuckyensis
CCGCCCGGGCGGGCGTCCCGCAGGTGGTGGTCCCGATCCGGTTGGCGGACAACCCGTACTGGGCGGGTCAGGTGGCCGCGCACGGGGTCGGCACGGCGCTCGAAGACCCGACGTTCGAGTCCCTTGCTGCGGCGTTCGACACGGCACTGGCCCCGGAAACCGCGGCACGGGCGAAGGCCCTGGGAGCGAAGATCCGCACCGACGGCGCGAAGACGGCCGCCCGGCTGCTGCTCGACGAGCTCCGGGAGGTGCGGCCGATCGAGTGAAATCCGCCGGCCGGCCTCAACCGGTGCGGAGGTCCGGAGTGGACGGTGCGTACCGCCACCGGAGGCGTGACCAACGGCCACACCCGGGTGTACGCGTGCGACACCTTCAGCGACGGCTACGGGTTCCGCACGGAGTGGCGGACCCGCAGCGGCGGCGGTTCCGGCGTGGACGACGCCAACGGCAGCAGCTCCGGCTGCAGCGCCAAGACCCCGGGCACCTCGGACAACCCGGTGACCATCTTCCGCGTCTGCCAGAAGACGCCCAACTGGCAGTGCTCGAACTGGCAGAACGCCTGAGCCACCGTCGCGGTCAGGGGGTCTGACCGTCCACAAGGGACCCCTCGGCGAGGTGCCAGACCTCGTCCATGGGCGTCCACCAGGCGCCCCCTTCGCGCGCGGAGAGCGATTCCTGGCAGGGATCGGTCAACGCCCACCAGCGCTGCGTTTCGGGATCCGCGGCGATCCGCGCCTGGTCGGCGTCGTGGTCGTCGCCGACGTATTCGTAGTACCCGAAGAGCAGGTCGTCGTGCCGGAAGATGGTGAAGTTGCGGATGTTGGCCTCCCGCAGCGTCCGTTCGACCGCGGGCCAGACCGCGGCGTGCAGCCGCAGGTACTCCTCGCGCTTCTCCGGGCGCAGGCGGATCAGCATGCCGTAACGCTGGACCATAGGACTCCTTCCGGACGCTTCGGCGGTCACCGCTCCAACCGGCCGGGGTCGCCGGATTCGGGACGGCGCGCCAGCCACGCCTCGGTGATGTGGTCGAACATCGCCTTCGCGGCGCCGTCCCCGTCGCCGGCCGCGATCCGTTCGTAAACGCGGCGGTGCCCCCGGTTCGAGGCCACGCACAAAGCCCGCTCGCTCGGCCCCACATAACGGGCGGTGTTGACGACCTGGCTCTCCAGCGCCCGCACCACGCCCCGGGCGAGGCGGTTGCCCGAGACCTGCATGATCGTGTCGTGGAACGCGAGGTCCTGCTCGCGGTAGGCGTCGGGGTCGTCGACCAGTTCGTCCATGAGGTCCACCAGCTCGCCCAGCCGGGCGACGACCTCCGGGCCGGCGGTCCGCGCGGCGACCAGCGCCATGTCCGATTCGAGCAGCCGGCGCGTCACCACCAGGTCGTCGAGGACGGCCGAGGTCTCGTCCTCCGCGATCACCGCGGCCAGCACGAGTTCGTCGAGCATGTTCCACATCGACGGCGGGTTCACCACCGTGCCCGCGCCCTGGCGGACCTGGACCAGGCCCTTCGCCTGCAGCAGCTTCACCGCCTCGCGGACCACCGTCCGGCTCACCGAGAAGTTCTCGCACAGCACCGGTTCGGCGGGCAGCGACGTCCCGGACGGGTGGACCCCGCGCACCACGCGGCCCACGAGTTCGGCGGTGACCGCGCTCGCCAGGTTCGCGGGGCGGCGCACCCACTCGGGGGCGGCGGGTTGCCGGTCTGATGCCGTCATCGTTCCTCCGGTCGCACTGCGCCGACCTTCGCCGTACGCACGTGAAGCTTACACAGCTTGGCCGTTGACGTCATACGTCATACGAGTTACGTTTTGCCGCACTGTGCCGGGCCACTCCCCGTCCGGCCACCGTCTGGAGAAGTGAGCAGCGATGAAGCAGCGCACACTAATCTCGGCCGCCCTGGCCGCGGCGTTGGCGTTGACCGCCGGATGCGGAAGTGCCGCCGGACCGGCCGCCCCGTCCGGCGACGCGAGCGGCAAGCTCGTGGTCTGGGACTGGAAATCCGGCGACGCCAAGGCCGCGGGGTACGTCGCGAAGGCCAAGGCCGAGTTCGCCAAGCAGCACCCCGGCGTCACCGTCGAGTTCGTGGCCCAGCCCTACGACCAGTACTACACCCTGCTGGGCGCGGCGATCCAGGCCAAACGCGGGCCGGACGTCATGCTCTTCAACGGCGGCGGCCAGATCCGCGACCGGGTCGCCGACCTCGCACCGCTGGACTCCTACGTCACCGACGACCGGTCGCGCCTCAGCGGCTGGGACGCGTTCAGCAAGGACGGCAAGGTCTACGCCGAGCCCGTCACCCTGCAGGGCCACCCGGTCTACTACAACAAGGAGCTCTACCAGAAGGCCGGGCTCAACCCCGACGCCCCGCCCCGGACCTGGGACGAGTTCGTCCGCGACTGCGGCACCATCGCCGCCAAGACCGGCGCGAAGTGCCTGGCCCTGGGCAACAAGGAGGGCGCCGGGATCCAGTTCTTCCTGTCGGCGCTGGGTTCGGCGAGCCTGACGCCGCAGGAGTACACCGACTGGATCGCCGGCAAGCGCGACTGGACCGCCCCGGACGTCAAGCGGATCTTCGAGCTCTGGAAGCAGGCCGGCGACACCGGCCTCAACACCGACGGCCCCAACTCCACCGCGATGTTCAACGACGCGTTCGCGCTCTTCCAGTCCGGCAAGGCGGCGAACGTCATCGGCCTGATGTCCGACGTCGGGCACTGGAAGGACTTCGCCGAGTTCCTCGGCGCGGACAAGGTCGGCGTGATGACCGCGCCGCAGGTCAACCCGGCCGCCACCCCGAGCCTGCCGTACGACGGCGGCATCGGCTACGCGGTCGCGAAGAGCACGAAGGATCCCAAGGTGGCCGCGGACCTGGTCCGGTCGCTGAGCTCGACCGACGCGCTGAAGTCCTTCTACGCCGACAGCGGCGCGATCGCCGCGGACACGTCGATCGACGTCTCGGCGGCCGGACCGGCCGTGGCGACGATCGTCTCGCAGGTCAAGACCGGCAAGCCCGCCCTGCACGTCGCCCTCTCGTCGAAGACGCTCGACCTCATGGGCCGGCTCTCCCAGCAGCTGCTGAGCGGGTCGATCGGGGTCGACGCGGTGCTGCAGCAACTGGCCGCGTCGGACAAGGGCTGACGGCGTGACCGGGTACTCCCCCGCTCCGGTGGACCGGGCTCCGGCCCGGCCCGCCGGAGGGCCCGCCCCGGCCCGGCGTGCCCCGCGCGGAACGCGGCTCGAGCGCTTCGCGCCGCTGGTCCTCGTCGCCCCGGCCGTGCTGGTCGTCCTCCTGCTCCGGCTGTGGCCGCTGCTGCTCGGCGTCAACTTCTCCTTCACCGGCGACGGCGCCCGCAACGGCACGGCCGTCGGCTTCGACAACTACGTGACGCTGTTCGCCGATCCGCTGTTCCGCACCGCCCTGCGCAACGTCGGGCTGCTCGTGCTGCTGCTCCCGGTCGCCGTCGCCATCCCCGGCCTGCTCGCCACCTTCATCCACCTGAAGGTGCCCGGCCACCGGGTCTACCGCGGCGTCTACTTCTTCCCGGCCGTGCTGTCCCCGGTGATCGTCGGGGCGATCTTCAACCTGCTGCTGGCCTTCGACGGGCCGGCCAACGCCCTGCTCGGGCTGGTCGGCCTGGGGCCGGTGGACTGGCTCGGAAATCCGGGGGTGGCGATCTTCGCCGTCGTCGGGGTGCACGTCTGGGCGACGTTCGGCATGGCACTGGTCGTCTTCCTCGCCGGTTTCTCCACTTTGGACTCCTCGTTGCTGGACGCGGCCAAAGTGGACGGTGCGTCGCTGCCGCAGACCATCCGGCACGTGATCGTCCCCGGCCTGTCCCGGACCATCCAGTTCGTCTTCGTCACCACCATGATCGGGATGCTGACCTCGATGTTCGGCCTGCTGTACGTGATGACCAGCGGCGGCCCGGCCGGGTCGACCTACCTGCCCGAGTACTACGTCTGGTTCCAGCAGGGGCACCTGAACCAGCCCGCGCTCGCCTCCGCGGCGTCCACGGTGCTGTTCCTGATCATGCTCGGGGTCGGGCTGGCGCAGATCGGCATCCTGCGGCGCGCCGGAAGGGAGGACTGATGTCCGGTTCCCGGCTCACGAAGTGGCTCGCCGCCATCCCCATGGCCGCCCTCGCCCTGGCGACGATCTACCCCCTGGTGTTCACCGCGAACGTCGCCATGAAGGACCGCCGCGAATACACCCTCGACCGGTTCTCCCCCGCCGGATCGCTGCGCTGGGACAACATCGCCCGGGCGTGGACGAGCGTGGGGATGTCGCGGTACTTCCTCAACTCGGTCGTCGTCGTGGTGTGCTCGGTCGCGGTGCTCCTGCTGCTCGGGTCGATGGCCGGCTTCGCGCTCGGGCGCCTGCGCTTCCGCGGGTCGTCCGTGGTGTTCCTGGGCATCCTCGCCGCGCTGTTCGTGCCGTTCCAGGTGATCATGGTCCCGCTGGCCCGGATGATGGCGGGCACCGGGCTCATCGACACCTACCCCGGGCTGGTGCTCGCCTACGTGGCGCAGTTCCTGCCGTTCACGGTCTTCCTGATGACCAGCTTCTACTCGGCCGTGCCGCCGGAGATCGTCGACGCCGCCCGCGTCGACGGCACCACCGTCTACGGCGTCTACTGGCGGATCATGCTCCCCCTGGGTGCCCCGGCGCTGCTGTCGGTCGGGGTGCTCGACGCGCTGTTCTGCTGGAACGACGTCCTGATCTCGCTGCTGCTGATGCCGTCCGCGGAACACCGGACGCTCATGGTCGGGGTGACCGCGCTGCGCGGGCAGTACTCGGCCGACATCCCGACGTTCGCCGCGGGTGTGCTGATCGCCGCGGTGCCGGTGCTGCTCGTCTACCTGTTCCTGCAACGCCAGATCGCCGACGGGGTCACCGCCGGGTCCACGAAGGGATGAAATGCGCATCACTGCTTTCCGGGCCCTCACCACCGTCCAGGACTGGGGCCGCCCGATCGGCGACGCCAACGGCGTCCACGCCGGCGGTCTCGTCCGGATGCCGCTCGTCGTCGTCGAGACGGACGAAGGCGTCACCGGCGTCGGGCTCGGTTCACACGTGCAGGCGGAGACGGTCTTCGCCGCGATCGAGGGCGAAGACCCGCGCGGCGTGAGCGCCCTCTACGACCGGATGCTGCGGCGGACGTTCAAGGCGGGGCACGCCGGCGCGGTGTTCGGCACCATCGGCGCCTTCGACACGGCGTTGTGGGACATCAAGGCGCAGCTGGCGGGCGAGCCGCTCTGGCGGCTGCTCGGCGGGCGGGACCGCCGCGTGCCCGCCTACGCCTCGGGTCTCGACATCGCCCTGGAGGACGACGAGCTGGCCGCGCTGTACCGCACCTACGCCGGCCACGGGCTGCGCGCGGCGAAGCTCAAGGGCGGCCTGGACATCGACCGCGACCGGCGTCGCCTCGGCCTGGTCCGCGACGTCCTCGCCGAGGCCGGCGCCGGCCGCCCGGGCCTGATGCTGGACGTCAACGAGAACTGGACCCGCAAGCAGGCCGTCCGGCACGTCGCCGAACTCGAGCGGACCCTCGACCTGACCTGGATCGAGGAACCGGTGCGGCGCTGGGACGTGGACGGCCACGCGGCGGTCGGCCGCGGTGTCCGCGCCTCGGTCGCCACCGGGGAGAACCTCACGGGGCTGGAACAGCACCGGCCGCTGATCACGGCGGGGGCGGTCGACGTCGTCCAGACGGCCGCGGGCTGGGGCGTCACCCACTTCCTGCGGGTCGCCGCCCTCGCCCACGCCCACGACCTGCCGGTGAGCCCGATCGGGACGACCCCGGTCGGCCTGGTGCACGCGGCGACCGCGGTGCCCAACCACCTGGTCACCGAGCTGCAGGACCTCCACCCCCCGGTGGGCATCACGGTCGCCCACGAGATCGGCGACGGCGCGTTCATCCTCGGCGACGAGCCGGGCCTGGGCGTCCACCTCGACGAGCCAGCCATCGCCGCGGCCGGGCACCGCCTCCCGGACCCGTCCTCCGGCGGATCCCACATCCGTCCGGACCGCGCGGGCTACCACCTGCTCCCCACCTCCGGCAACGGCCACCGCCCGGCAGTAGAACTCACGTGACTGGAGGGTCGACACGCGTGATTGGCGGGTCGACACGGGGTGATCGCCGTGTCGTCGCCCGGATCACGCGTGTCGGCTTCAGGATTACGCGTGTCGACCCTTCAGTCCAGTGCCGGGTGGCGGTGGGTCCAGCCCAGCACCGGCTCCAGCGCCCGCCCGGGTTATCGACCGCCTCCTGCAGGACCGTGCCCACCCGCGGTGGCCGAATCCCGCGTCTTCGCCCGGTCCATCCGGTACCGCAGCTGGGAGCCCACCAGCGCGGGCTCGTCGTACGGCATCGCGGACACCGACGCGTCCGGCACCGTCTGCGCGGGGAGCTGAGACCTGCTCGGGCGGCCGGTCCCGAGCCGGTGACCCACGTGCTGCTCAGCCGACGGGGAACTTGACGCCGGTGAGCTCCTCCGAAACCGTCCAGAGCCGCTGCTGGATCGCCGCGTCGTAGGACTGCGGGCTCGACGCCACCACCTGCGGGCGCCCGCGGTAACCGCCCGGGCCGGCCGGGCCGTAGTACTGGCCGCCGAGGGCGGCCGGGTCGGTCGCCGCGCGGAGGGTCGGGAGGGCGCCGCGCTCGGAGCTCTGCGTGAACAGCGGTGCCACCAGCGGGAAGAGCGCGCGCATCACCGCCGGGGAGTTGCGCATCAGCTCGGTGCGGGCCACGCCGGGGTGCGCCGCGATCGACGTCGTCGTGCCGTGCGGGGCGAGGCGGCGCTGCAGTTCGTAGGCGAACATCAGATTGGCGAGCTTGGCCTGCCCGTACGCCGCGACGCGGTCGTAGGAGTTCTCCCACTGCAGGTCGTCGAAGTGGATTCCGGCGCGGATGCGGTGGGCGATGCTGGCGACCGTCACGACCCGGGAGCCCTCGACCGGCAGCAGCAGGTCCAGCAGCAGGCCGGTCAGGGCGAAGTGCCCGAGGTGGTTCGTGCCGAACTGCAGCTCGAACCCCTCCCGGGTGGTCTGGCGCGGCGGGTACATGACGCCGGCGTTGTTGATCAGCAGGTCGATCTTCGGCAGCGTGGCGTGCAGGTCGGCCGCGGCGGACCGGATGGACTCCTGCGACGCCAGGTCCAGCGCCTGCACGGTGACGTCGGCGTTCGCGCCCAGTCGCGCGGCCGCCTGCTTGCCCTTCTCGACGTCGCGGACGGCCAGCACCACCGTCGCGCCGCGTTCGGCCAGCACCTTCGCCGTGTCGAAGCCGAGGCCGGTGTTGGCGCCGGTGATCACGGCCACGCGGCCGCGCTGGCTCGGGACGTCGCGCTCGGTCCAGTTGTCGCTCATGGGGGTCTCCTGGGTCGCGGCCCTTTCGGACCGTCGGTCTGTTATGTCTCCGACGCTAAAGAACCGTCGGTCTGTTGTCAAGAGACCGTCGGTCTCCAATCTGGCCGCCGAGGCGTTACGCTGGTCGCATGACGTTCCAGCGGGCGCGCAGCGCGGAGCAGCGGGAGGAGCGGCGCCGCACGATCCTCGACACGGCGCTGAAGATGCTCGACGAGATGCCGGTGGCCGAGGTCAGCCTCAACGAGCTCAGCCGCCGGGTCGGCCTGGCCAAGTCGAACGTCCTGCGCTACTTCGAATCCCGCGAGGCGGTGCTGCTCGAGCTGCTGGACCGCGCGCTGCGGGAGTGGCTGGCCGAGGTGGCCGGCGAGGTGGCCGAGGGCGTCGACCCGGCCCTTCCGGCGCCGGAGCGGGCCGCGGCGTTCGCGGCGGTGATCGCCCGTTCGCTGGCCGGCCGCACGGTGCTGTGCGACCTCATCGGCGCGCAGGCGGGAGTGCTGGAGCACAACGTGTCCACCGACGTCGTGGTGCGGTTCAAGAGGTCCGCCCTCGGCGGGCTCGACACGATGGCCGAGCTGCTGGGCCGGTCGGTCCCCGAGGTCGGCGGCGAGGCGGCACCGGTGTGCCTCCTGGCGATGATCCTGGCCGGCGGGCTGTGGACGCACTGCCGCCCGTCACCCAGCGCCCAGGCGGCTTACGCGGTGGATCCGGCGCTGGCCGCGCTGCACCTGGACCTGGCGCCGGCGCTGGAGCACGGGCTGACCCTGTTGATCACGGGCGCCATGGCCCGCACCGGCTGATCGCGGTCACATCCGCCCGGCGAGGTCGCGCGCCACCTCGACCGCGATCTCGCGCGTCCGGATGGCCAGTGGCGACTCCGTGCGCCCCGCCGGCCAGTACAGGGACAGCTCCCGCGCCGGCGCCGGGGTCAGCCGGTGGATGCTCAGCTGGTCGTCGGACCAGGCGTCCTGGCCGTGCAACGCCAGCCACGGCAGCACCGCCCAGCCGATGCCCGCCCGGACCATCGACAGGATCGTTTCGTGGCCCGTCGTGCGGAACACGAACCGGGGCTGCGCGCCGGCGCGGGCGAACGTCCGCTCCAGCCAGCGCTGGTGGTGGGTGGGCGGCCAGGCGACCATCGCCACGTCGTCGAGCCGCTTCACCCGCACCGGGCCGGCCGGCACCGCGCCCGCGCCCGTCACCAGGAGGTACGGCTCGTCGAACAGCTTGACGTGCTCGACCTCGCCGTCGACCGGGCCGTCGTGGAACAGCAGGTCGAGCTCGCCGATCCGCGGGTCGTCCGGCGGCACGTCGGACAGCCTGATGTCGCAGCCGGGGTGCTCGTCCAGCAGCCGGCGGATGACGGCCGGCAGGATCAGGTTGGACACGCTCTGGAAGGTGCCGATGTCGATGCGGCCGTGGCCCGCCCGGAACCGGGCGACGGCGTCGGTCAGCGCCTCGCCCTTCGCCAGCAGCTCGCGGCCGTGCGCCAGGACCACCTCGCCGAGCCGCGTGATCCGGACCGGCCTCGGCCCGCCGGGCCGGTCGAAAACCGGCCCGCCGACCGCCTTCTCCAGCGCGGCGATCTGCTGGCTCACCGAGGATTGCGTGTAGCCGAGCCGCGTGGCGGCCTGTCCGAACGTGCCTTCCTCGGCGATCGCGGCCATGGTCCGCAGGTGGCGCAGCTCGAAGTCGGCCATAACCGCCTAACATAGCCGATGGCGATTGATTCGATCGGAATTCATCGCTTTTCGTGATGTCTTCGCGGACCTAGCGTGAGTCCCATGACGACCAGGACCACGGAAACCCGGCCAGGACTCCCCCACCTCGTCTGGGCCCTGGCGGCCACGCACTTCGTCGGCCGCGCCGGAGGTGTCGTGCGCTCGTTCCTGGTGCTGTACCTGACGCAGGCGCAGCACCTCTCCCCCGCGAGCGCGGGGGCGGTGGTCGCGGCGGTCGGCCTGGGCGACATCGGCTCCCAGGTGCTCGGCGGCTGGCTCGGCGACCGGATCGGCCGGCGCAACACCATGCTCGCCGGCTTCCTGGGCGCCGCCGCGGCGCTCACCGCGCTCGGCTCGGCCGACTCGCTGCCCGGGATCTGGGCGGCCGCCGTCGCCGTCGGGCTGACGATCGAGCTGTTCCGCCCGGCCGGGTCGGCCGCGGTCGCCGATCTGCCCGCGCCCCAGCGGATCCGCGCGTTCGGGATGCTCTACTGGGCGGCCAACCTCGGCTTCTCGGTCGCCACCGTCGCCGCGGGGGTCCTCGCGAAGTACGGCTACGGGCTGCTGTTCTGGATCAATGTCCTGGCTTCGCTGGCCGCGGCCCTGATCGTCTGGCGCCAGGTGCCGGAAACCCGGCCGGCGGGCTCGGTGCGGACGCGGCGGGCGCTGCTGCCCGTCGTGCTGCGCGACCGGGTGATGCTCGCGATGCTGGCGCTGCACGTCGGCTACTTCACGCTGTTCCTGCAGACGTTCACGACGCTGCCGCTGCTGATGACGGCAGCGGGCCTCGGTCCCGCGGCCTACGGCGGGGTGCTGGCGCTGAACGGGATCGCCGTCGTGGCCCTTCAGCCGGTGGCGGTCCGGCTGCTCGCCGGCCGCAGCGCCCACGCGGTGTCGGCCGCCTCGATGCTGCTGGCCGGGCTCGGCGCCGCGCTCGGCACCGTCAGCCACGGCACCACCGCCTTCGCCGGTTCGGTCGTGCTCTGGACCCTCGGCCAGATCGGGATCGCCGTCCGGTTCGGCGACACCTTCGCCGAGCTCGCGCCGCCCGAGCTGCGCGGCGGGTACCTGGGCCTCGCCTCGACCACCTGGAGCGTCGGCGCGGTGCTCGGCCCGCTGGCCGGAACCGCACTGCTCGAACTGGCCGGCGCCACCGTCCTCGGCGCGGCCTGCGCGATCGGCGGGCTCGCGCTGTTCACCGCCCAGCGGGCGCTCGGGCCGGCCCTGCGCCGCCGGAACTCCTGAACGACCACGGAAAGGCAAGCCCATGAGCACTTATGTGTTGATCCACGGTGGCGGAGACGTCGGCTGGTCCTGGCACCTGGTCGCCGCCGAGCTGCGGACCCGGGGCCACGAGGTGGTGGCTCCGGACCTGCCCGGTGACGACGACGCGGCCACGCTCACCGACTACGCCGACGCGGTGGTCCAAGCGGTCGGCGGCCGGACCGACGTGGTCGTCGTCGGCCACTCGTTCGGCGGGTTCACCGCACCGCTGGTCGCCGACCGGCTCGCGGCCAGGCTCCTGGTCCTGGTGGCCGGCATGATCCCCGCGCCCGGCGAATCGCCCGAAGAGTGGAGCCGGAACACCGGGTGCGGCGAGGCCGTCCGGGCCCAGGCGGCCCGCGACGAGGGCCGCACCGGCCACGCCGACCCGTACGTCAGCTTCTACCACGACGTCCCGCGTGCCCTCGCCGACGAAGCGCTGAGCAAAGAGCGCGCCCACCCCTCCCCCACCGCGATGCGGGAGCCGTGGCCCCTGGCGGCGTGGCCGGACGTCCCCACCCGGTTCGTGCTGTGCCGCGAAGACCGCTGCTTCCCGCCGGACTTCTTCCGCCGGCTGGCGGCCGAGCGGCTCGGCATCGTGCCGGACGAAATCGACGCCGGCCACTGCGTCGCGCTCAGCCGCCCCGCCGAACTGGCCGGGCTCCTCGAGAGCTACCGATGACTCAGAAGCCGGGGAACACCCGGCGCAGCTCGTCGAGCGTGACCCCGCCGTCGACGGTGACGCCGTGGTCGTACGGCGGCTTGAGCCGGCCGTTGACCAGCCGGACGAACGCTTCCGCCGGCCCGGCGAACGTCGCCGTCGGGGCTTCGAGGTGGTCCACCACGGTGACCGCGTCGTCGATCACCAGCCCGGCGCCGGGCACCGCGACCGACACCGGGGCCGCGAGCTCGGCCGGCTTCGCGAGGAAGCCCAGCATGAACCCCAGCGGCCCGGTCAGCAGATCGAGCACCACGTCGGCCGAGCCGCCGTCGACCCCGGCGTTCTTGTCGAACGCGACGCGCACGTCCCACGAGTGGTTGGCCACCTCGTTGAGCCGCATGCCCAGCGCGGTCACCAGCGGGACGGGCTCCGGCAGGAAGCCGAGGTCGACGGTCAGCGAGGACCGCTGCTCCGGCGTGAGCGCCTCGACCGTTTCGAGCCAGCGGGCGTTGTGCTCCAGGAAACCCTCGGCCTGCGCGCGCGGCGCGGAGGCGTCCCAGCGGGCCCAGATCGTCGGGTTGTCCTCGGCCGCCACGGTCTCGCCGGCGGCCCGCGCGATCGGCGCGCGGCCGATCTCGGCGCCGCTGCCGAGGTGGGAAAGGGCTTGGGCGACGGTCCATTCCGCGGCGCCGCTGGGCACCACCAGCTGGTCGTCGGTGAGGCCGCGGACGAGGTCGGCGAGCGTGTCGTGCTCGGAACGGAGGGCGGTGATCGTGCGGTCCACGAGTTGGCTCATGCCACCCACAACTCCCCCGGGGGCGCGGCTGTTCCGCGGTTGCTAGGTTGCCCCGGTGAGTCTCCTCGACGACGTGGCCGAACGCGACGGCTGGCGATGCTGGGTGTGCGACGAACCGGTCGACCCCCACATGTCGGTGAACGACCCGCGCGGGCCGAGCGTCGACAGCCGGACCGCGGACCGGAAGGCCAAGATCGCCGAGCGGCTCGCCCACCGCGGCTGCAACACCCGCAAGGGCGCGGTCAAGGTGGTCATCGCCTGGCCGGAGCGCCTGCACGTGGCCGACCCCGCGCCGCTGATCACGGTGGCCGGGCGGCTGGAGCGCAAGGGCGGCCGGGAGCTGGTCGCCCGGTGCCCGACCGAGCAGGACGCCCGGGACGCGGCGGATTGGCTGGTGGACCGGTTCTCCCGGCTGGTACCGGGGCTGCCGGTCACCGCCGGCGTCGAGGCGGGCGGCGGCCAGTTCCTCGTCGTCCTGGCCACCGGGCGCCGCTGACCGGTGTGGTGGACCCCGCGGCGGGCACCGTGGTAGAAGTAGAACGTGTTTCACTTCTGACCGCACTGGCCTGGAGGTGCGCGGATGAGCGTCCCGACGGTGACCGATCTGCTGCTGGCCCGCGCCGGCGACGAGCGCCCCGGCCTGCGGTTCGAGGACGAGACGTGGTCGTGGGCCGAGCACGTCCGGGTGTCGGCGCGCTGGGCGGGCGGCCTCCGCGAAGCGCTGCGCCCGGGTGAACCGCCCCACGTCGGCATCCTGGCCGACAACGTCCCGCAGTTCTCCTTCCTCCTGGGCGCCTGCGCGTTCGCCGGGGCGGTGCTGGTCGGGCTCAACCCCACCCGGCGCGGTGCCGCGCTCGCGCGGGACATCCGGCTCGCCGACTGCCAGTTCGTGCTCGCCGAAGACAAGTACCGGCCCCTGCTGGCGGGACTGGACCTCGGCGGGATCGGCGTGCGGGACCTGGCGTCCTGGACCCCGGCGCACGACCCGATCGAACCGGTCCCCGCCGCCGCGGACGACCTGCTGATGCTGATCTTCACCTCCGGCACCAGCGGCGACCCGAAGGCGGTGCGCTGCACCCACGGCAAGATCGCGTTCCCCGGCGCCATGCTCGCCGAGCGCTTCCGGCTGTCCTCATCGGACACCGTCTACGTCACGATGCCGATGTTCCACTCCAACGCCGTCATGGCCGGCTGGGCCGTCGGGCTCGCGGCCGGCGCGGGCATCGCCCTGCGCCGCCGGTTCTCCGCCTCCGGTTTCCTGCCCGACGTGCGGAAGTTCGGCGCGACCTACGCCAACTACGTGGGCAAGCCACTGTCCTATGTGGTCGCAACACCGCCGCGGCCGGACGACGCGGACAACCCGCTGCGCCTCGTCTACGGCAACGAAGGAGCGAGCGCCGACCTGGCCGCGTTCGAGAACCGCTTCGGCTGCAAGGTCGTCGACGCCTTCGGCTCCACCGAGGGCGGCGTGGGGTTCGCCCGTACCGACGACACCCCGGCCGGCTCGCTCGGCAGGCCGGCCGGCGACGTCGCCATCCTGCACCCGGACACCGGCCGCCCGTGTCCGCCCGCCGAGTTCGACGCCGACGGCCGCCTGGCCAACGCCGCCGACGCCGTCGGCGAACTGGTCAACACCGCGGGCGCGGGCTGGTTCGCCGGCTACTACCGCGATCCCGCGGCCGACGCCGAGCGGCTGCGCGACGGCCGGTTCCACACCGGCGACCTCGCCTACGCCGACGCCGACGGCTTCTGCTACTTCGCCGGGCGCCTCGGCGACTGGCTGCGCGTCGACGGCGAAAACCTCGGCACGGCACCGATCGAGCGCATTCTCCTGCGCCACCCCGCGATCACCGAGGCCGCCGTCTACGCGGTGCCCGACCCGGTGACCGGCGACCAGGTGATGGCCGCGATCGTCACCGGCGGAACGCCCGTGGACCCGGCGGACTTCGGCCGTTTCCTCGCCGCCCAGGCCGATCTCGGGCCCAAGCAGGTGCCCCGGTACGTGCGCACGGTCCGCGAGCTCCCGCGGACGTCGACGTTCAAGGTGCTCAAGCGGCAGCTGGCCGCCGAGGGGGTGGAGTGCGCCGACGTGGTCTGGGAACGCGAGGGGACGGACATCGCCTACACCGACCCGGGGTCACGCCTTCGCGCCGCGAAGACGTGACCCCGGTGCCGGTCAGGCGGCGGTGCAGGCCGCGCCGTTGAGGGTGAACGCGGTGGCCGGCGCGGTGTTCCCGGTGTGGTTGGCCTGGAAACCGATGGTGATCGACGCACCGGCGGCGAGTTCGGCGTTGTAGGCGACGTTGGTGGCGCTCACCTGCCCGGAGGCCGGCGAGTACCCGGCACCCCAGCCGGAGGTGATGGTCTGCCCGGCGGGCAGGGTGAACCCGAGCGACCAGCCGCTGATCGCGGCCGAGCCGGTGTTCGTGATGGTGATGTTCTCGGTCAGGCCGGTGTTCCACGCGTTGACCGTGGTGCCGATCCGGCAGGTCCCGGTGCCCGGCGGCGGGTCGTCGGGCGGCGGCGTGGTGGAGCCGAACTGCGAGAAGAACTGCCACACCAGCGCCGGCACCCAGGTCCGGGAACCGCTGTCACCGGTCGCCCCGTCCTGCGGGGCGGCGATGTGCCCCTCGTCGAAGGCGGCCCACTGCACGGGGTACCCGGCCCGGCAGCCCGCGTAGCTCGTCACCCGGTGCGTCAGGCTGCCCTGGGCCGG
>NZ_MUMI01000315.1 GCF_002155975.1 Amycolatopsis kentuckyensis
GCGATGATGCCCCCGACGTTGCCCACGGCGGAGCGGATCGCCTCGGGCTCAGCCCGGTACTCGCCGGCCATGGGTCTCCTTCCGGGGTGTGTGCTCGGCTGAGCGTAAGTTCGGCCCCGGCAGGAGACCCATGGCCGGCGAGTACCGGGCTGAGCCCGAGGCGATGCGCACCGCCGTGGGCAACGTCGGGGGCATCATCGCGCACGGCATCAACGCCGTGGCCGACCTCGAGCGGCTCGTGGTGCAGCCGATGTCGTTCGCGACGTTCGGCAGCGCGGTCGCCGCGGCGAACACGGCCCTGCACTCCGGCCAGATCACCGCCGTCCGCACGCTGCTGCAGCTGCTGCAGCAGCGTGCGGACGGCGGTGATCTGGCCGGAGTGCAGGGCCGTGTTCGCCGCGGCGACCGCGCTGCCGAACGTCGCGAACGACATCGGCTGCACCACGAGCCGCTCGAGGTCGGCCACGGCGTTGATGCCGTGCGCGATGATGCCCCCGACGTTGCCCACGGCGGAGCGCATCGCCTCGGGCTCAGCCCGGTACTCGCCGGCCATGGGTCTCCTTCCGGGGTGTGTGCTCGGCTGAGCGTAAGTTCGGCCCCGGAAGCGGGCGGACGGCAAAAGTACCCACCGCGGGGTGGCGGCGAGTGGCCAAAATACCGGTCAGAGCCGCCCCGATCCGCTGGAGCATTGCTGCATGAGCCTCTCGCCCGAGCGCCCGTCCGAGATCGTGCTGCAGTCGCCGCCGATGCTTCCGAAGAGCTCGTCCGGCGGGATGGTCCAGCTGATGATGTTCCTGCCGATGATGCTCGGCATGGGCGCGATGTCGTTCGTCTACATCGGACGCGACGGCGGCGTGATGACGTGGATCTTCGGCGCCCTCTTCATCTGCGCCATGGGCGGCATGGTGGTGATGTCGCTGGGTCGCGGCGGGATGGCGAAGAAGGCGCAGATCAACGACGAACGCCGGGACTACCAGCGCTACCTCTCCGGGCTGCGCGCCCAGGTCCGCGACATCGCCGACGGCCAGCGCGCGGCCATGGTCGCCGTCCAGCCCGACCCGGCCGACCTGTGGGCCTACGTCGAGACCGGGAAGCTGTGGGACCGCCGCCGCAACGAGCCGCAGTTCGCGCAGGTGCGCGCGGGCACCGGGCCGCAGCGGCTCGCGACGCCGTTGAAGGCGCCGCAGACCGTGCCGCTGGAAGACCTGGACCCGGTGTCCTCCACCAGCCTCAAGCACTTCATCCGCACCTATTCGACGGTGGACGGCCTGCCGGTCGCGCTGTCGCTGCGGTCGTTCGCCGCGGTCACCGTGGCCGGGCGGCGGCCGGCCGTGCTCGGCCTGGTGCGGGCGCTGCTGTGCCAGCTCGTCACCTTCCACTCCCCCGCGGACCTGCGGGTCGCGCTCTGCGTGTCGCCGGACCGCCAGCACGACTGGGAGTGGGCGAAGTGGCTGCCGCACGCGACGGCGGCGGGCGCGGCCGACGCCGTCGGCTCGCGGCGGCTGGCCGCCGACACCGCGGCCGGGCTGGCCGAGCTCTTGGGTGCCGACCTCGGCGAGCGGCCCGCGTTCAGCCGGCGCGCGGCGGCCGAGCTCGACCTGCCCCACCTGGTGGTCCTCGTCGACGGCGGCAACGCGCACGGCGAGCCCCGGCTGATCGGCTCGGACGGCCGGCTCGGCGTCACGGTGATCGAGGTCGGGCAGGAGCACCCGCGGGCGTCGTCGTCCGAGAAGCTGCTGAGCCTGCACACCGCACCGGAGTCCCTCGGCATGGTCGTCGGCGAAGGCGGCGAGCAGCGGCTCGGCTTCCTCGGCCGCCCGGACGTCCTCGACCGCGGCGCCGCCGAAGCACTGGCGAGGATGCTGACGCCGCTGCACACGCCCGCCGCGGTCGTCGGCGAGAAACCGATGTCCTCGACGTTCGGGCTGGCCGGGCTGCTCGGCATCGGTGACCCGCGCGACACCGACACGACGGTGACGTGGGCGCCGCGCGCGGCCCGCGACCGGCTGCGGATCCCGCTGGGGGTCAACCCCGAAGGCCGTCCGGTCGAACTGGACCTCAAGGAGTCGGCCGAGGGCGGGATGGGCCCGCACGGGCTGGTCATCGGCGCGACCGGGTCCGGCAAGAGCGAGCTGCTGCGGACGCTGGTGACGGCCCTGGCCGTGATGCACTCGTCGGAGACGCTCAACCTGGCGCTCATCGACTTCAAGGGCGGCGCGACCTTCGCCGGGATGACCGGGCTGCCGCACACGTGCGCCGTCATCACCAACCTGTCCGACGACCTCGCGCTGGTCGACCGCATGGCCGACGCCCTCAACGGCGAGCTGCTGCGGCGGCAGGAACTGCTGCACGCGGCCGGGAACTACGCGTCGGTGCGGGACTACGAGAAAGCCCGCGCTGACGGCGCGCCCCTGGACCCGCTGCCGTCGCTGCTGGTGATCATCGACGAGTTCAGCGAGCTGCTGTCCTCCCGCCCGGAGTTCATCGACCTGTTCGTCGCGATCGGCCGGCTCGGGCGGTCGCTGGGCATTCACCTGCTGCTGGCCTCGCAGCGGCTGGAGGAGGGCCGGCTGCGCGGGCTCGATTCCCACCTGTCGTACCGGATCGGGCTCCGGACGTTCTCCGCCGCGGAAAGCCGCGCGGTGCTGGGCGTCGCGGACGCCTACCACCTGCCGCCGGTGCCGGGCTCGGCGTACCTGAAGTCCGACACCGAAACGCTGATCCGGCTCAAGGCGGCCTACGTCTCCGGGGAACTGCCGCCGCGCAGCACGGTCGTGCGCGAGGACGGGCAGGAGCTCGGTGTGCTGCCGTTTTCCCTGGCCCCGGTGGAAATCCCGGTGACGACGGAAATCTCCCCGGCGCCTTCGGAGGAGGGCGGTACCGGCGAGACGATCATCGGGGCGATGCTGTCCCGCCTGGAGGGCCGCGGCCCGGCCGCGCACCAGATCTGGCTGCCGCCGCTGGCCGAACCGCCGACGCTGGACCAGCTGCTGCCGCCGCTGGGCGAGGACGCCGCGCGCGGCCTGTGCCCGCTCGGCTGGGGCGGCAACGGCAAGCTGACGATCCCGGTGGCGCTGGTGGACAAGCCGTTCGAGCAGCGCCGCGACCTGCACTGGGCCGACTTCTCCGGCGCCGCGGGGCACGCGCTGATCGTCGGCGCGCCGCAGAGCGGGAAGTCCACGCTGATGAAGGACATCGCGGGGATGCTGGCGCTGACGCACACGCCGGCCGAGGTCCAGCTGTTCGTGCTGGACATGGGCGGTGGCGCGCTGGCGCCGATCGCCGGGCTGCCGCACGTGTCGGGGTACGCGACCCGCCGGGACGCGCAGCGCTGCCGCCGGGTCGTCGCCGAGCTGACGACGTTGCTGGAGCAGCGTGAGGAGTTCTTCGCCGCGCAGGGGATCGAGTCGATGGCGGCGTTCCGCGCCCGCCGTGCGGAGTTCACCGAGAGCACGGACGAGCGCGAGTTCGGCGACGTGTTCCTCTTCGTGGACAACTGGACCACGATCCGCCAGGAGTACGAGCAGCTGGAAGAGCAGATCACCGGGCTGGCGGCGCGCGGGCTCGGCTTCGGCATCCACGTGATCGTCTCGCTCAACCAGTGGATCGGCGTCCGCGCCCAGCTCCGCGACGCGATCGGCACCCGCTTCGAGCTGCGCCTGGGCGACCCGATGGACTCCTCGATCGACCGCAAGGTGGCGGCCAACGTCCCCGCCGACCGCCCCGGCCGCGGCATCACGGCGGAGAAGCTCCACTTCCTGGCGGCGTTGCCCCGCATCGATTCGGACCAGCGCCCGGAAACGGTCGGCGCGGGCGGCGTCGACCTGGTGCGGCGGATTTCGGAAGCGTGGAAGGGGCCGCGCGCCCCGCAGGTCCGGCTGCTGCCGCCCGAGGTCCCACTGGACACGCTGCCCGCGGCGCCTTCGCGTCAGGTCACGTTGGGGATCGCGGAATCGACGTTGCGCCCGGTGTACCTGGACTTCGCGGCGGACCCGCACTTCGTGGCCTTCGGCGACGTGGAGTCGGGGAAATCGTCGCTGCTGCGTGCGCTGGCTCAGGGCATCACGTCGGCGTACACCCCGGAAGAGGCGGCGATCATCGTGGCGGACTACCGCCGGGGTCTCCTGGGCGCGGTGCCGGAGCCGCACCTGCTCGGGTACGCCGGGGCAGAGGGCAAGCTGACGGACCTGATCGCGGAGTGCGCCCAGGCGATGCGCAACCGCCTGCCCGGCCCGTCGGTGACACCGGAACAGCTGCGCAACCGCTCGTGGTGGCGCGGCCCGGAGCTGTTCGTGCTGGTGGACGACTACGAACTGGTGGCCACGGTCGGCCGGAACCCGTTGCAGCCGCTGCTGGAGTTCCTGCCGCAGGCCCGCGACATCGGCCTGCACCTGGTGATCGTGCGTGGATCCGGTGGCGCGGGGAGGGCGTTGTTCGAGCCGGTCCTGCAGCGGCTGCGGGAGCTGGGCACACCGGGGCTGATCATGTCGGGGGCGAAGGACGAAGGGGCGTTGCTGGCGGACGTGAAGCCGTCACCGCAGCCGCCGGGCCGGGGAACGCTGGTGTCCCGTCGGCACGGGACCGGCTTGGTCCAGGTGGCCTGGACCAAGCCGGCGGAGTCCTGACGGCTCGGCGTGCGGGCGCGGTCATCTCGGCCGCACGGTTTTCTTCGAAGCACTTGCTCAGGGCAACGTGGAACAGACCGGTTCCCAGCGCGACACGGTAGCCGCGGCGTCCGGGTCGGTGAGGTGCGTGCGCAGGTCGAGCGCGAGCCGGATGAGCTGTTTCAGGTGGCGCAGGCGCAGGATCTCGGCCCGTTCCAGGGTGGTCCAGATCGGGCTCAGCCGTTCGGCCTCCGCCAGCCGTTCCGGAGTCACCACAGCGATGACCGAGCGGACGACCCGGTCGGCCGCGAACGGCGAATCCGGCAGGGAAAGCCCGGATTCGGCGAGCGCGGCCGCCAGGGCGAGCCGCCGGGTCAGCACCTCGTGGGCGTCCATCAGCTGCCGCCGCTCGAGGACCGAGAACACTTCGTCGACCGCACCCAGGAACCGGTCGAACTCCGCGGCCGACAGCCGTTCGCCGGACGGTTCGGGGTGCCGCAGCTCCCGGACCAGCGGCATGGTCAGCAGCTGCACGACGCCGAGCCACACGTTCGGCCCGGCGTCGTCCGCCGGCCGGCCACCGGCCAGCCACCACTCGAAGCGATCCCGCAACGGCATCGCGTCCAGGCGCCCGCGCACGTCCGACATCAGAAGTGGATGCCCAGCTGGCCGAACGCCTCCATACCCAGGCGCCGGATCGGCTCCCAGAGTGCCTCGTCGCTGCCGACGAAGTGGCCGCTGCGGCTGGAGATGTCGAGACCGAAGTACCCCGTTTCCGCCGATCCGGCGATGGTCGCTTCGCCGGCCGCGCGAACGGCCTGCCCGTTGCTGAGAACGGCGTGCGAGATCTCCACCCCTTGGACCGTGTGCGGCATCACGACGAGACTACCGTCCTCCAGGATCGCCCACTTGATCTGGCCTTCCAGGTCCGCCCGGGCGAGTGCCGCGTCCAGCTCGGCGCCCTGTGCGGCCCGGATCGGCTGCACGTTGACGCGGGCCGCGTCCGCCAGTTCCCGCTCGAGGTTGCCCGGCAGCTGGTTGGGCAGCGGCTTGCACATGTTGTGCACCAGCAGCCCGCGCGGCGACACGCGGTAGTCGTGATCGGTTTCGACCTCGAAGTTGTAGACCTTGACGGGCGTGGTTTCGCGCGTCACCGACGTCACCGTCGCCGGTGCGCCGTCCCCGGCGTCGAGCTCATCGCCTTCCCGCAGCTGGGACGCCGGTGTCCAGCCCCGGCCGGTCACCCAGAACGGGTGCTCGGTGGTCGACCGGACGACGGTCGTGCCGACGCCGACGACCACCAGGGCATCGACCTGGCGCTGGAACGTGGCGACGACCGCCCGCAGCTGCGAGTGCCCGGTGACCGGGTCCTTCGACCAGACGCGGTCGCCGGTCGTGACGGCTTCGATCGGTTTCGGTCCGGCCTCCGTCTGCACGATCGTCCCGGCGGGGAAGCAGTTCCCGGCCCGCGCCGCCTCGATGATCTCCTTGCCACGGCCCAGGAAGGTGCGAGCCTTGGCGACGTCTTCGACGAACTTGCCGATGCCGGCGATGATCCGCCACAGCGCCTTGCCGACTTCGAACGCCTTGATCGCGGCCAGGCCGAGCGACGCGATGTCGACGGCGCCCATGATGCAGTTGACGATGCCGGGGTCGTTGATGCAGGCCTTGATCCCGCCGATGAACAGGTCGATCAGGATCTGGCCGCCGTTGGCGATGATCCAGTCGATGATGTTCTGCTCGGCGAGGGCCTTGGCCTGGTTGTACTGGTCGACCAGTTCCTGCCCGCCCGCCGCGCGCAGCGCCGCCTCGTCGTCCGGGCTCAGCGGCCCCGACCCGGCGGTGCTCTGCTGGTTCTTCGCGTCTTCGGCGGCGCGCTTGTCCGCGGCGATCTTCGCCGCGTCGTCGGCGGCCTTGGCCGCCGCGTCCGCGTCCTTGCCCGCGGCAACCGCAGAAGCCCTGGCCTGGTCGGCGTAGGTTTGGGCCGCGGCGGCCGAGTCGTTGGCCCGCACCGCGGAAGCCCGGGCCCGCGCCGCCGAAGCCGCCGCGGCCTGCGCGTCACGCTGCGCGTTCTGCGCCGCGCTCTTGGCCTGCCGGGCGGACTGCGCCGCCTGGTCGGCCGACTGCTGCGCCTGGAGGGCGGACTGGCGGGCCTGTTCGGCGTAGATCGCCGCCTGGTCGGCCTGCGCACGAGCGTCCCTGGCCGCCTGGTCGGCTTCACCGGCGGCGTTGCGGGCGCGGGCGGCCGCCTCGGTCGCGAGAGCGGCGTTGGCCCTGGCCGTCGCCGCGGTGCTCGCGGCCTCCGTGACGTACCGGTGGACATCGGCCGCGTGCGTCGCGGTGTCGATGTCCCGCTGTTCGGCATCGAACCGCTCGTTGTCCAAGAACTTCTTCAAGTAGGAAACCGGACCGGACAACGCGACCTCGGCCGCGGCTCGCACCTCCGGACCGCCGGTCGTGAAGAACCGGGTGACGGCGATGCGGTCGTCGTGCTCGGCGGCCACGTACCGCCCGGTGCTCAGGAAGTCCGCGATGTCCTGAGGGGTGCCGCTGAGCGCGCGGTTCGCCGCTTCCTTCGTGGCCGGACCGCCGTTGTTGAGGATCAGCTGGACCGCGAGCCGGTCGTCGTCGGCCTTGCCCGGGTAGTCGCGGGTGCGCAGGAAGTCGGCGACCTGCGGGTCCGTGCCGGCGAACGCCGTACGCGCGGCTTGCTGGAAGCGCTGGTTGTCCGACGTGTCCCGCAGGACGGCGACACTGGTCCGGTCGTCCTGCCGGGTCGCGGACCCGAGCCCGGTACGCACGAACTGCCGCAAGCCGGCCTCGTTGCCCGAGAGGGCAGCGGCAGCGGCGGACTTGGTCCACGGGCCACCGCTCTGCAGGAGCAGGATCGCCGCCTTGCGAACGTCCAGCACCACTGTCTCCGGCGCCGTCGCCGGGTTGGCCGCTTCGTCCAGGAGGCGCTGGGTCTCCGCCGACCGCTTGGCCGCCTCGCCGGCCTTCCACTCGCCCGCCGCCTTCTGCGTGCTCTCGGCCTGCTTCGCCGCTTCCGCTTCCGCGATCGCCTGGGCCTTCTGGGCCTCCAACCGGGCCGCGTCCGCGTCGCGGGACGTCTTCTCCAGCGCCGCCGCCTGGTTCGCCGCCGTCGTCGCCGTGTCCGCCGATGTCCTGGCCGAGGCCGCGTACCCCGCCGCCGCGTCCGCGTCCTTCTTCGCCTGGTCCGCCGCTGCGGCGGCCTGGTCGGCCGCCGTTGCCGCCGCGTCCGCGTGGGCCGCCGCCGCGTTCGCCGCGTCGCGGGCCTGGCGGGCCGCCGCCGCGGCCTGGCCGGCCAGTGACTCCGCCGCGCTCGCCGCGCGGCTCGCCCGGGCCGCCGCCGCGCGCGCCGTCGCGGCCGCCTGCTCGGCCTGGCTCGCGTCCGCGCCCGCCGACCGCGCGTATCCCGCCGCCTCGCTCGCCGCCGAAGCCGCCGCGTCCGCGTTCGAGCTCGCGCTCCGCGCCGCGCCCGCGGCCCGGCCCGACGCGTCCGCCGCCTGGCCCGCCGCGTTCGCCGCGTCCGCCGCCGCCCGCGCGCCGGCCGCCACGTTGCGGGCATCGACCGCCGCCTTCCGGGCTTCGGCGGCGTGCGCGCCGTCCGCCGCCGCGGCCGACGCCGCCGAATACGCCCGCGAACACGCCTGCTCAGCCAGCGACGCCGCCGTCGCGGCCTGCGCCGCCGCGTTCGCCGCCACCCGCGACGCCCGGTTCGCCTCGGCCGCCGCACCGACCGCGGTCTTGGCCGCGTCGGCGGCACCGCGTGCCGCACTGGCGGCCCGCGCCGCCGCACCCGCCGCCTGTACCGACGAGTCCCGCGCCGCCTGGGTCTCCGCAGCAGCGCGCTGCGCCGCTTCCTTCGCGCGCTGTGCCGCCGCGATCGCCCGGTCGGCCGCGTCCTGGGCCTGCTTCGTCTGCGCCGCCGCCTGCGCACCCGCGTCCCGCGCCAGGTCGGCGAGGTGCGCGACACTGGCGGTTTCCTGGTCGCGTTCGGCCGCGAGCGCGTAGCCGGTCTCGAGGAACGCCTGGATGTCCTCGACCGTGCCGCTCAACGCTCGCTGCGCGGCCTTCTGCACCTCCGGACCGCCGGTCGTCGCCAGCTGGCTGACCTTGATCCGGTCGTCGTCGTTCTGCGCCTGCTGACGACCCGAGTCGAGGAACTTCTGGACGTCGGCTTCGGTGCCGCTCAACGCGGCCTGCCCGGCCGCCTGCACCCAGCGCCCGCCGGTCGTGATGTACCGCGAGACCTGCGCCCGGTTGTCGTCGCGCCACGGCTGCTGCCAGCCCGTGGCGAGGAACGCGCGCACGTCGGTGGCGGAGCCGCTCAACGCCGCCTGTGCAGCCCTCCGCACGCCCGGTCCGGCCACGGTCAGCAACCGGCTGACCTTGATCCGGTCGTCGTGTTCGGCCGCGACCGCCTTGCCGCTGGTCAGGAACGTGTGGACCTCGGCGTCCGAGCCCACCAGGGCCGCGGCCGCCGCGTCCTTCGTCGCCGGCCCGCCCGCCTGCCACAACGCGACGACCTGACCGCGTTCCTGCGAGCCGACGGGTTCCGCCGCCCGCGCAGGCACGGCCACCACGCCCGAAGCCACTGCGGCCACCAAGGTGACCACGAGCGAAGCGCGTGCCCTCCCCGCGATCGATCTCCTGATTCGCACCTCGCCAGCCCTCCCGTGTGCACGACGTTTCCGGTCGCCACAGGGGGACGCGCACATGCCGGAACCACCCCGGTTCCCGTGCGCAAAGAATGAGAGAGCGCTTTCCGCGCTTGCCCCGCCCTGGATCCTCCCCCCAAAGCGGTCGAAAAATAGCAGAGGGAAGGAACCGCCCGGAAGCCGCATTCGGGTGAGCCGGATCTCACCTCACAACCCGGGTCAGCTTGACGGACATTTGTTGACTTCGCGCCGGGAACGTGATTAGAGTCCGGTTCGCGTCCGCTCGGGGTCGGCCGCAGCCTTCTTCACGCCTTGTCGCGGCGAGTGCTTCGCCGCCGATCGACCATGCCGTTTTTCGAACCGCAGGGGGGATTCATGCGCACACGCGCGCGTTTCATCGCAGTGGCCGCGGCGGGGGCCGCACTGGCCGTCGCCGGCTCCGCTTCCGCCGTCTCGGCCGCGGCCGGGAACGCACCGGCCGACGACGCCCCGCCGCCGATCGTCGAGGACTACTCGTACCCCGGCGCCGCGAAGATCCTCCAGGACCGCGCCATCAAGCTGATCAGCGGTGACGGGCACATCGTGCTCGTCACCTGCGGGAGCCAGACCGGCCTGCTCGAGCTGCACGCCTACAACTCCGCCGACCACGACCGGGACCCCGGCCACTACTGCTTCAAGGTCAGCGGACCGACCGGCTACCTCCGCCTCGAGGTCCCCAACGCGTACCAGCTGTTCGGCGACAATCAGCACTCGGTCCAGGCAACGGTCGAAATCAACGGCCAGACCAGCACCGTCCCCATCGCCAAGACCGGGTGGACCGGAATCGGCGAAGGTGCGGGAACCGATCCCTCGACGCTTCTCGAGCTGCGCGCCTCTGCCTGACGGGCATTCGGAGTAGATCATTGCGGCATTCACCAGGCCGCAATGGTCCTTCTTTCGACTCATCGCACCCGGACGATTCCGGGTGATTAAGCATGCCCGCGTCCGGGTTTCCGGGCCGACCGGGCGCCACGAGGGGAACTCCCGTATGCCCACCCAGCCGACCCGGGTGGCGGCACTCGCCGCTGCCCTGCTCGCCGGCGGCCTGCTGACCGCGGCACCCGCCGACGCCGTTTCCGGTGGCAGCGCCGCCGCTCCCGGTGCCTATCCCTACGCCGCCAAGCTCACGGCCGACGGGCGGGCCTGTGGCGGCTCGCTCGTCCAGCCCGATCTCGTCCTCACCGCCGCGAGCTGCTTCCCCGAGACCCCGCAGGGCGGGGTGCCCGCCAAGGCGACCACCGCCACCATCGGGCGGACCAGCCTGAGCGGCACCGGCGGGCACGTCGTGCCCGTCACGAACGTCGTCGTCCGCACCGACCGGGACGTCGCGCTCGCCCGGCTCGCCACACCGGTCACCGACATCGCTCCCCTGCCGCTCAGCACCATTCCGGTCAACTTCCCCGGCGGTGACGAGACGCTGAGCCTGGCCGGCTACGGCCGCACCGAGAGCGAATGGGTGCCCGACACGCTGCACGTCGGCACGTTCAAGGCGCCGTCGTCGACGGCGACCACCCTGGCGCTCACCGGTACGAACGGCACCGACGCCT
This sequence comes from Amycolatopsis kentuckyensis, assembly GCF_002155975.1. Taxonomy (GTDB): domain Bacteria; phylum Actinomycetota; class Actinomycetes; order Mycobacteriales; family Pseudonocardiaceae; genus Amycolatopsis; species Amycolatopsis kentuckyensis. The sequence continues at coordinate 10,873 of NZ_MUMI01000315.1, forward strand.
GCAAGGGCGACGCCGGTGCGCCCGTCTTCCGCGACGCCGGGGGCCGCACCGACGTCGTCGCGGTGACCGGTTCGTCCTGGCAGCACGGCTGCTTCGGCGAGACCACGACCCGGCAGGGCACCGTCGCCGCCCGCGTCGACGACATCGCCGGCTGGATCCGCCAGCAGACCCTGGCACCGTCGGCCAAGGCCGTGGGGCACGCCATCACCCTGACCTGGCACGCGGTGACCGGCAGCACCGGCTACCGCGTGTACTCCGCCACGACCCCGGACGTGCCGGTCGACAGCGCACACCTGCTGGGCAGCGTCGGCGGAACGTCGTACACGCACGCCGGCCTGCCCGCCAAGCAGACCCGCTACTACCGGGTCGTCGTCGCGACGAGCGACGGCTGGACGAGCACGCCGACCGACGTCGTCCCGGCCACCACGCCGGTGTCGGCGGGCAACGACTTCACCGGTGACGGCAAGGACGAGGCGGGCGCGGCCTACGACCTCGGGAGTGCTCGCACCGGCGTGTACGTCTGGCCGACCACCGCGGCCGGCGTGGGTGCCCCGGTGCTGAAGTGGAGTGCCGACGGCTGGGAGGCCGGCAAGGCCCGCTGGGTCACCGGCGACTTCAACGGGGACGGCCGTACCGACATCGGCGCCTTCTACGACTACCTCGACGGCGGCGCGAACCTGTTCGTCTGGCACGCCAACGCCTCCGGCGGGTTCGACAGCCAGGGCATCAAGTGGAGCGGCGCCTTCCGGCCGCTGAACGCCCGGTTCACCGCGGGCGACTTCGACGGCGACGGCCGCACGGACATCGCCGCCGCCTACGACAACGGCAACGCCGACCTGAGCATGCTGACCTGGCACGCGACGGCGACCGGGTTCGACGCCCCGGTCACGCAGTGGCGCACCGGGCCGGGCAACTGGAACCTCGCCCAGTCCGACTGGCGGGGTGGTGACTTCAACGGCGACGGCCGCGCCGACCTGGCGGCCTTCTACGACTACCACGACAACTCCGCGAACCTGTTCCTCTTCCACGGCAACGCTTCCGGCGGGCTCGACTCGCAGGGCCAGAAGTGGAACGGCGGGATCCCGTCCGGCCGGGCGAAGTTCGTCTCCGGCGACTTCGACGGCGACGGGCGCACGGACCTCGCCGCCGCGATCGACCTCGGCGGCGCGAACCTGACGTTCCGCACCTGGCACGCCACCGCCACCGGCGTCGACGCGCCGGTCACGCAGTGGACGAGCGGGCCGGGCAACTGGAACCTCGGCCAGTCTCAGTGGACCGCGGGCGACTACGACGGTGACGGCCGCACGGACCTGTTCGCCACCTACGGCTACGGCGGCTCGGACACCAACGTGTTCCGCTGGCACGCGAACGCCTCCGGCGGGTTCGACCACGAAGGCCTCAGGTGGAGCAGCAACGGCACCTTCGACGCCGCCCGATCGACGATCCTTTAGCACCACGGTGGCGGCGTCCCACGGGGCGCCGCCACCGCATCCACCGAGGGGAACCCGATGCACCCACGCGGCCGGACACGGCTCACCGCGCTGTCCGTCACCCTGCTCGCGGGCGGTCTGCTGACCGCGACGCCCGCCGAGGCCCTGTCCGGTGGCACGGTGGTGCCCGTCGGCACCCACCCGTTCCTCGCCCGGATCGCCACCCCGACGAAGTCCTGCTCGGGCGCCCTGATCGACCCGTCCTGGATCGTCACCTCGGCGACCTGCCTGACGGCGGCCGGCTCGGGCACGCCGAGCGAAGCCGCGACGGTCGTGGTCGGCGACGTCGACCTGAGCACCGGCGCGGGCTTCAGCGCGAAGCTGACGAAGGTCGTGCGCCGCACCGACCGGGACGTCGTCCTGGCGAAGCTGGAGAAGCCGGCGACCGGCGTCCAGCCGATCGCGCTGGGCAGCACCGCGCCACAGGCCGGGGACACCCTGCAGGTGGCCGGGTTCGGCCGGACCGCGACCGAATGGGTGCCCGCGCGGCCGCGCGTCGCGCCGTTCACCGTCTCGGGCGTCAACGGCGCCACCGTGTCGGTGTCGTCCGCCGACGGCACCGACGCCTGCAAGGGCGACGCGGGCGGTCCCGCGTTCCGCGTCTCGGGCGGCACCGCCCAGCTCGTCGCCCTGAACAGCACGTCGTGGCAGCACGGCTGCCTCGACGTCACCGAGACCCGTTCCGGCGGCACCGAAACCCGCGTCGACGACCTCGGCGGCTGGATCCGCGAAAACACCGTGCCGACGCCGGTTTCGTGCCCGGCCGGGGCCGCGATCTGGACCGCCCGCGCCGACGGCAGCCTCTGGCGCTACGTCCACCTCGGCCCGGCCGACGGCGCGGTCAGCTGGACGCAGCCGAGCGCCGCGGTCGGCTGGGGCTGGGACGGCCGCACGCTGGCCGGCAAGGGCGGCACCATCTGGGACATCCACCGCAACCACGGTGCGGGCGATCCCTTCGCCTCCGGCACGCTGAAGCGCTGGACGTACTCGACGAGCAGCGGCTGGAGCGGCGGCAACCAGGTCGGCAACGGCTGGGACCGCTACCTCACCGACGCGTACCAGAACCGGATCACCGTCGACGAGAAGAACCACATCTTCATGGTCGACGACGAGGGCCGGCTGAAGTCCTACCTGTGGGACGACGCGAGGGGCGGGTGGGTCAACGGCACCGGCGACGTCCTCGACACCGGCTGGTCCCGCTTCGACTCGATCACCGCGGCCGGCGACGGCGTGCTGTACGCGCGCAAGCCGGGCGGCGAGCTGTTCCGCTTCGAGTACGACTTCACCGCCTCGGCCTGGACCCAGCGGGAGAAGCCGGTCGGCGCCGGCTGGCAGATGTTCGGCGAGATCTTCTCCCCGGGCGGCGACATCCTGTACGGCCGCGGCAGCACCGGCACCAGCCCCTTCGACGGCCAGACCGGCCCGGTCCTGCGCTGGTACCGCTACTCCGACAACACCGAGACGTGGGCCCCGTCGGGCCCGGACCACATGGGCGTCACGATCGGCTCGGGCTGGAACACCGAGATCCACGTGACCAGCGCCCCCGACTCCTGCACCCTCGCCGGCTGACCGAGAAGGAACTTCGATGCGAACCCGATCGGGTCTAGTGGCCGTTTCGGCCGCCCTGCTCGCCGTGACCGCGGCCGGCGTCGTCCCCGCGAGCGCGGCTCCCGGGCCGGTGGCGGTGAACCTCGGCTTCACGGCCAAGATCACCGCCGACGGCCGCGCCTGCAGCGGCGCGCTCGTCGAACCCACGCTCGTCCTCACGGCGGCGAGCTGCTTCCCCGAGAACCCGCCGGCGAAGCCCGTCAGCGTCACCGTCGGGCCGCACACCGCGAAGGTGCTCACGGTGATCCCGCGCACCGACCGCGACGTCGCGCTCGTCCGGATCGACACCACGATCACCGACGTCGCGCCGCTCAAGCTCGGCGCGACGACCGGGGTGCCCGGTGTGTCGGAAGAGCTGTCGCTGGCCGGCTGGGGCCGGACGGCCACCGAGTGGGTGCCGAACGAGGCCCACGTCGGCAAATTCACCGTCTCGAGCTCCGGCGCGACGACCCTGTCGCTGACCGGAGCCGCCGACGCCTGCAAGGGCGACGCCGGCGCGCCGGTCTTCCGCGCGGACGGCACGCTCGCCGGGGTGGCCGGCGCGTCCTGGCAGCACGGCTGCTTCGGCGAGACGGAAACCCGCCAGGGCACGACCGCCGCCCGGGCCGACGACCTGCGCGACTGGATCCGCGGCCAGGCGATCATCGGCACCGCCAAGGCGGTCGGCCACGGCGTCACCCTGTCCTGGACCCCGCTCGCCGCCTCCGAGGACGTGACGTACTCCGTCTACGCCGGCTCGGACGGCCCTGCCGTCCCCAGCGCCGAGCAGTTCATCGGCACCACGAAGGCGACCACCTTCCTGCACTCGGCCGCCGCCCACCGGACCTGGCACTACCTGGTCGTGGCCTCGGGCGGGGCCACGAGCCCGGACTTCTCCACCACCACCCGGGGGCGCTCGGCCGGTGACTTCACCGGCGACAGCAAGGACGACATCGCCACCTTCACCCGCGCGAACGGCGCCGACGTCTTCGTGGCGGCTTCGGACGGCACCCGGTTCCAGGGCACGTCCCAGTTGTGGCACGACGCGTTCGGCCTCACCGCGGAGATTCCGCTGAGCGGCGACTTCGACGGCGACGGCAAGGTCGACGTCGCCACCTTCACCCGCGGCACGCTCGGCGACGTCTACGTCGCGCTCTCCACCGGCACCAAGTTCACCGGCACCAGCGCCAAGTGGCACGACAACTTCGCCTACGGCAACGAGATCCCCGCGGTCGGCGACTTCAACGGCGATGGCAAGGACGACATCGCGGTCTTCACCCTCGGCGGCCCGGCGGACGTGTACGTCGCGCTCTCGGACGGCACCAAGTTCGTCGGCGACGGCGTCAAGTGGCACGACCACTTCGGCATCGACAACGAGCTGCCCGCCGTCGGGGACTTCAACGGAGACGGCAAGGACGACCTCGCCGTCTTCACCCGCGGCACGACCGGCGACGTCTTCGTCGCGCTCTCGGACGGCACGAAGTTCACCGGCAACAGCGTCAAGTGGCACGACAACTTCGCCTACAACGGCGAGGTCCCGGCGATCGGCGACTTCGACGGCGACGGCAAGGACGACCTCGCGGTGTTCACCCGCGGCAGCATCGCCGACGTCTACGTGGCGTTGTCGGACGGCACGAAGTTCACCGGCAACGGCGTCCGCTGGCACGACAACTTCGCCTACAACGACGAGATCCCCGGGGTCGGCGACTTCAACGGGGACGGCAAGGCCGACATCGTGGTCTTCACCCGCGCGAGCAACGCCGACGTCTACGTCTCCCTCTCGGACGGCACCAAGTTCACCGGCAACAGCGTCAAGTGGCACGACAACTTCGCCTACAACAGCGAAGTGCCCGCCCCGCGGGCGATCACCGTCCTGTGACGCGGACCCGCTCCCGGGACCGTGCGTCCCGGGAGCGGGTTACCGACTTCGGTAGGTTCCGAAAATCCTTCACGGCTCATACGTTGAGCTGGACGTCCCGTTCGGGACGGATATCCGGATCACCTGGGCCGAAGGGCATTTTCATGCGAATGTCGAGGGCTGTAGCCGCGGTGGGTGCCGCCGCCGCGGCGCTGAGCGTGGTCTCAGCGGGAGTCGCGGACGCACAGCAGGACATCATCGGCGGGAGCACGGTCTCCTCCGCGCCGTGGGGCGCCCAGATCTACTGGAACAACGTGACGACGTACGGCGGTTTCGAGTGCTCGGGGACGATCATCGCCCCGCAGTGGGTGCTCACCGCCCGGCACTGCCTCAACTCGCCCGGCATGCACGTCAAGGTCGGCAACGTGACGCTCCAGCAGGGCACGAACGCCAACGTCGACCAGCAGAAGGCGTCCCCGAACGGGGACATCGCGCTGCTGCACCTGTCGACCGCGGTCAGCACGACGTACATGAAGCTCGGCACCGGCAACCCGCCGACCGGGTCGACCAACCAGATCTACGGCTGGGGCCGCACCCAGGGCAGCAGCCCGCCGTCGAGCACCCTGAAGACGGCCAACGTGCGCGTCACGGGCACGAGCTCGGACGCCTACGGCGGCACGGCGATCGCCAGCCAGGGCATCAACGGCTCGGCCTGGCACGGCGACTCGGGCGGCCCGCAGCTGTACAACGGCGTCCAGGTCGGGGTGTGCTCGACGGGCAGCAACTCCGGGTCGAACCCGCAGGGCACGCAGAACTACGCGAGCATCGCGTCGAGCCGCAGCTGGATCCGCACCACGACCGGCGTCTGAGCCGCCGGCCCGCGGGCCGGCCGTCCCGCCCGGGCGGCCGGCCCGCGGCATACTCGGGGCATGGAGTTCCGCACCCGGGTCCTGCTCGGCGGCAAGACCGCGACCGGCCTGCCGGTTCCCGCCGACGTCGTCGAGGCGCTCGGCGCCGGCAAGAAGCCGGCGGTGACCGTGACGCTCGGCGGGCACACGTACCGCACGACGGTCGCGAGCCGCGGCGGGCAGTTCCTGGTGCCGCTGAGCGCGGAGAACCGGGAGCGGGCCGGGGTCGCCGCCGGGGACGACGTCGAGGTCGAGATCGCCCTCGACACCGCGCCCCGCGAACTCGAGATCCCCGCCGATCTGGCGGAAGCGCTCACCGCCGACGAGGCCGCGCGAACCCGGTTCGAAAGCCTGTCCTACAGCGCGAAACAGCGGTTCGTGCTGCCGATCGGCCAGGCGAAGACCGAGCAGACCCGGCAGCGGCGGGTCGCCAAGGTGATCACCGACCTGCGCGCCGGGAAGTAGTCAGGCCAGGCCTTCGACCGCGTCCCGGCGGCGAGCAGGGCCGGACGGTTGCCGTGCGCCTTGGGCCACTAGGAGTTGAACCAGCGCAGGCAGATGGGCGTTTCCACGCCCGCATCCCAGCGCCGGAGAGCGGCCTGGCGCCGTTTCGGCGTCGTCAGCGGCTCCTCGTGGGTGAGCCAGTCCAGGTACCACTCCGCGAACGTCGCGGCCTGCCCGTCGTCGTTGAGGAGCGGGTTCAGCCGCTCGCACGTCGAACCACATGGTCCCTCGCATGGGTCCGCTGACAACCAGAAGCGTGGCGAAGCCGCATCCATCGTCTTGGAGGAAGACGGCGCCGACGTCCCGGGCTTCGTCGATCACGTCCGTGGTCTAGCGCCAAGCGTCGTGCGCGTCCTGGTAGGCCGCATCGGAGAGGTGGTCCGTTCGCTCCGGCCGGCTCGCCCACGCGTCTTCGCTTGCCGCCAGCGCATTGTCGTGGTCGGGAAAAGGGAGGTGCAGCCGGTCGTGGCGCCGGTAGCCGGCGCCGTCCCAATCCCAGCGCGAGCCGTCGAACTGCAGCGTCCACACCCGGCCGCCCGCGCTGACACGCAGGAGGTACTGGCGGTAGTCGCCGGGGAACTCGACGCCGAACGGGTAGCCGGTTCGATCGGCTGCTACGTCAACGCACGCAGCGCCGCCTTGTCCGGTTTCCCGGACGGTGCCACCGGAACCGACTCCACGAAGCTGAACCGGGCCGGCACCGCCGCCTCCCCCAGCTCGGCCGCCACCGCCTTGCGCACCTCGTCCAGGTCCGGCGAACGACCCGGCACCGGGACCAGGAACGCGTGCGCCGCCTCCCCGGTGCGGTCGTCGGGCACCGCCACCACGTACGCCTGGTCGACGTCCGGGCACGCGGCGATCGCCCGCTCGATCGGGCCGGTGTAGTGGATGATCGCGTTCACGATCACGACGTCGCGCGCGCGGCCGGACAGATGCAGGTAGCCCTCGGCGTCCACGGAACCGAGGTCCTGCGTGCGCACCCAGCCGTCGCGCAGCACCTCGGCGGAACCGGCAGGGTCACGCCAGTAGCCCGCGAACGCCGACGGCGTGCGCACCCACACCTCGCCCTCCCGCACCGCGATTTCCACCGTGTCGCAAGCCTTCCCGACCGAGCCGAGGCCCTCGTCGGCCCGGCAGATCGTCAGCATCCCCGTCTCGGTCTGGCCGTACGCGTGGTGCATCGCGGGCCCGATCCGCCCGGCCGCCTCGGCCAGCGTGTGCGGCGGCACCGGCGACCCGGCCACGATCAGCGTCCGCAGAGCGCTCAGGTCGACGTCTTCGGAGCGCAGCACGTCGAGGATCCGGTGCAGCCGCGGCACGGTCGTCAGCGCCGCCGTGATGCCCAGCCGCGGCAGCACCGACGGGAAGTCCGGCAGCCCCTCCGGGATCACCGCCGTGCCGCCCGCGAACAGGCACACCCCCAGCTGCTCGACCATCACCGCGCTGGCCAGCGACCCGAACAGCAGGTACCGCCCGAATCCCGCGCCCAGCCGTTCGTGCGCCGAACCCGGTACCGGCGGCCGCCAGACCCGGCCTTCGGTCAGTGCGCGGTAGCTGTAGGCCACCCCCTTCGGGACGCCGGTGCTGCCGCTGGTGAACACGACCGTCGCGATGTCGTCCGGCCGGCCCTGCGGCACCGGCTCGCCGAACGGAGCCGCCGCCAAGGATTCCACCGGCAGCACCGGAACCCCGGCTTCCCACGGCTCGTCGGCGACCACCGCCGCGACGTCGCCGAGGATGTGCCGCAGCTGCGCCTCCGGCAGCCCGGGCCGCACCGCGACCGCACGGGCGCCGAGCACGTGCACCGCGATCAGCGCGGCGAACCCCTCCGGCGTGACGGCGGTGGCGAGCCCGACGCCGTCGCCCGGGCCGAGCCCGGCCGCCCGCAGGCCCGCGGCGAACCGGCCGATCAGCGCCCGCAGCTCGCCCCGGGTGGTCACCCGCGCACCGTGTTCGAACGCGGGGACCTCCGGAACCCGCTCCAGCTCGTCCAGCAGTGCCTGTGGGTGGACCATCGCGACCGCCTCTCGCCCGGGGATCCCGGTCTACCGGGCGGATCTCAGAATTTCGGCAGAGACGACCCGCTCCCGAGGGAGCGACCGCAGCGACAGCGTGCCCGCGACGGCGACCGCCGCGATCAGGCCGGTGGCGGCGGCGAGCGTCCAGAAGTCCGGGTGCACGACGGACTGGCCGCGCTCGGCCTGCCAGGTGAGCAGCGCGATCAGCCCCAGGTAGCCCGCGCCCGCGGTCCGGACCAGCCGGCGGCGGACTACGTCGGCTTCGAGCACCGGGTACCGGCGGGCCAGCAGGAGCAGCCCGAACGCGACCAGCGGCAGCACCTGCAGCGCGTGGATGCCGATGAAGTGCGGGATCCGCAGGTCCCCGCCGACCGTGCTCCAGCCGACCACCGGCAGCCCGGGGCCGCCGTCCTCGACGCCGACGGAGTGGGCACCGAACGTCGAGTACTTGCCGTTCGCCTCGAGCACCGCTTGCTGCGCCGGCGTCGGCGAGAACATCAGCGTGGCGACGTACATCCCCACCACGGCGAGGCCGGCGCCCCAGCGCAGGGCCGAGCGCAGCGCGCGGTCGGGGATGCGCTGGAACAGCAGCAGGACGGCAACGGCGGCGGTCATCAGCCACGCCGTGTACGCCCCGCCCGCGACGACGTTGTTGATCGCGACGTCCGTGGGCGTCGCCTGGTTGAAGTGCAGCGTCCGGCCGCGGACGATGATCTGCCACGCCAGCAGCGCGAAGTCGAGGCCGATGCCGGCGGCGAACACCGTGCCGAACCACCAGCCGGTCCGGCGGCCGCGGCGCACGTGCGTCAGCAGCCAGGCCAGCGTCAGCGCGTACAGCCCGATCGACACGGAGAACTTGAACGGCTTGAGCCAGATCGGCACGTTGACCAGCGTGCGATCATCGAAGAGGAGGCCGAGCAGCGAGACCGCGCACAGCACCCCCATCGCCCCGGCGAGCACCACCAGCGGGCGGTGCCACGCGCGGAGCGTGACCAGCGGATTTCCCTTGTCTGCCATGGTCTCAAGCGTGGCGCCGGGAGGCCCCGCGGTCACTGGAGCGCGCCACCGTCGCGGGGTGGGGAACGCCCTACCCCCGCTCGCGTGGGTAATAGTGCCGTCACCGCGACCGGCAGTTGTGCCGTTTGACCACACAGGCCTCTTTTCTAGCGTGACTTTCACACCGCGCGGACCACCGCGCCAGGGGTATTCGCTTCAGGAAGGAGGTGGCCCGTCGATGTCCAGTCCGGGATTCCAGGCAGATTCCGCTGCCATGACGCGCGCCGTCCAGGGTTTCGAGGAAACCGCGACGAACGCCAAGTCCACGATGGCCAGCTTGGAGTCCGAGCTGACCGAGGCGCTGCGCAACTACAAGGGTGACCAGGCCGTGGCCTTCTGGGACCTCCAGCGGCGGCTGCAGGAGAAGATGACCGCCGCGGTGAAGGAGCTCGACACGATGTCGCAGCTCGTGCACACCAGCCACGCGAACTACGGCCGCGGCGACGCCGACGTCCACCAGAGCTTCCAGGGGGTCGGCAACACCCTCGAGGGCTCGGGCGTGCTCCCCCGCCTCAACCCCTGACAGAGAGGACGCCCACCATGGCCGACGTCGTCGAAATCAACTTCGCCGCGTTGCAGCACAGCTCGGCATCCCTGGCCGCCAAGGCCAAGGCGCTCACCTCGCAGCTGGAGCAGCTGCACCAGAACCTGCAGCCGATCACCGCGACCTGGTACGCCTCCGGCAGCTCCGCCGGTGACGCCGCCCGCCAGGCCGAAACCCGCCTGCGCCAGGCCACCGCGGACATCGTCGCGATCATCGCGCAGTTCGGCGGGAAGGTCGGCGAGGCGCACGACCTCCAGCAGTCGCTGGAGAACCGCAACCAGGGACTGTTCGCGGGCTGACCCGCGCCCCAGACGTCGGTCGGCCGGTGCGGGAAACCCCCCGCTCGCACCGGCCGACCGGCTTTCCCCATGTCAGCCCCATCGCGCCAGAGAGCCGGGACCGATGCCAGACCAGTCGTACTACGTCCACCTGGAATCGCTGAAGGACTTCGTGCGGGAGCTGGAGACCCAGATCCACGCGATGTCGAAACCGAACGACTTCCTGCTCACCCTCGGCGAGGAACCGCTGCTGTTCGGCGAGTTCGGCGAGGCGGGGTCGCTGGCCGACGCCCACCGCGCCGCCGTCTCGGAGATGCAGGGCCTGCTCGACCAGGTCCGCAGCGCGATCGGGTTCGCCCAGGACGTCACCACCACGGTCGCCGACGGGTACCAGCACGCCGACCAGTCGGTCGCCGGGGACCTGCACGCTTCAGGTGCCGTCACCGGCCTGCTCGACCCGGTCCTGGGCCTGCTGGGCGGCGGAGACACGGACGGGAGCCGCAAGGGATGACCAACACCGCGCACACGAACTTCGCCGCGTACAGCCACCAGCAGCTGTACGCGATGCTGCAGGCCGGCGACCCGAACAGCGCGCGCCACGCCGCCGACAAGTGGAAGTCCGCCGCGCTGCACCTGCACGAGCAGGCCCACAACCTCAACGCGGAGCTCACCGAGTTCAAGGACCAGTGGACCGGTGGCGCGGCCGACCAGTACCAGCGGATGATCATCGACCTCGCGAACGGCATCTCGAAGGTGGCGCAGACCGCGGAGGCGATGAACGTGACGCTCGGCGACGCCGCCGACGCCCTGGTGAAGGCCAAGAAGGAGATGCCGCCGCCGGTCGCGGTGCCGGACGTCGCCCCGGCCGACGTCGCGCTCGCGGTGAACCCGCCGCTGCTGCCGCCGGACGCCTCCCCCGCCGTCGTGCAGGCCGCGGCGCAGCAACGTCAGCAGGCCATCGCGAACGTCGAAGCGCAGCAGGCCGCCGCGAACGCCGCCGGGTCCGCGCACGGCCGGGCGATCGTCGTGATGACCCAGCTCGCCGGCGAGTACACCGCCGCGGAGGAGTCGATCCCGGCCTCGCCGAACGCCGTCCAGACGCCCCCGAGCCCGCCGGCCGGTGGCGGCGCGGGCAGCGCCGGCTCCCCGGGGCTCGTCGGCAACGGCACGACCGGACCCGGCATCGTCGTCACCCCCACCGACGGGCACCCGCTGCCCGGCGGCGGGACGACGACGACCCAGCCGGGAACGACCGTGCCGACGTCGAACCCGCTGTTCGGCGACATGTTCACCGCCGGGCTCGCCGCGGCTTCGGCCGCCGCGTTCGGCCGGTTCGGCTCGATCATGCCGAAGGTGCCGTCGTGGGCGACCGGCAAGGACCCCAAGGACACCAAGGAAGAGCCGCCGGGCACGAAGCTCGGC
>NZ_MUMI01000316.1 GCF_002155975.1 Amycolatopsis kentuckyensis
TGGCGGCCGCGCGGGCCGCCGGCGCCGGGCGGATCGTGCACGTCTCGACCGTGGGTGCGCTGTACCCGGCGGCCGGGAGCATCGGGCCGGAGACGCCGGTGGGCACGTCGCGGGAGCCGTACCTGGCGGCGAAGGCCGCCGCGGAGCGGATCGCGCGGCGTCACCGCGACGAGGGTGTCCCGGTGACGATCGTCTACCCGCCGGCGCTGCTCGGGCCGGAGGACCCGCGGCTGGGCGACCAGAACGCCCGCCTGCGCGACCTGCTGCGCGGCCTGATGCCGTTCTGGCCGTCCGGCGGGCTGCCGATCGGCGACGTCCGCGACACGGCCGCCCAGCTGGCCGCGGTGCTGACGGCCCCGGCGCCGGCCGGGCCCGCCTACTTCGGGCCCGGCCACTTCGTGACCACCCGCGGTTACCTGGACCTGGTCCGCACGGTGACCGGCCGCCGGCTGCCGGCGGTGTTCCTCCCGCCCGCGCTCCTGACCCCGGTCGGGCGCCTGGGCGGGCTGCTGCAGCGGGTGTGGCCGTGGCACATCCCGGCGGAGCACGGCGCGATCCACGTCTGCGCCGTCGCCGAGCCGGTCGCCCCCACCGCCCCGGACGCGGGAGTCCCGGCTCGCCCGGCGGCCACGACGGTGACCGACACCGTCCGCTGGCTGCACGGCGCCGGTGTGCTGACCGCCCGGCAGGCGGGCCGCGCGAGCTCCGCCGGGTTCGTCGCCTCGCCCGCCGCCGGGCGTGCCCGCTGATTTGCCCGCCGCTCCCGGGTAGGCCGGGGGCACCTCGACCGAGGAGGTCCCGATATGACTGCCAGCGACGCCACCGCTTCGGGCGACCACGTGCGGCTCGTGCCCGAGCCCGCCGAGGTTCCGGTGCGGCCGATGCCCCGGCTCGGGCGCGGCATCGTGTGGTCCGACATCGTCGCCGAGATCGAGCGGGACGACCTCGCACGGGCCCGGGATGCCGCGTGAGCGGATCGCACGACAACGCCGCCCGGCGGTCGGACGACGCCGAGGTGGTGCCGGTCCCGAACGGGAGCCGGCGGTCCCGGCCGGTGCGTGCCGGCGAGCCGGGCGAGGCGCAGGTGATCTCGCTGACCCGGCCCGCGGGCGCGGAACCGCCCGCGGCGCCGGACATGCCGCTGCTGCGGCAGCGGCGCGAGGAACTGCGCGCGCACATCGCCGACGGGCGGCTCGACGCCGTCCGCCGGCAGCACTCGCTGGGCAAGCTGACCGCCCGCGAGCGGCTCGCCCTGCTCCTCGACGACGACTCCTTCCTCGAGCTGGAGCCCTACCGGCGGCACCAGGCGGCCGGTCCCGGCCTGTCCGGGAACCGCCCGCACACCGACGGCGTGATCGCCGGCTCCGGCACCATCGACGGCCGGCGCGTGTTCGTCTACGCGCAGGACTTCACCGTGTTCGGCGGTTCGCTCGGCGAAGCGCACGCGGCGAAGATCCACAAGGTGCTCGACCTCGCGATCGCCAACGGCGCCCCGGTGATCGGTCTCAACGACAGCGGCGGCGCGCGGATCCAGGAGGGCGTGCTCGCGCTCAACGGGTACGGCGGGATCTTCCGCCGCCAGGTCGAGGCGTCCGGGGTGGTGCCGCAGATCAGCGTCGTCCTCGGCCCGTGCGCCGGCGGCGCGGCGTACTCGCCCGCGCTGGCCGACTTCACGTTCATGGTCCGCGACACCTCACGGATGTACCTGACCGGGCCGGACGTCGTCGCGGCGGTCAGCGGGCACCTCGTGTCGCACGAGGAACTCGGCGGCGCGGAGGTCCACGGGTCGTACTCCGGTGTCGCGACGGTGGTGCACGACGACGAGGAGAGCTGCCTCGCCGACGTCCGGTACCTGGTTTCGCTGCTGCCGGCCAACTACCTCGAGCCGGCGCCGGAAACCGCCGAGATCGGCGCCCGCGACGACTACCGGCCGCGGCTCGCGGAGATCGTGCCGGCCGAGCCGAACCGGCCGTACGACATGCGCGAGGTGTTCGCCGAGCTCGCCGACGACGGCGAGTTCTTCGAGCTGCACGAGAGCTGGGCCCGCAACGTGCTGTGCGCGCTGACCCGGATCGACGGCCGGGTCGTGGGGTTCGTCGGCAACCAGCCGTCGGTCTTCGCGGGCGTGCTGGACGGCCCGGCGTCGCAGAAGGCGGCCCGGTTCGTGCGGTTCTGCGACGCCTTCGGCATCCCGCTGGTCAGCCTGGTGGACGTGCCGGGCTTCCTGCCGGGGGTCGAGCAGGAGCGCAGCGGCATCATCCGCCAGGGCGCGCAGCTGCTGCACGCCTACTGCGAGGCGACGGTCCCGCGCATCCAGGTGATCCTGCGCAAGGCGTACGGCGGCGCGTACATCGTGATGGACTCCCGGTCGATCGGCACCGACCTGTCACTGGCGTGGCCGACCAACCAGATCGCGGTGATGGGCGCGGAGGGCGCGGTGAACGTCCTGCACCGCCGCGACCTCGCGACGGCGCCCGACCCGGCGGCGTTGCGGGCGCAGCTGGTCAGCGAGTACACCGAGGAGTACCTGAACGCCGAGTACGCGGCCGAGCGCGGCCTGGTGGACGACATCATCGACCCGGCGGAGACCCGCGCGGCACTGGCCAGGGGCCTGGCGATGCTCCGCGACAAGCGCAAGCCCGCCCCGGCCCGCAAGCACGGCAACCAGCCGATCTGACGGACCGCGGGAGGCCCGGTGACGAAGGACGACGCAACCCGGATCGTGGTGCGAGGCCACCCGCACGACACGGAACTCGCGGCGTTGCTGGTGGCCCTGGCGGTGGTGACCCGCGGTGAGGGTGCGCGGAGAGAAACGCCGCAGGGCCCTTGGGCGGACCCGTCCCGATCGCACCCGGGCCCACCCCGGCCGGGCCCCGGCGCGTGGCGGTTGTCGGGCCTGCCGCGCTGAGGGGAGCTGCGGGCGCGGGGTACGTCGCGCTCACCGGGTCCGCGGCCGACGGGGCTGTGGTGGGTGTCGGTTCGGTTGTGCTGACGGGGTGGTGGTGGGCTGGTCGATGTGGCTGCGTGGCACCGGCCGGGCTGTGGCGCGCGCTGGTTCGGTTGTGTTGACCGGGTGGTGGCGGGCCGGTCGATGTGGCCGCATGGCACCGGCCGCGCTGTGGCGTGCGCCGGTTCGGTTGCGCCGATCGGGTGGTGACTCCCCGGACCACCGGGCCGCCGTTGTGCAGACCGGGGCAGGCACGTGCTCCGCCGGATGGCGGAGCACGTTGTGCTGTCCGGAGTCCGGCGTCCACTGTGGACCGTCGGAGCCGGCGGAGCGTGCTCGTGGTCCGGCCGCCGGACGGCCGGACCGCGGGCGCGGGGCCGGTCAGGCTGCCTCCGCGGCGCGCATCCGGCGCAGCTTTCCGGCGATCGTGCTCTCGCGGGCCGCCGGGTGGGTGCTGCAGCCCTCGTGGACCGCCGCGTAGTGGACTTCGCCGTCCAGGAACGCTTCCAGGCCCGTGCGGCCGCCCGGCTCGAAGGGGCGGCCGCACGCTGCGCACGTTCGCTGCCTCTCGGCCGCGCTGAGGTGGTTGTCCGGCGGGTGGTGGGAGGTCGTCACGGTGCTCCTTCCGGGTCGTCGATGCTTCCAGTGCACCCCAGCGGGCCGGTACGCGGCCACTTGTGCGCTGCGCACCCTGGGCGCATGACCGATTCACGGCAATTCCTCGATCCCGTGGGCCGATCGTGTACGTCACCCATCGACGAACCGACGGAATGGAGGAGCCATGGAGACCACGACGCCCGATCGAGCCGCCGGCCCGGAAGCTCTGGGCAGCCGGCACCTGGAGGCGGCCCCCGAGGCGGAAAGCGTGCTTCCCCGGGAACGCGAATACCTGCGGGAACACATCGTCCTCGGCTACAACTGAACCGGTCGCATTATCGAAGATGACCTCCGGATCCGGCCGCGCGATACTCGTACGGTCCGGGCCGGGGTGTCACCGGCGCCGCCGGCGGACGGGCCTGCCCGGAGCCGGTCGGACACTCGGTTGGGAGGCCGGCGGATGGCGATGCGCCTCCAGCTCACTGCTGGCGACGAGGTGCTCGAACGGTGGGCCGAGTCGGCGCCGCAAGCGGAGCGGAACATTGTTTACGAGGCATTGTTCGCCGTGGGCGACGGATCTGCTTTCCTGGTCTACGACATTTTCGGCGACCCCCGCGATCCGGGTAATTTTCTGGTTATGGTGAAACCGGGCCTCGTGCTGAAGATCATGGTTCAGCGCGCTCACTCCGCGTTCGAGATCCGGTACGTCGGGGCGATCGACGACGACCTCGGCGTCCGCGCCTCGCACCCCGAAGGGGCCGAGCCCGAGTGAAGGAAGCGGCCGTGGTCACGCTGTGCGACCCGGCTGGGCTGAACGGGCTAGACAATCGCCGGTCCGATCGGTCACAAAATGCGCCTCGTGCGACCGTGCATTCCTCATCTTGACAGCGTCTTCGGCGGTGTGAAAACCTGCCATGAGGTCGCAGGTCAGACCGTTATTTCGGGGGTTTGAATAACGAGGAGGCTGTACCGTGTCGTCACCAGAATTGCCCGGCCTTGACGTATCCAGTCGCGTGCGGGCGCGCGACATCCAGATGATTGGTACGGCCGATCTGGCCCGGCGGGTGCTGATGGTCACCGGCGCCATCGACACGACCGACCACGACGTCTCGGTGAGCATCAGCCTGCCGGAAGCCGGCCGGTGGCAGGTGATCAAGGCCGAGACCAACCTGACCGACCAGACCTGGGTCGCGATGCAGGCCGTGATGGACGAGGAGTCGACCTTCGTCGATGACGCCATGCTCATGTCCCCGCAGTTCGCGAAGAGCTTCATGACCCCCGACCAGCGGCGCCTCACGTTCTACGACGGCGAGGTCCGCCCCGGGGAAACGGTGCTGAAGACCTATTCGATGGAGACCGGCGGCCGCAAGCCGACCTACTTCTACTCGCGCTACAGCCCGATCGCCACCGACAGCGCCGAGAAGTCGCGCCAGACGCTCGACGAGCTGGTCGCGGACGGGATGCGGCAGCGGCCGGTGATCGAGCTCATCGTGCCGGTGACCGTGATCGGCTGAGCGGCCAGGACGGAACGGACCGGTGATCAAGTTCATCCCCGAGCCCCGGCTGCTCGAGTCGCCGCGCGGCCGGCACTGGCCCCGGCCGGCGGCCCCGGCGCGGCCGCCACGGGACCCGGTCCCGCCCGCCACCGCGGACGTCGTCATCGTCGGCGCGGGCCCGGCCGGGCTGGCGGTGGCGTCCGCGCTCTGGCACCACGGCGTCACCGAGCTGGTCGTGCTGGACCGGGAAGGCCGTTCGTGCGGCCGGTTCTTCGACCGCATCGACCGGCTGGACCAGCGGGTGCTGCGGTCGCCGTACGAACACCACCCCGGCGTCGAGGGCTTCCGCGACTGCGAGCTGCTCGACTTCGCCCGGCTGCACTGGGGCCGGCTCACCCCGGTCGAGCGCCGCGAGATCCGGATGGCGCAGGCCGGTCACCGGTCCGTCGTGCCGGTCGACGTCTTCCACGCCTACACCGACCACCTCGCGGTCACCCACCACGTCCGGGACAAGCTGTGGAGCGCCTCGGTGACCGGGGTGCGCCCGGACGGCGACGGGGTGGCCGTGCACACGACCCGCTCGACCGTCCGCGCCCGGCACGTCGTGCTGTGCCTCGGTGAGGAACGCCGGACCGCCCCCGAGCGGTGGTGGGGCGGTGGCCCCCCGCCCGCCGCGGTGTCGTACTGGGACGAGCCGCCGCCCGGCCCCGGCGAGCGGCAGATCGTGGTCGGTGCCGGGCTCACCGCGGCCCACCTCCTCGCCGCGGCGCTCGACGGCGGCCGCGAGGTGCACTGGGTGCTGCGCGAAGTCCGGGAGCACTACCAGTGCGCCGACGTGAACTCCACCTTCTTCCGGCCCGAGGGCCGGAAGCGGTTCGACGGCGTCGGCTGGTCCGAGCGCCTCGACCTCACCGCCGAGTTCCGCCGCGCCTCCGTCATGTTCGAGTTCCGGCCGCTGCTCGAACGGGCCGAAGCCGAAGGCCGCCTGGTCGTGCACCGCGGGGAAGCCGTCAAGGAAGTCTCCTCCGGCGTCACCGGGACGGCCGCGGTGCGGCTGGAGAGCGGCCGCCGCGTCGACGCCGACCACGTCGTGCTGGCGCTCGGCACGATCCCGTCGATCGGGACCGGCTTGCTGCCCGCCGGGCTCGTCGGGGCCCGGGACGGCTGGCCGGACCTGGACGAGGCGACGCTGTCCTACCGGCACGCGCCCGAGGTGTCGGTCGTCGGGGCCGCGGCGGGGATGGTGCTCGGCCCGGCCGCCCGCAACATCGACGGGCACCGGGTGGCGACCGCCCGGGTCGCCGCGGCGGTGGCCGCCCGGCTGCGGGGCGCCGCCGTCGACCTGCGGGTGACGGCCGATGTCTGACGGCGGTGACCTGCGGTTCGTGCTGCCCGACGTCGACGCGCCCGCCTCGGTCGAAGCCGGCGTCGTCCTGCTCGGCCTGGACGCCGACCGGCTGCTGGCCGGCCTGGGGCTCGCCCGGCTGGCGGACGACGCCGCGCTGGTGACCCAGGTGGTCGACCAGGCGCGCCATGGAGCGGGCGGGTTCGGGTTCGCCGCGCTGGTCGCCTCGGGCGCCGAGTGCTGGCGGGAGCTGCGTGCGTTCGCCGGCCACGGGAGCTCGACAGCTTCTCCCGGCGCGTTGCGCCGTGAGTGGGAAGCGGCCCAGGCGGCGGCCGCGGCGGCCGTGCCGGGCGCCGGCGCGGCCACGATCGCTTACCTGACCGCGTGCTCGCTGCGCCGGGCGGACGTGGACCCGCTCGCCGACCGGCACGCCGACGAAACGGAAGGCACCTGATGTCGTACCTGAAGTCCCTGCCGGAGGAAACCACGCTGCTGCAGGTGTTCCAGGCGCACCCGGGCCCGGCACGGCACCTGCTGGCCTTCCACGAGCTGGTGCTGCGCGGCGAATCGCCGTTCACCGAGGGTGAACGCGAGCTGATCGCGGCCTACGTGTCCGGGCTGAACGACTGCGACTACTGCCACGGCATCCACACGGTGACCGCCGAGGCGTTCGGCGTGCCCGCGGGACTGCTCGCCGCGGCCCTCGACGACCTCGCGACGGCACCGGTCGACGACAAGCTCCGGCCCGTGCTGGCCTACGTCGGCAAGTTGACCCGGACGCCGTCCCGGATGACCGACGCCGACGCCGAAGCCGTGTTCGCCGCCGGCTGGGACGAGCGGGCGCTGCACGACGCGGTGCTGGTGTGCGCGCTGTTCAACTTCATGAACCGCATGGTGGAAGGGCTGGGGATCCGCGCGGACGCGGCGTACGCGACGAAGTCCGGGCTGCGGCTGAAGGAAACCGGGTACGAGGGCCTGGCCGGGCTGCTGGCCCCGTAGGCCCGCGCGCGATCTCGTCTGTCTCTTGTGGACACCGGTGAACCCCGCATTCGAAGAGATGCCCGGGATTCTCACCGGCGCGCACGATAGGTGCAAGCACCGGTCGAGGCGCGGAGGAAAACAATGTCACAGACACCGACGAGGGACGAGCTCGTTCAGAGCGCGTCCAAGCTGGTGCCGCTGCTGCGGTCGCGGGCGCTCTGGATCGACGAGCACCGCAGGCTGCCCGACGACGTGGTCGAAGCCATCGAGCTCTCCGGCATCCTCAAGATGCAGGCGCCGAAGCAGTACGGTGGCTACGAAAGCGACGCGCACACCCTGATCGACGTGCACGCGGAAGTCGCGCGCGGCAACAGTTCCGCGGCCTTCTGCGTGTCCGTCTACGCGCTGCTGAACTGGATGGCCGGGCTCTGGCCCGACGAGGTGCTCGACGAGGTCTTCGCCACCGAGAACGTGCGCGTCTGCGGCACGCTCGCCACCACCGGCACCGCGACGAAGGTCGACGGCGGGTACCGGATCTCGGGCACCTGGCGGTTCAACAGCGGGATCCTGCACGCGCAGTGGAAGGTCACCGCGGCGGTACCGGACGGCCCCGAGGCCGCCGACGGCCCGATCACCACGCTGATCCCGGTTTCCGACCTGGAAATCGTCGACGACTGGTACACCCACGGCCTGCCCGGTTCCGGCAGCGTCACGGTGACCGCGCACGACGTGTTCGTCCCGTCGTCCCGGATCGTGAAGACCGCCGATTTCTTCACGGACCAGTGCAAATCCGCCGTCAATTCGGTGAAGCCCAATTACCACCTCACCCCGATGCTGGTGACGTCGACCGTCGCGACGGCCGGCCAGCTCATCGGCGCGGCGAAGTACGCATTGGAAAGCTTCCTCGACCGGCTGCCCGGCCGCGGCATTTCCTACACGCACTACCCGAGCCAGGCCGAAGCGCCGATCACGCACATCCGCCTCGGCGAGGCCGGGCTGCTGATCGAGGAAGCCGAGACCCGGGCGCACCGGTTCGCCGACCTCGTCGAGGAAAAGCTCGTCACGGGCGAGTCGTGGACGATCACCGAGCGCGCGTCCTCGCGGGTGCAGCTCGGCCGCGTCGCGCAGCTGTGCAAGCAGGCCGTCGACCTCATCGCCACCATCAGCGGCGGGTCCTCGATCTTCCACGACGTGCCGATCACCCGGATCCAGCGCGACGTGAACGCGGTCGCCATTCACGCGCTGACCAACCCGGACACGAACCTGGAACTGTACGGCCGGCTGCTGTGCGGTCTCGAACCGAACACCGACTACCTCTGAGCGGTGCTTTTCCACAGCCTTCGGGCGCAGAGCACTTTCGAAGATGATATCCGGCGTCTTGCCCGCGATCCTAAGACCGGTGGTCTGGCTCCGCGGGCCGGAGCCGCCACCCCGTGATTGGAGCGCCGAAAAAATGCAACCTTTCCGCGTGGAAATCCCCCAGGCCCAGCTGGACGACCTGGCCAGGCGGCTGGCCGAGACCCGCTGGCCGGTCGGGCTGCCCGAAGCGGGGTGGGACCGCGGCGTGCCCATCGACTACCTCAAGGACCTCGCCGAGTACTGGCGCACCGAGTTCGACTGGCGGAAGGTCGAGGAGCGGATCAACGCGTTCCCCCAGTTCACCACCACGATCGACGGGGCGAACGTCCACTTCCTGCACGTGCGCTCGCCGGAGCCCGACGCCACGCCGATGATCATCACGCACGGCTGGCCCGGCTCGGTGGTCGAGTTCCTCGACGTGATCGGCCCGCTGACCGACCCGCGCGCCCACGGGGGCGACCCCGGCGACGCGTTCCACCTGATCATCCCGTCCATGCCCGGCTTCGGCTTCTCCGGCCCGGCACCGGAAGGCGGCTGGAACACCCAGCGCGTCGCCCGTGCCTGGGCGCAGCTGATGGCGGAGCTGGGCTACGAGCGCTACATCGCCCAGGGCGTCGACTTCGGCTCGGGGGTGGCGCTGGTGCTCGGGCTGCAGGACGCCGAGCACGTGCTCGCCGTGCACCTCAACACCCTGGTCACCGCGCCCGGCGACGACCCGGCCGACCTGGAGGGCCTCAGCGAGGCCGACCAGCACTCCTGGGGCAAGTCGGACACGTTCGCGAAGATCCTGTCCGGCTCGATGAAGCTGCAGGCGACCCGCCCGCACACGGTCGCCTACGGGCTCAGCGACTCGCCGGTCGGCCAGCTCGCCTGGGTGATCGAGAAGTACCGCGACTGGGCCGACACCCGCGGCGGGCTGCCGGAGGACGCGTTCGACCGCGACAAGGTGCTGGCCATCCCCGCCATCTACTGGCTGACCGAGACCGCCGGCTCGTCCGGGCAGTTCTACTACGAGAGCGTCGACTTCCTGCCGATCTCGCCGGGCGCGGGCCGCTACTTCGAGCTGACCATGCCGCTCGGGGTGGCGGTGTTCCCCCACGCCCCGTTCAAGCCGGTCCGGCGCTGGGCGGAACGCGAGTTCTCCACGATCCAGCACTGGAACGAGTACGACCGCGGCGGCAACTTCCCCGCCATGGAGGTGCCCGATCTCTACATCGCCGAACTGCAGGCGTTCGGGCGGCTGGTGAAGGAACGGTAGAACCACGCCGGCGCACCGGGTGCCGGGGGGAACGCGACGAATGGAGTTTGTGATGACGGTGATTCTTCGGGACCGGACCGCAGGGAGGTGCCACCGTGAGTGCAGTTAGCGGGACCGAACGTCCTCTGCGGCCGGGCTGGGCGCTGGTGCTGGTGTCCGTCTGCGCGTTCCTGACCTCTTTGGACGTCATGGTCGTGGTCACCGCCATACCCACGATCAAGGTCGACCTGGGCGCGGATCTCGCCGACCTCGAGTGGACGATCAACGCCTACAACCTGGCGTTCGCCTGCCTGATGCTCACCGGCGCCGCGCTCGGCGACCGGTTCGGGCGGCGGCGGACGTACGTGATCGGCCTGGCCGCCTTCACCATCGCGTCGATCATGGCCGCGTCCGCGGGCACCATCGAAATCCTGATCATCGCCCGGGTCATCCAGGGCGTGGCCGCCGGTGTGTCCATTCCGGTCAGCCTCGCGCTGCTGGCCGACGCCACGCCGCCGGAGAAGCGTGGCGCCGCCATGGGTATCTGGGGCAGCGTCGCGGGCATCGCGATCGCGGCGGGCCCCGTCATCGGCGGCATCGTCACCCAGGGCATCTCGTGGCACTGGATCTTCTGGCTGAACGTCCCGTTCGGGATCGCCGCCACCGTCGGTTCCGCGGTGCTGCTGCGCGAGAGCAAGGGCCCGCGTCCGAAGATCGACGTGCCCGGCCTGCTGCTCGCCTCGGCCGGCCTGTTCGGGCTGGTCTGGGCCGCGGTCCGCGCGCCGTCCATCGGCTGGGGTGCGTTCGAGGCCTACGGCTCGGTGCTCGGCGGGGTGGTGCTGCTGGTGGCGTTCGTGGCGTGGGAGTTCAGGGCGAAGTACCCGATGCTCCCGATGGAGTACTTCCGCCACCGCGGGTTCACCGTGGCGAACATCTCCGCGTTCCTCCAGCACTTCGCCCTGATCGGTGCGCTGTTCGTGCTGGCGCAGCTGTTCCAGTTCGGTCTGGGCAGCAACGCCATGGTCAGCGGTCTGCAGTTGCTGGCGTGGACGGCGATGCCGCTGGTGGTGGCGCCGTTCGCGGGCAAGCTGGCCGACAAGCACGGCAGCAAGCCGTTCATGATCGCCGGCCTCGCGCTGCTGGGCATCGGCCTGCTCTGGATCGGCCTGGTCACCTCGATCGGCGTCGCTTACGGCAGCATGGTCGTTCCGCTGATCCTGGGCGGCGCGGGCATCGCGATGTGCCTGCCCACCACGATCAACCTCGTGTTCGCGTCGGTCCCGCCGGAGGACGCCGGCGTGGCGTCGGGTGTGAACAGCGCGCTGCGCGAGCTGGGCGGGGTGTTCGGCGTCGTGGCGCTGGGTGCGGCCTTCGCGGCCAACGGCAGCTTCGAGTCGGCCGAAGCGTCGCTGTCCGGCTTCCAGGCGGCGCTGGTGCTCGGTGGCATCGTCGCGCTGCTCGGCACGGCCGTGGCGCTGTTCGCGCCCGGCAAGCCGAAGCCGGCCGGGCCGGTCGTCCAGGCGCGGCCGGCCGCCGAAGAAGTGATCGAGACGCCGATCAACTGAGCCGGCGCTCTCCAGCCCCGGCGGACCCCGTGGTCCGCCGGGGCCTTTCCCCGGGAGAAGGTCCCATGAGTTACGACTACCACGCCCTGTACGTCGACGGCGAATGGCGCAGACCCGGTCGCGGCACGATCGCGGCGATCTCGCCGGCCGACGGGGAGCGCAACGGCACCACGCCGCTCGCCTCGGAGTCCGATGTGGACGCCGCGGTCGCCGCGGCGCGTCGTGCGTTCGGCACCCCGTCGTGGACCGGCCTGCCGGTCGAGGAGCGCGCGGAACTGCTGGAGCGCTTCGCGATCCAGCTGGAGAAAACCGTCCCGGAGCGGGCCACCGCCACGTCCGTCCAGAACGGAACGCCGATCTCGGTGGCGCTGCCCAGCGAGGGCGGCGCGCCGATCGGGCTGCTCCGCTACCACGCGGGGCTGGCCCGGCGGACCGTGCTGGAGGACCGGCGCGAACGGTTCGACGGGATGGGCGAGACCATCGTCCGGCGCGAGCCGGTCGGGGTGGTCGCGGTGGTCGTGCCGTGGAACTTCCCCCAGCCCATCACCATGTTCACCGTCGCGCCCGCGCTCGCCGCGGGGTGCACGGTGGTGCTCAAGCCCGCACCGGAGACGGTGTTCGGCGCGCTGGAACTGGCCGCCGCGGCCGATCGGGCGGGCCTGCCGCCGGGTGTGCTGAACGTCGTCACCGGTGGCGCGGACATCGGCGAGCACCTGGTGTCGCACCCGGGCGTCGACCGCGTCGCGTTCACCGGCTCGACCGCGGCCGGGCGCAAGGTCGGCGAGATCTGCGGCAGGCTGCTGCGGCCGGTGACCCTGGAGCTGGGCGGGAAATCGGCCGCCATCGTGCTCGACGACGCCGACCTCGTCGCCACCACGCAGGGGCTCGCTTCGTGCGCGCTGCTCAACAGCGGGCAGGCCTGCTACATCTCGACGCGGATCCTGGCGCCGCGCTCCCGCTACGACGAGGTGGTCGACGCGGTCGCCGGGCTGGCGAAGGCGTTGAAGATCGGCGACCCGCTCGACCGCACGACGCAGATCGGCCCGATGGTCAGCTCGCGGCACCGCGAGCGCGTCGAGTCCTACGTGCGGCTCGGGCAGGACAGCGGCGCGCGGCTGGTGGCCGGCGGCGTCCCGGCGGAGCAGGAGCGGGGCTGGTACGTCCGGCCGACCGTCTTCGCCGACGTGGCCAACAGCGACCCCATCGCGCGCGAGGAGATCTTCGGGCCGGTGCTCGCGGTGATCCCGTACCGTGACGTCGATGAGGCCGTCGCGATCGCCAACGACTCCGAATACGGCCTGGGCGGCACGATCTGGACGTCCGACGTGGACAAGGGGATCGCCGTGGCCAGGCGGGTGCGCTCGGGCAGCGTCGGGGTCAACTACTACGACCTCGACCTGGGCGCGCCGTTCGGCGGTGTCAAGGCCAGCGGGCTCGGCCGCGAGCTGGGACCCGAGGGCTTCGACACGTTCTTCCAGTACAAATCGATCTACCTGCACAAGGCAACCTGAATCGCCTCGAGGAGAGGACAAATGAGCCTTCCCAAGATCGTGTCACCGCAAGAGTGGCAGATCGCTCACGAAAAGCTGATGGCGCGCGAAAAGGAGGTCACCCGCATCCTCGACGCGCTGGCCGCCGAGCGCCGCCGTCAGCCGATGGTCGCCTTCGAGAAGGACTACGTGTTCGTCACGGCCGCCGGCGACAAGGTCGGCCTGGCCGACCTGTTCGACGGGCAGCGCCAGCTGATCGTCTACCACTTCATGATGGAGGCCGGGTCGGACCACCGGTGCCCCGGCTGTTCCGCGGTGGCGGACAACCTGCCGCACCTGGACCACCTGGAGCAGCGCGACACCCGGCTGGTGCTGGTCTCGCCGGCCCCGCAGGCGCAGCTGCAGGAGTACCGGGAGCGCATGGGCTGGCCGCTGAAGTGGCTGTCGTGCGATCAGGAGTTCAACGACGACTGCGGTGCCGGCGCCGGCTCGACGCTGAGCGTGTTCCTGCGTGACGGCGAGAAGGTGTACCGGACGTACTTCACCAGTGCTCGCGGCCTGGACAAGCTGCGGCTGGACCTCAACCTGCTGGACCTGACCCCGTACGGGCGCCAGGAGTTCTGGGAGGACTCGCCGGAGGGCTGGCCGCAGACCGCGCCGTACCAGTGGTGGCGTCCGCGCGACATGTACTGACGTTTCTCCGCGGAGGGCCGGGACGCTGTCGTCCCGGCCCTTCTTTGTGCGCAATGGAGAGGACTCTCCGCGCGTCCGGGTGCGGGACAGTGAATACCGGGAACAGACAAGGAGGATTCCGATGTCGGTGAGTGCTGAGGANNGTGGCGCCGGCGCCACCCTTCGTTGGTAAAGGAGACGATCACCATGGCTTCAGCGTGGGGCGACGCGTCGGCGATCCTGGCCGCCGCGGGCATCGAAGAGGACACCTCGTACTACCGCGAGTTCACCGGCGACGACGAGAAGGCCGTGCTGACCGTCGCGATGCGCATCCAGGAGGGCTGGGAGCGCAACGACGCCGACTTCTTCGCCGACACCTTCGCCGACAACGGCAGCCTGCTGATGAAGGACGACCAGCTCACCAGCCGCCAGCAGATCCGCGAGTACATGAAGGCGGGCTTCGAGGGCTACTTCCGCGGCGCGCGCGTCCGCGGCTGGCCGCTGGCCGTCCGGTTCCTCGACGACACCACCGCGATGATCATCAGCCAGGGCGGCATCCTGCTGGAGGGCGAGACCGAGACGGCGCCCGAGCGTCAGGTCCGCGTCACCTGGATCGTGGTGCGGACCGGCGACGGGCTGCGGCTGTTCTCGCACCAGACCAGCCCGCTCAAGGGATGAGGGAGAAGTCTCATGGCGGTTGAAGCTGGTTCGGCGGCGCCGGACTTCACGCTCCCCGACACCGGCCGGGCACCGGTCACGCTCAGCGAGCTGTGGCGGGCCCGGCCGGTGCTGCTGGTCTTCTACCCGTTCGCGTTCAGCCACATCTGCGAGGGGGAGATCTGCCAGGTCCGCGACGAACTGGCGGGCTACACCGACGAGAACGTCCAGGTCGTCGGCGTCTCGGTGGACACGCCGTTCACCCTCAAGGCGTGGGCGGACCGGCAGGGCCTCACGTTCCCCCTCCTGTCGGACTTCTGGCCGCACGGAGCCGTCGCGCAGTCCTACGGCGTCTTCAACGACCAGGGCGGGATGGCCAACCGCGGCACCTTCCTCATCGACGGGACCGGAACCGTCCGCTTCGCCGAAGTGGTGTCCCCCCGCGAGGCCCGCGACCAAACCCGGTGGAAGAAGGCGGTCGCCGCCCTCGCCGGCTGATCCGCTTCCTCCACCCCGGAACCCCCGAGCGCCCCTTCTCGCTCGGGGGTTCTCCCATGCCCGCCCCGGCTGCGTACCCGGTGGCTCGCGCCCCGGCGGCCGCCCGGTGGCTCGTGCCCGCGCGGACGTGCCGAGGCCCCCTGCTCGAGG
>NZ_MUMI01000317.1 GCF_002155975.1 Amycolatopsis kentuckyensis
AGCCGCCCGGGTCGAGGCCGCGGGCCTCGACCCGTGGCGGCTCGGTGGCGAGCTCTGGGCCGCCGACAGCCGTCCGGTCCGGGCCGGGCGGCTCCAAGGGCTGTGCTTCTCCGGGCCCAACCTCATCCCCCTCCGCGGCAACGCCCCCGCGTTGCGCTCCTTCGCCGACCGCGCACTGAGAAGGCAACGCACCTGCTCCTCGCTCGTCGGCCCGGCCGAACAGGTCCTCGGCCTCTGGGACGAGCTCGAAGGCGAGTGGGGCCCGGCCCGCGAGGTCCGCGACGACCAGCCGCTGATGGCCCTCGACGCCACCCCGCTCGTCGCCGCCGATCCGCTGGTGCGGCCCGTCCGGCCGGACGAACTCGAGCGGTACCTGCCCGCGGCCGTCTCGATGTTCATCGAGGAGGTCGGCGTCGACCCGCGCAGCGGCGACGGCGGGGCCAGCTACCGCGCCCGGGTCACCGAGCTGATCGGGGCCGGCCGCGCGTTCGCCCGCTTCGAGGACGGCGAGGTCGTCTTCAAGGCCGAGATCGGCGCCATGTCGGCCACCGTCGGGCAGATCCAGGGCGTCTGGGTCCACCCCGACCGCCGCGGCGACGGGCTCGGCACCGCCGGCACCGCCGCCGTCGTGAACCGGCTCGTCCGCGGCCTCGGCCGCACCGCCAGTCTCTACGTCAACGCCTTCAACACCCCCGCCCTCGCGGCCTACCGCAAGATCGGCTTCCAGCAGGTCGGCCAGTACGCGACGGTGCTGTTCTAACCACTCTTCCGTGGCGGTGTTGCAAAGCCGCCGCAACGCTCTGACCAGGCATCATCCCGCCATGAGTGCACGTCGAAACCGTGCTCTCGCGGTGCTGCTGCTCGTCGCCGCGACCACGGCCGGGTGCTCGGGCGACAGCCCCGAGGACGCCCTCTCCGCCTTCCTGGACGCCTTCGCGTCCGGGGACGTCGCCGCGGCGGCCGCGAACACCGACTCACCCGATGCCGCGAAGACCGTGCTGAGCCAGGTCCGCGGGGTGCTCGACCCCGAGGCCCTCGACGTCGAGGACGAAGAGGTGAAACAGCCGGACGGCGACGTCGTGACCGCCGGCTACCGGCTCACCTGGCACCTCCCGCACGGCCGGACCTGGTCCTACCGCGCCGACGCCCAGCTGCGGGCGGCCGAGAGCGGCTGGCAGGTGCACTGGCAGCCGACGGTCGTGCACCCCCAGCTCGCCGTCGGCCAGACCCTCGGCATGCTGCCGCAGCTGCCCGAGACGGCGCCGGTCCTCGACCGCGACGGCGTGGCGCTGATGCGCCCGCAGACCGTGATCGGCGTGGTCGTCGACCCGCAGAAGGCCGGCGACGCGAATGCCGTCGCCGGGACGCTCGCCAAGGCGCTGCACCGGTACGAGCCGTCGGTCACCGGCCGGTCCGTGCTGGACGGGATGAACAAGACCAAACCCGGTGACGCCTACCCGGTGATCACCCTGCGCGCCGGCGACTACCAGCGGGTCAAGCCGGCGATCTACGACCTGCCCGGCGTCCGCTTCGCCAGCCAGGAGCGGCTGCTGCCGGTGACCCGCGGGTCCGGGCAGCAGGTCCTGCCGGGCATCCGCGCGCTGGTCGAGCAGCAGCTGGCCGGGGCGGCGGGCTGGCGGATCGTCACCCGCGACGTCACCGGCGGCGAGGCCGCCGAGCTGCAGGCCGAGCCACCGCGGCCCGCGCCCGCCGTCACCAGCACGCTGAGCGCGAAGCTCCAGGCCGCCGCCGAGAAGGCCCTCGAAACCGAGCCGTACTCCGCCGCGCTGGTCGCGATCCAGCCCTCGAGCGGGGACATCCTGGCCGTGGCGCAGAACGACGCCGCCGACGAGGAAGGCTCGCTGGCCCTGTCCGGGCGCTACCCGCCGGGGTCGACGTTCAAGATCGTCACGGCGGCGGCCGCGCTGTCGGCGGGGGAGGTCGAGGCGGGCAGCCCGGTCGACTGCCCGGGGACGACGACGATCGACAACCGCGTCGTGCCGAACGAAGGCCGGTTCGACCTGGGCCGGGTGCCGCTGAAGACGGCGTTCGCGCGGTCCTGCAACACGACCTTCGCCCGGCTCGCCGCCGGCCTCGACCGGTCGGCGCTCACCGACACCGCCCGGTCCTTCGGCCTCGGCGCCGACTTCGTGGTGCCGGGCCTGACCACGGTCACCGGGGACGTCCCGGCCAGCGACCGCGCCGTCCAGCGGGCGGAAAACGGCTTCGGCCAGGGCACGGTCCTGACCAGCCCGTTCGGCATGGCGCTGGTCGCGGCCACCGTGCAGGCCGGGAAGGTGCCGTCACCGTCGATCGTCAGGGGCCTGCCCGCGGAGACGAAGAACGTCGGCGACCCGCCGGCGCAGGAGGTCCTCGACGCGCTGCGCGGGATGATGCGGGAGGTCGTCACCAACGGCACCGCGACCGGGCTGCGGGACATCCCCGACGTCGCGGGCAAGACCGGTACCGCCCAGTTCGGGGACGGCTCCCGCTCGCACGGCTGGTTCGTCGGTTACCGCGGCGACCTGGCGTTCGCCGTGCTCCTCACCGACGCCGGGTCGTCCAAACCGGCGGTGCAGGCCGCACACCGGTTCCTGGCGGGGATCGGCTGAGCGGGCCGTCGTAAGGTGGAGGCATGTCCGTTCGTGCCCCGCTCGTTCCCGGCGTCCAGACGCCGCGTCGTGACGTCCCCAGTTCCATCGCCCGTCCCGAGTACGTGGACAAGCCGGCGCCGAAGCGGGACACCGGCAACGGCGTGCGCACGCCCGAGGTGATCGAAGCGATGCGGGTCGCTAGCCGCATCGCGGCCCAGGCGCTGGAGGAGGGCGGCAAGGCCGTCAAGCCGGGCGCCACCACGGACGACATCGACAAGGTGGTGCACGAGTTCCTGCTCGACCACCACGCCTACCCCTCGACGCTGGGCTACCGCCGCTTCCCGAAGTCGTGCTGCACCTCGCTCAACGAGGTGATCTGCCACGGCATCCCGGACTCGACGGTGATCGAGGACGGCGACATCTGCAACATCGACGTGACGGCCTACATCGGCGGCGTCCACGGCGACACGAACGCGACCTTCCTGGCCGGCGAGGTCTCCGAGGAGGCCCGCCTGCTGGTGGAGCGCACCCGCGAGGCGACGCTGCGGGCGATCAAGGCGGTCCGGCCGGGCCGCCAGCTCAACGTCATCGGCCGGGTGATCGAGTCCTACGCCAAGCGCTTCGGCTACGGCGTGGTCCGCGACTTCACCGGCCACGGCGTCGGCCCCGCGTTCCACACGCCGCCGACGGTTCTGCACTACGAAGAGCCCTCCGTCGACACGATCATCGAGGAGGGCATGACCTTCACGATCGAGCCGATGATCACGCTGGGCACCATCGACTACGACATCTGGTCCGACGACTGGACCGTCACCACGAAGGACAAGAAGTGGACGGCCCAGTTCGAGCACACCCTCGTGGTGACGGCCGACGGCAGCGAGATCCTCACGCTGCCCTGAGTCGTCAGTGGCTGGTCGCCTTCTTGTAGCAGCGCACCGAAAGCGGCACGAAGATCACCAGCAGGAGCGCGATCCACAGCGCCGAGGCGAGCACGGCGTGCTGCATCGGCCAGGCGTCGTGCACCGGCATGGCCGGGCTCGTGTTGCCGAACAGCTCCCGTGACGCCTGCGTGATCGCCGAGACCGGGTTCCAGTCCGCGATCACCCGCAGCGGTGTGGGCAGGCGGCCGCTGTCGACGAACGTGTTGGCCAGGAACGTCAGCGGGAAGATCGCCACGCTGGAGACGTTGTTGAACACCTCGGGCTTGCGCACGGCCAGGCCCAGGGTGCCCATCACCCACGACAGCGCGTAGGCGAAGGCGAGCAGCAGGAGCACCCCGCCCAGCGCCTCGAACACGCTGGTGTGGATGCGCCAGCCGACCAGCAGGCCGACGAGGCCCATGATCAGCAGGCTCGTCACGTTCAGGATGAGGTCCGCCGTGGTGCGGCCGATCAGCACCGCGGCCGGGGACATCGGCAGCGAGCGGAAGCGGTCGATGATGCCCTTCTGCAGGTCGTCGGTCAGCCCGTAGCCGGTGACGATGCTGCCCATCGCCACCGCGAGGACGAAGATCCCCGGCAGCATGAACTCGCGGTACGACATGCCGGGGATGTCGATCACGCTGCCGAACACGTAGCCGAAGAGCAGCACGAACATCACCGGCATGAACACGATGGACCCGAGCAGGTCCAGCGACCGGACGATCTTGATCGAGTTGCGCTTGGCGACGGTCACGCCGTCGGTGACGGCCATCTGCACCGCGTTCATCACACGGCCTCCTTCGCGAGTTCGGCGGGCTCGGCCGTTTCGCGGCCGGTGAGGGTGAGGAAGACGTCGTCGAGGGTGGGGCGGCGGACGCCGACGTCGCGGACGTCGACGCCTTCCGCGGCGAGCAGCGCGAGAGCTTCGGTAAGCGCTTTCGCGCCGTGGGTCACGGGCACGGTGAGCCGGAACGCCTCGGCCTGCGGCTCGCCGCTGGCCAGCCGGGCCAGCGCCCGCCGGGCCACGAGGACGTCGTCGTGCGTGCCGACGGTCAGCTCGATCCGCTCGCCGCCGACGAGGTCCTTGAGCTCGTCGGCCGTGCCGCGGGCGATCACGCGCCCGTGGTCGATGACGGCGATGCTGTCGGCCAGCCGGTCGGCCTCTTCGAGGTACTGCGTGGTCAGCAGCAGCGTGGTGCCGCCGGCGACCAGCTCGGTGATGACGTCCCACAGCTCGGTGCGGGCCCGCGGGTCGAGCCCGGTCGTGGGCTCGTCGAGGAACAGCACCGGCGGGTTGGCCACGAGCGCGCCGGCCAGGTCGAGCCGGCGCCGCATGCCGCCGGAGTAGCCCTTCACCGGCCGGTCGGCGGCGTCCTCCAGGCTGAACCGGGCGAGCAGCTCCCGGCCGCGGGCCTTGGCCCGCTTGGTGCCCAGGTGGTACAGCCGCCCGACCATCTCGAGGTTTTCGGCCCCGGTCAGTTCCTGGTCGACGGCGGCGTACTGCCCCGAAGCGCCGATGTGCGAGCGCAGCTCGTGCGCGTCCTTGACGACGTCGAACCCGGCGACCGTCGCGCGGCCCGCGTCCGGCTTCTGCAGCGTCGTGAGGATCTGGACGGTGGTGGTCTTGCCCGCGCCGTTCGGCCCGAGCACTCCCAGCACCGTGCCCTCGGGCACTCGCAGCGACATCCCGTCTAGCGCGGTGACCTTTCCGTACTTCTTGACCAGTCCTTCGGCCACGATGGCGTCTGGCATCGATTTCCCCTTGTCGTTGCGGAGTCTTCAGGCGCGTCGGATGACGATGTCGCCGGTGTAGGTGTGGGCCTTGACCTCGACGGTCTCGGTGGTGCCGCCCGGCCCGTCGGACGGCGTGAGCGTGTTGCGCACGGAGCCGGTCAGCGAGTTCAGCTCGAGCCACGCGGCACTGCCTTCGCGGATGCCGACCTCGATCTCGCCGACGGCCGTCTCGAGGACGACCCGGTCGCGGACGACCTCGCCGAGCCGGATGTCGCCGGCGGCGGTCTTGGCGTTGACGCCGGCGTGGGCGACGTCGACCAGGATGTCGCCGTTGGCCGTGCTGACGCGCAGGTCGCCGGTCACCTCGCCGACCCGGGTCTCGCCGTTGGAGTTCTTCAGCACCGCGGTGCCGTCGATCTCGCGGATCCGCAGCTCGCCGGAGCCGGTGCCGACCTCGGCGTGCCCGGTGGCCCGGTCGACGAAGACGTCACCGGTCGCGGTGTTCGCTTCGAGCCGCGAGGTCTCGTCGAGGTGGATGTTGCCCACGGACGTCTTGACCCGGCTGTCGCCGAGGCGGCCGGTGACGTGGAAGTCGCCCATCGCGGACGTCGCCTTGAGGCGTGAGCCGGCCGGCAGCTCGACCGTGACGTGCAGCGCGCCGCCCTTGCCCCACAGTTTGGTGGTGTACTTCGGGCCCTTGACCAGCAGCTCGCCGTCGGCGAACTCGACGCGGGTCTTGGCGGCGGCCTTGACGTCCTCGGTGTCGCCGGGGTCGGCCGGCTGGACCTCGACGGTGGTTTCGGTGCGGTCGCCGGCGACGATCCGGACGTCGGCCATGCTGACGTCGAGCGTGGCCGTGATCGGCTCGGGGGTGGCGAAAACTGGCATGGCTGCGCCCTCCTGGGGTGCGGTGAGAGTGTTTTGGCTGGTCAGAGCAGGCGGGTCAGCGGACCCAGCCGGTGTACTTCTCGCCGTAGACGGACCGGCGGTGCGTGGTCCGGCTCGCGTCCGCGCCGAGCGCGTTGTTCGCGGCCCGGACGAGCCAGGCGTTGATGGAGAGCCGGTCGCGGCTCGCGGCCTCCTCGACCCGCTGCTTCAGCTGGTCGGGGAGCCGCAGGTTGATCCGGGAGACGGCGCCGTCGTCGGCCTCGGGCGGCGGCGGGGCCTCCGCCGGAGCCGGTTCGGGTTCCGCGGGCACGGAAACCGCGAACTCCGCTTCGCGGCGGCGAAGGCGTACTTCGACGGAGCCGGGGGCGAGGTCGCGGGTGATCTCGTCGGCCGCGGCCGACAGCGCGTCGAGCAAGGTGAGCCGGATGGCGGACTCCAGCGGGGAGGCCAGCCGCTCGGCCAGGGCGACAGCGTCCTCGCCGGCCGCCTCGGCGGCGACCGCGAACTCGCGGCGGAGGCTGTCCACGAAGGGCGTCAGGTCCATGGCACAAATATGGCACCACGGTGGTGCCACGACAACCCTGAAATGGCACCCTTAGGGGTCGTCGCTGAGTGAAACCGCAGGTCAGGCGTTCTCGATGCGCTCCAGGAGCTCGTCGAGGAACCCGCAGGCCTCGGCGGCCGCGCGGTCCGGATCCCGGTCGGCGATGGCCTGCGCGAGGCCTTCGTGGCCGATCTCCGGCGCGTGGTCCACGCCCGGCGTGATCCTGGAGGTCGTCGCGATGCTGGCCGCGATGACCTCGGTCAGCCCGCGGTAGAGCTCGGTCAGCAGCCGGTTGTGCCCGGCGGCGACCACGGCGCAGTGGAACTCGGCGTCCGTGCGGGCGAAGTCCTGCCAGCGGCCCGCCCGCAGATCGGTCTCGCGGCGGGCGAGCAGGGCGCGCAGCTCCGCGACCTCGTCTTCGGTGCGCCCGATGGCCGCGAGCCGGGCGCCTTCGACCTCCAACGTGCGCCGGACCTGCAGGACTTCCCGCAGTTCCGAGCCGCAGAGCCGGCGGATCGCGCCGGACACCTCGCTGGTGGCGCGCACGTAGGTGCCGTCGCCCTGCCGGACCTCCAGCAGCCCGGTGTGCGCGAGCGCGCGCACGGCTTCGCGGACGGTGTTGCGTCCGACGCCGAGCTGCTCGACGAGCTCGGCCTCGGTCGGGATGCGTTCGCCGATCGGCCATTCGCCCTGCGTGACCGCGGTCCGCAGCTGCTCGATGACCTGGTCGACGAGGCCTGCTCGGCGCGTGGTGGCCAGAGGCACAGGATTATCCCTTCATCCAATCATCCTACGTATGCGATAGTAGCGCCATGCCCGTCGAACACCGTGAACCCGAACTGGACGGCGCCGCCGAAGTCCGGACGCCGGGCGTGGTCGCCGCCGGAGCGCTGCTCGCGGTCGCGGTGGTGCTCACCGCGCTCAACCTGCGCCCGGCCATCACCGGCGTCGGGCCGATGCTCGCCGAAATGCGCCTGGACCTGGGCACTTCCGCCGTCTGGGCCGGCGTGCTCACGACGTTGCCGACGCTCTGCTTCGCCGGCGCCGGGCTGGCCGCGCCGCTGCTCGCGCGCCGGGCCGGGATCGGGGCCGCCATCGCCATCGCGCTGGCCGCCCTCGCCGCCGGGCTCGTGCTGCGCGTGCTCGACGGGCCGGCCGTGGTGCTCGGCGGGACGCTCGTCGCCACCGCCGGGATCGCCCTGATCAACGTGCTCATCCCGGTCGTCATCAAGGACTCCTTCCCGGCTCGCATCGGCGTCCTGACCGGCGTCTACACCGCCGCGTTGCAGGGCGGAGGTGCCCTCGGGTCGGCGGTGACCCCGCGGCTGGGCGACACGCTCGGCGGCTGGCGCCCGGCGCTGGGCGGCTGGGCGGTGCTCGCCGTCGTCGCGCTGCTGGCCTGGATCTTCGCAGCCCGCGGCACCGGCCGGACACCGCGGCCCGCCGAAGGCGCCGAGGGGGGCCGGTCGCTGCTGCGCAACCGGCTGGCCTGGATCGTCACCGGCTTCTTCGGCCTGCAGGCGTTCTACGCCTACGCGGCGATGGGCTGGTTCCCGCAGGTGCTGATGGACGCGGGCGTGCCGCGCGACGACGCCGGGCTGCTGTTCGGCCTGGTTTCGCTGATCGCCGTGCCGATCAGCCTCGTCGTCGCGCCGATGGCGGCCCGGCAGCGCGGGCAGAGCCCGTGGATCGTCGGGCTGGGCGGGTTCGGGGTCGCCGGGACCATCGGGCTGATGCTCGCGCCGTCGTGGTCGCCGCTGCTCTGGAGCATCCTCGTCGGGCTCGGCATGAGCACGTTCTCCCTGGCCTTGACCGTAATCGCGCTGCGCGCCCGTACCGGCGCGGACACCGCCCGGCTGTCCGGGATGGCGCAGGGTTTCGGCTACCTGTTCGCCGCGCTCGGGCCGTTCCTGTTCGGCCTGCTGCACGACCTCGCGGGCGGCTGGACCGTGCCGCTGGCCATGCTGCTCGGTGTGCTCGGCGTCCAGCTGGCCTTCGGCGCTCTCGCCGGCCGTCACCGGTTCGTCTGATTCTTAACTGTTAACGCGCTTCGCCGGGGTCGCGGCGGCTTAAGCTCACCGGGTGGCCGTGCCGTCCCCGGACCTCGGGACGTTGCTGCGCGAGGGCCCGTTCGACGCGGCCCTGCGCGCGGCCATCCGCGCCCGCGGGCTGAGCCTCGACCGGCTTCGCGAGCACCTGCGCACCCGCGGTGTCTCGGTCACGACGGCGACGCTGAGCTACTGGCAGTCCGGCCGCAGCC
>NZ_MUMI01000318.1 GCF_002155975.1 Amycolatopsis kentuckyensis
CGCGGACGGGACGGTGCTGGGCAATTCGCAGACCGGGTACGCTCTCGCGCTCGGCATGGACCTCGTCACCGATCCGGCGTTGAAGGCAAAGGCGGGGGCGAAGTACGTGGCGAAGCTCGCCCAGAGCGACAACCACCTCAAGACCGGGTTCATCGGGACGCCGTGGCTGATGCCGGCCCTGACGAACATCGGCCGCGACGACCTCGCCTACACGCTGCTGTCCAAAAAGGACTACCCGTCCTGGGGCTACGAGATCGGCAAGGGCGCGACGACCGTGTGGGAACGCTGGAACTCGATCCAGCCCGACGGCACCTTCGGGCCGGTGGACATGAACTCCTTCAACCACTACGCCTACGGGGCGGTCGCCGACTGGATGCACCAGTACATCGGCGGCATCCGGATCAAGGAGGCCGGCTACCGCCGGAGCGTCGTCGAGCCGCACCTCGGCGGCGGGCTCACCCACGCCGAAGGTGCCATCGACACCGTCTACGGGCGGCTGTCGAACGCGTGGGCCGTCACCGGCGGCGGGCTGACGATGGACGTCACCGTGCCCGCCGGCACCACCGCCGAAGTGGTGATCCCGTCGGGCGACGTCACCGAGTCGGGCAAGCCGGTGCGGTGGGCCCCCGGCGTTTCGAGCGTGACGTACGACGCGGCGAAGAAGGCCACCGTCGTGGTCGTCGGGTCCGGGAGCTACCGCTTCAAGGCCCCGAGGTAGCCGGGTGGCGGCCGGGCCCCCTCACCCGGGCCCGCCGAGCAGCCGGCCGAGGTAGAGGTCCCGCGCGACGAGGCTGACCGCCAGGTGGTCGGCGAGCGGGTCGAAGAAGGCGCTGCGGTACTTGGCGTCGGTCACCGTCGAGGCGGCGAAGTACAGGCCGGAGAACGCGGCGATGAACAGCGAGACCTGCAGCAGTTCCTGCGGGATCGGCAGCTGGATGCCGAACAGCGTGCCGCTCGCGGGGTCGCGGCCGATCCACGCCTTGATCACCGAGTGCTGCACCGCGACGATCCCGAAGACCACGAAGAAGACGAACACGAGGGTGGCGAGGACGAAGGTCTGCAGCACCTGGGTCAGGACCAGGACGAGGACCATGTTCGCCCGTTCCAGCTTCGTCAGCGGCAGCCGTTCGGCGGGGACGTCGTCGGCCAGGAAGGCCGCCAGTGGGGTTTCGCGCAGCTTGTCGAGGCCGACCGGGGCGGTGCGCGACTGGGTCAGCCGGGTGACCTCGTCCTTGAGCATCCCGAGCAGGAAGACCACGGCGACCAGGGCCAGGAGCCCGACGACCAGCCACATCCGCTGCCGCGGCAGGGCGGCACCGACCTGCCAGATCTCGGTGGTGAAGAACCCGAAGACGGTGAACAGCAGCAGGAGCGGCAGCGCCCGGCTGGTCAGCTCGCCGAGCAGCCGCGTCTGGCGGTACGCGGCCCGCAGCGCCCAGCCGACGATCGACCCGACCCCGACGAAGGCGGCCGCGAACAACCCGGCCAGGATCGCCAGCTGGGTGAGGAGGCCGAGCGGCACCGAGTCGCCTTCGACGACCCAGTCGACCACCGGCACGACGACCGCGAACCCGGCCGCCAGGACCGCCGCGGGCCCGGTTCCGCCGCGGTCGACCAGCTTGCGCCGCACCCACCGCGCGGTGAGCCAGGAGCCGAGGGCCGGGAGGACGACCAGGCTCAGCAGCAGGCCGGTGTAGCCGAGCGCGAAGAGGTCGCTCTCCAGGAGCCGGTCGAAGTCCGCGTCGGTTTCGCCGTCCACTGCGGACAGCAGGGCGGTGAGCACCTGCCAGGCCGCGATGAACACGACCGCGGGCCCGATCCGGACGAGGAGCCGGGCGGGCCGGCCCCGCACCACGGCGGGCAGCCCCCGCCGCCGGAACCACTGCTCGACGGCTTCGACGCCGCGTTCGTCCGCCATCTTCGCCTCCCGATCGGCGCGGCCGCCGCCGGGATGCTAGCGCGGGCCGGGTTCCCCGCCCGGCCGGGTGGCCGGGAAGCCCCACGCCGTACCGACTGGCTGGTATGTTGGCCGCGTGATCGAAGCGGCGCGCCGGACCTGGCGACTCATCGAGCCCTACCACGGAATGATCTACTTCGCCCCGGAAGCCGCCGCCGCATACCGCGAACTCGGTCTCACCGGCCGCGCGGGCTATTTCGCGTCGAGGTCGGCGGCGCTGGGCGCGGTCCCGGCTCCGGTCGTGGTCGCGACCTTCTACAACTTCAACCCGGTCCTGGTCCGGGAGTCGATCGCCGCCGCCCGGGCCGCCACCGGCCCGGACGCCGTCCTGGCGGCGCGTCACGCCGCGGTCGACCGGACGCTGCGCGGCATCCTGGGCGACGCGATCGGCGCGCCGGAGATGCACCGGGCCGCCGCTCTGCTGCGCGAGGCCGCCGAGACCGTCGCCGATGACGTCGTCGGCCGCCCGCTGTACGCCGCCCACGCGGCCCTGCCGTGGCCCACCGAGCCGCACCTGGTCCTGTGGCACGCCCAGACCCTGCTCCGCGAGTACCGCGGCGACGCGCACATCGCGGCCCTGCTGACGGCGGGCCTGAGCGGCATCGAAGCCCTCGTCACCCACGCTGCTTCCGGCGCCGTCCCGGCGGAAACCCTGCGCACGTCCCGAGCGTGGTCCGAAGAGGACTGGAGCCGCGCGATCGACGGCCTCCGCGACCGGAACTGGCTCACCGGCGACGCCGAGCCGACGTTCACGGCCACCGGAGCGGCCCGCCGGGCGGAAATCGAGAAGGCGACCGACGAGAACAGCGTGGCGCCTTACGCGCACATCGGCGAGGCCGCGTGTGCCGAGCTGCAGGAACTGGTGCGCCCGTACAGCCGGGCGCTGTCGGAAAAGCTCATGCCCTGGGCGCTCGCGAGGCCGTAGCGGCCGGGGCACCCCAGAGAGCGGCCGGGCGCGAGCGTGGTGATGACCGCCGGGGAGACGGCGAGGCCGAACCCCGTGGAGAGCTGGAAGCGGGCCAGCCGAGTTCTCCTCGATACCGGCCTCGTTCCTGGTCATCTTGTCCTCGGCGGCGGCGTGATCGTCTCCCGGTGCCAGTGGCCGTCGGGCTCCGCTCGTCCGTCAGTCCGTCGACGTGATGGCGTCCCTGATCGCTTGCGCGTCACTGTCGAGGAGCGATCTCTCGCGTTCGGGAGCCTCGGCCTTGAGCGTCCAGCCGTCTCCTGCGTAGCGGGGGATGACGTGGAGGTGGAAGTGGAAGACCGTCTGGAAGGCGACTTCGCCGTCGCAGAGGAGGATGTTGATCCCCTCGCAGCCCGGGCGTGCGCGCCGCAAGGCCCGTGCCATGTCGTGACCGACCGACCAGACGTGCGCGCTCGTGGCTCGGTCGAGGTCTTCCAGGCCCACGGCGTGCTTGCGCGGCACGACGAGAAGGTGGCCGGGCGTGACGGGGTTCAGGTCCATGAAGACGACAACGGTCTCGTCCTCGTGCACCACGCTGGCCTCGGCCTGCCGCGCCGCGATGGCGCAGAAGACGCATCCCTGAGCTGCCGAGGTCATTTCGTACCGGCCGCCGCCGCGAGCAGCCGGGCGAGTTCGGCCGGCTTCGTGTGCGTCGGCCAGTGGCCGGAGTCGATGTCGACGAAGTCGAGGTGCCTCACCCGCGCGAGCTCGGGAACGTCGCCGGCGTCGAGCCACGCCTTGGCCTCGGCCGGGGTGAATTCGGGGCACACGAGTGCGGCCGGGACGTCGAAGCGTCGCTCGTCGGTCAGCCGCACGACCCCGGTGGCCACGCCCTGGGGAACGGGGATCGCCGCGGCGGCGAAGGCGCGCCGGGCCTCCTCGTCGAGGTCGGCCGAGTCCGGGCCTGCGAACGGTTCCCAGCCGGGGAAGGGCATGACGCCGTCCCGCAGCTCGAAGAAGTCGGCGTAACGCCTCCCGTCGGCCGCCGGGAAGCCGCCGATGAAGACCACCTTGGCGATCTTCTCCGGACGGGCGTCCGCGGCCAGCCAGGCGAGGGTGGCCGCGGCCGAGTGCCCGACCACCACGGGCGCGGCGGCTTCGTCCACCGCGGTGAGCACGGCCGCCACCTGGTCGTCGAGAGTGGCGGTGGCGTGCGCGGGCAGGGTCAGCGGCACGGGGCGGTGGCCGTGCGATCGGAGCGCGGCGGCGACGCCGTCCCAGGCGGAGCCGTCGAGCCACAGGCCGGCGATGAGCAGGATGTCCATGATCAGGTCTCTCCCTCGTGGTCGGGGGTCACGCTAGAGGCAATTCCGGACAATCCGCTTCCGGTTCCCCAGGTGATCGCCTAGCCTGCCCGGGTGCCGAGTGAGCTCAGCCCCACCGCCCGGGCCCTGCGCGCCCTCGAGATCCTCCAGGCGCGGCCCGGCACGACGGCCGACCAGCTCGCCGGGAAGCCCGGTGTCACGGAACGGGCCGCCCGCCGCTACGTCGGGATCCTGCGTGAGGCGGGCATTCCGGTCGAGTCGGCCCGGGGCCCGCACGGCGGGTACCGGCTCCGGCGCGGAACGAGGCTGCCGCCGATCGTGTTCACCCAGGCCGAGGCGCTGGGCCTGGTGATGGCGGTGCTCGACGGCCAGCCGGCGGCCACCGAAGCCGACGACCCGGTCGGTGCGGCTCTCGGCAAGGTCATCCAGGCACTGCCCGAGACGGTCGGCCGGCAGGCGGCGGCCCTGCGCGAGCACGCCACAGCCGCGCCCGACCGGCACTCGGCCCGCCCGGATCCCGCCACCACCAGCGCACTCGTCGCCGCCGTCGCGGCCGGGCGCCGGGTCCTGATCGCGTACCGAAGCGAGAGCGGCAACGCGTGGGAGGCCGAGGTGGACCCGTGGGCGGTCGTGGTCCGCCACGGACGCTGGTACTTGCTGTGCCATTCCCATCGGGCGGCCGCGGTCCGCACCTACCGGGTCGACCGGGTGCGCACGGTCGTCCGGACCGGCCACGAGTTCGAGCCACCCGGCGACCTCGACCCGGTCGCGGCGCTGGAGGAGAACCTCGGCACGGGCTGGGAGTTCCGCACCCACGTCGTGTTCGACGCCCCGCTGGCCGAGGTGGCACCTTGGATCCGCCCTCCGATGGGACGGCTGCACCCGGCGAAGGACGGGTGCGTGCTCATCGGCAGCACGGGAAATCCGGCGATGTACGCACAGGAGTGGCTGGCGACGGTGCCGTTCGCCTTCCGCGTCGAGGGCGGAGACGAACTCCGTGCCGCGGTCGCGGCGGTCGCGGCGCGCTTTGCCGCGGCCGTGGCGCCGGCTCGGCCACCGCGATGACCATGCGGCCTGGCTGAGTTTTGCTGCGGTCAGGACGCTGGGTTCGACCGATTCGGACGACCGCAGCACGAAGCGACGCATCCGTTCCCCCTGTTCCAGGTCCCGCCAACATGACGGAACGTGCCCCACCCGGCGCCCTACTGAGCTCCGGAGCCGAACCGACCGTGAGGCGCCGGACGCCGATGATTCACCTCAGGCGTTCGCGCCGAGCGATCGACGGATGGCCGCGGCGGTGAACTCGCCGGTTCCGCGCCAGCCGGCCATGAATTCGGCCTGGCCGCGCAGCACCTCGATCCGGTACGGCTCGACGATCAGCACGAGGTCCAGGCAAAGCTCGCCACAGGTCACCCGAAGAACGACCTCGCCGGAGAGGGAAAGCATGGTGAAAGCGGGGCGACCTCGACTCAATCCGAGAACACACCCTGCGCACCAGCACCCGCGAGGTCCCATTCGTCCTTCCGGAAGAGGCCCCGTCCAGCGCGATTCGCAACCACGCGGAGTTCGCGCGTTCGACGAGCGAACCGTCGTTCAGGGCGAAGGACTCGCCCAGAACCACCTCGCCGTTACCGCAACTGGAAGCGAAACCCGCGACGCTCGGCGGCACCAGAGGCACTTGCGGGTCGGCCATCCGCACAAAGCGGAGCCCTGCTTCGGCCAGCCTTCCCCGCAGTTCTTCATCGAGCACTGCCGCACCCTACGGCCGGGAATCTTGCGCTGTGTAGCACTCTGCGCCTGGTCCACGACTAGTCCGAGCAGGATGGTTGTGCTGTGAGTACGGGACGTAGGGGGTTGCGTGGCCGGTCGTGGGCGGAGTTGGTGGCTGGCAGCTGCCGGAGGTGCGGCAGTCGGTGGTCTGGCGGTGTGGGCGGTGTTGCGGTTCGGGCTTCTCGCCTGGCTGGGCGACCAGGGCAGTGGCGTTCGGCCGGCGGTGGAGGGGTTGAGCTGGCTCGCGGGTATCGGCGGCCTGCTGGTTGCGGTGGCAGCGTTGGTGATCGCGGTACGGCAGGGGCGTGCCGCTGCCGATGTCCCTGCTGCCGCCGAGCCGGCTCCGTCGCAGACAGCGTCGAACCAGGGCGTGGTCATCACCGGCGGTGTGTCGGGCGGTTCCGGTTCGGGGCCGACAGTAGGGGTGAACTTCGGGCAGGTGGGTGTCGCGCCGCCGGACCCTCCCTCGCCGGCGAGGGAGTAGGCCATCCCGCGCCGGGGGTACCGGCGGCCCAGCCGGTGTCGGTCGAGAGTGTGAGTGGCGCCAGTGGCACCGCCGTGGGCGTCGTGCAGGGCGATCTGGTGGTCAACGGTTCGGGCGTGCCGGTGATGGAGTCGCTCCCGGCCGTACCGGGGATAGGTCGTGTCCCCGCGGAGTCGGGTGTCTTCGTGGGCAGAACCCGGGAGCTGGCGCAGCTGGAGTCAACGGTGGCCGGGGCAGGCGGACGCGCGGTGGTGGTGGCCGTGCACGGCTTGGGCGGGGTCGGCAAGAGCACCCTGGCCGCCCGGTTCGCCGAGCTGCACACCGACCGGTTTTCCCTCGTGTGGTGGATCACGGCGGATTCACCGGCGGCGATGGAGACGGGATTGGCTGAGCTGGCCGCCGCGCTGGCGCCGGAGACAGCGGTCTTGCCGTCCGAACAGCGCGTGGAGCTGGGTGTGCGGTGGCTGGCCACGCACGAGGACTGGTTGCTGGTGCTGGACAACGTCACCAGCTCGCAGGAC
This sequence comes from Amycolatopsis kentuckyensis, assembly GCF_002155975.1. GTDB lineage: Bacteria > Actinomycetota > Actinomycetes > Mycobacteriales > Pseudonocardiaceae > Amycolatopsis > Amycolatopsis kentuckyensis. The sequence goes on from NZ_MUMI01000318.1 coordinate 6,962, forward strand.
GTAGCGGGCCTGTTGAGCCGGGTGCGGACCGGCACCGTCGTGATCACCAGTCGCCGGCGCTCGGGATGGCGAACCGGGGAGACGGTGGCGCTCGACGTGCTCACCGACGACGAGGCGGTGCAGTTGCTGGCCGGGATCGTGCGGCCGGAGTGGCCGGAGGCGGACCTGGCCGACGCGGATCGGCTGTGCGGCGAGCTGGGATGGTTGCCGCTGGCGGTTGAGCAGGCGGCGGCTTACCTGGCCCAGACCCGCACCAGCCCGGCCGCCTACCTCGACATGCTGGCGCGGTTTCCGGCGCGGATGTTCACCGCGACGGCGGAGGGCGGTGACGCGCAGCGGACGATGGCGAGGGTCTGGCACGTCACCCTCGACCGCCTGGCCGGCACCCCGTCCGCGGGGCGAGTGCTACGGCAGCTGGCCTGGTTCGCTCCCGACGGCATCCTCCGGGACCTGCTGGCCGATGCGGTGGGAGAACCCGAGTTCTCCGAGGAGCTGGGCCGCTTGGCCGCCTACAGCATGGTCACCTTGACCGGGAACACGGTGGCCGTGCATCGCCTGGTGCAGGCGGTCACCCGCACGCCGGACCCGACCGACCCGCACCGGCAGCCCGCCGACATCGCCGCCGCCCGCGACCGCACCGCGGCCATTCTTGCGGTCGCTCTCTCCGACCGGGACCCACACGCTCCCGCGAACTGGCCCGCCTATCGGATGGTCCTGCCCCATGCGCGGGCGCTGCTGGAACACACCACGCCCGACACTGACACCACGCACACCAGCAGACTGCTCAACGAATTGGGCCTCTACCTCGAAGGGCAGGGCGACGTCGGCGCCGCCATCAGCTACCTCACCCGCGCCGGCGACAGCTACCAACGCCTCAACGGCCCCGACCATCCCTACACGCTGACCTCGCAGAACAACCTGGCGGGCGCCTACGAGTCGGCGGGTGATCTGGGGCGGGCGATCCCGCTGTACGAGGCCACCCTTGCCGCCCACGAGCGGGTGCTGGGCCCCGACCACCCCGACACCCTGAAGTCGCGGAACAACCTGGCCTACGCCTATCAGGCGGTGGGTGATTTGGCGCGGGCGATCCCGCTGTACGAGGCCACCCTCGCCGATCGGGAACGGGTGCTGGGCCTCGACCACCCGAGCACGCTGACCTCGCGGAACAACCTGGCGGGCGCCTACGAGTCGGCGGGTGATCTGGGGCGGGCGATCCCGCTGTACGAGGCCACCCTCACCGACCTCGAGCGGGTGCTGGGCCCCGACCACCCGAACACGCTGACCTCGCGGAACAACCTGGCCTACGCCTACCAGTCGGCGGGGGACGCAGGGCGGGCGATCCCGCTGTATGAGGCCACCCTCGCCGACAGCGAGCGGGTACTGGGACCCGACCACCCCACCACCAAGATCATCCGCTCGAGCCTCAACAGGGTGCGATCGACCTGAAGCGGCCACTGCGCGGTGGTCACGGACCCGGCTGAAGGTGCGCCGAACATCCGCTCATCGGCATGACCGGACGTTGACGTGGGGTCGATGCGGTCAGGGTGCGGCGCCGGCAAGACATTCGGGATTTGGCTCTACCGGGCTGACGACCGTAGCGGTGAGTTCGACCCGCTGCCCGCTGCGCGGGAGGCTTGCTGAGGCATCCGGCTGAGGCCCTCGAGGATGAGGTCGAGTCCGAACTCGAACTCGTCGGCGAAGGCGAACCCGGTCTTTGCCAGTTCGGTGACCACCTCGGCGAGGTAGGGGTAGTCCTCGAGTTCCGACGGCTTCCGGTCGACGACGGCTTTTTGCCGCCGCGCGGCTTCCGCCGGGATGTCGCCGGCGAGGGTCTTCTCCTGGAGGGCGAACCCGTAGACGTAGGCGTCCATCAGGTTGTACGCGTGCACGGCCATGCGGAAGGGAAAGCCCGCGTCACGGCGGAGGCACCGCATCACGGCGTTGTGGTGGTGCAGATTCGCCGGTCCTGGGGTACCTGTCTCCATCCGGCCGACCGCCCACGGATGACGGAGCAAAGTCTGCCGCATCGATGCCGCGCGGCGGTGCATGGCGGTCCGCCAGTCGACGTCGACGGGGACCTCGACCTCGGCGAAGACCAGGTCGACCATGCCGTCGAGGAGCTCGCGCTTGTCCGCCACGTGCTTGTAGAGCGCCATGGGCACGACGCCCAACTGGGCCGCGAGCCTGCGCATGGTCAGGGCCTCGAAGCCGCCTTCATCCGCCAGTTCGACGGCAGCGCCCAGCACTTTGGCGCGGTTGAGCCGCTCCCGGCCGCCGGTCGCGGCGGTGTCCTGCATCGGGGTCCTCCACCTTCTGACCGGTGGCCCGGTCTTGACAGGTGTACATCGTACGCCTAGCTTGGGCTCGGTAGAGGTGTACGTTGTACACCTCGGTTGAATCCCTCTCGGAGGAGCAAGGCATGAGTGCCACGCCAAGACCCGGCAAGACGAAGCAGTTCTCCATGGCGCCCGGCGAACGGGGCCTTTCGCGGGCCGCCGGAATCGCTGCCGCGATCGCGGGGGCACTGTTCATCGCGGTCCAGGTCGGCCACCCGGCCATGGACGTCTCGCTGGTCACCGCCACCGACTGGGCCGTGCGCAGCACGGCGAAGGCGCTCATGGCCGCGCTGGCGCTCGCCGGCATCACCGGCATGTACCTGCGTCAAGTCCGGCAGACGGGAATCCTCGGCTTCCTCGGCTACGCCTTGTTCGCCGCCGGCTACCTGCTGATGTTCAGCATCGAGGTGGTCGCCGCCGCCGTTCTGCCCGCGCTGGCACCCACGGCGCCCGGCTATGTCGCCGACGTCCTCGCCGTCGCCTTCGGCGGCACCGCAACCCACGCCATCGGCGGCATGCAGATCGTCATCGCGGTCAGCTCCGTCGGTTATCTCGCGGGGGGCTGCCTGTTCGGCATCGCGTTGTTCCGGGCGCGCGTCCTCGCCCGGTGGGCGTCGGCGCTGCTGGCCGCGGGCACCGTCGCCACGGTCGCGCTCGCGGTGCTCCCGGAGTCGTTCAACCGGCCGTTGGCCGTGCCGACCGGAGTAGCGTTGATCGGCTTGGGCATCTCGCTGTGGCGGGCCCGACCAGCCACGGGCAGCAATAACTCGGCGCCTCCCACTGTGGCACACGCCGCCGCGCGATGATCATCGACGCCGGCAGCACCCGCACTGCGCGGCGGAATGCGCCGCACAGCGGAGATCGGGAGCAACACCGCGGGCGCGGCGCCAGGTTGTACGTGCCGGGGATGAGGCGGTATCCCGGTCCCCATGACTCACGCCCGTCGGCATGACAGAGCATTCGGATGATCGGCAGGGCGGGCCCTGGACGTCGGGCGTGAACTGGTGCGCGCCATGTTGCGTGGCAGCGGCGCGTGGTGCCGACTCGAATCCGAGGACCGGTTCTTCGTCCATGTCGGCTACGACCGCTACATGCAGGTCGGAAGCGCGCAACCATGCGGTCGCGCTGACTGCCGCGAGCGGCTTGTTCGTCGAGCCGCTGGACGGCTCGCCCCTACGGCCCGGATGGCGGCGGACGCGGCGTTCTGGGCCGAGGTGGCAGCACTCACGGCACAGCACGGCGGGGTGCTGTTGGAGGAGCAGATCGTCGGCAACCACTCCCGTTGGCATCAACTCACAGCCGACGCCACGGTGCCCGACCTCGGTCCGCGCGCCCTCCTTGACTTGTGGCTGTGCGAGGTTGATCAGCAAGCTGTAATCGGCCTGATTCGAGTTCACGTCGCACCACTACGCGGCGACCTCGCTCGCCGGACCCTGGACAGCTTCGCGATTGATCTCGTAGCTGATGACCCTGCCATCCTCGCGTGGCCATTCGTGTTGGCAATTCTTTTGTTACTGGCAGGGCGGGTCGTACTCAAGGCCGGGAAAATGATCAGCCCACTGGTCTGGTGTGATCGGCTCGGCGGCGTGCCGACAGATCTGAGCCGCGGCCCCGGCGGGATCGAGGTGCCACTGCCAGATGTCCGCGGGCTGGTCATCGCCGTTTCCGCTCGAGGCCCGGATCTCGGTGTCATCCGGCGTGAATGCCAGGGATGTGAAGTTTCGGGTGGGGACGGGGATCGACGTCTCCAGGAACGGGTGTGCTGGGTCGGCGATGTTCCAGATTTCGAGGTTGCCATCGTCGAAGGCTGCGGCGAGCTTGGTGTTGTCGGAGCTGAGGGCCAGCGCGTTGGTGAAGTGGTGAGCGAAGTGCACGTGGCCGGTGTAACGGGGCCCTTCCGGGCGGGTCAGATCCCAGAGCAGCACTTCGTTGTTCAGTGTCGAAATCGACGCCGCCGTCAAAGCCGCGTGTCCGTCAGGCGAGATGAGGGGGTCTGTTGTATTGGCAAACCCGCCCATGGTCATCGGCTGGCCGGAACCCTCAGGCCGAGTCGCACGCCACAGCTGGACTTGCGGCACCGGGATACTCTGACCGGAGCTAATCTCCTGACCGGAGCTGATGATGGTGGTGGCGTCGTCGGTCAGCTGGAAGCCTATGCCCGGCATCGGGTGTGCGCTGAGTTTCCGCGGATGTCCGGGGTCGGCCACATCCCACAGCGTGCCTTCCTCGGATGGTGTCCAGTCAGACTGCACCAGGCCATAGATCGGATCGCGATATGGTTCATGCACTATTCCTTCGGAGATCAGGTGGCGGCGGCTTGGGTCGATCGTTCCCGCGCCCGCCGGTTCCGGCAGGGTGAACAGGACGCGGGGATGAGCAACGTCCTCGACATCCCACACCTGCAGCACGTTGTTGTCGCGGACGGCAACAACGGTGGCGCCGTCGCTGGTGACGGAGGTCGGCTGACCGGTGATCTGCCCGCCGGCCGTGGAGTGTTCGCCATCCAGCCGCCACACGGTCGTGATCTGGTTCTCGTCCGTGGACACCACGGCGGTGCGCCCGTTGCGAGAGAGCAGAGCTCGAGACCCTGGGATGCGAGTCGCGGTCGCCGTCGCCGCAGCAGCAATCACGTGGGTACGGGTCTCGGCGGAGGGACTCAGTTTGTTCGCGGCCAAGCTGAGCTGGGCGGCCAGGCCCGGATCAGCCTCCAGCAGCGCGGGGATCTCGTTGACGACTTTGCGCGCAAGGGCGACGTTGCGCTGTTCGGTCGCGCTGTTCTGCGCTCGGACGGCCAAAACTGTGAGGCTTCCCGTCAGCAGCAGTAACACCGACAGGACCGCGATGAGTACCCGCTGTCGTCGGATCCGTCGTCGGCTCGCCGACTGCTCGCGGTCGCGGGCCGAGATCGACGCTTTGAGGAACTCTTGCTCCCGGCTCGTCAACTCGTCGGTACGCCGTGCCCAGTCGTCGATCAGGGTCAGCCGGTCACCCCGCAGGAGCGTGGCGGGGTCGCGGTCATGAGTCTCCCACCTGGCGGCGCCGTCGATGAGTTCACGGTGGAGCCGGTGACCCTCGCGATCGGCGTTGAGCCACCGTTGCAGCCGTGGCCACGCGCCGATGAGCGCTTCGTGCGTTATCTCGACGGTGTCGCGGTCGAGGGTCAGCAGCCGAGCGTCACCGAACACGCGCAAAACAGTCTCGGTATCGGAGGTGTGGTCGAGCTCGCCACGGGCGACGCGGCGCTTGGTGTCCTCGGTGCCCTCACCGAGGACCACCAGACGCTTGAGCAGCTGCTGAGCCAACTGTTGCTGAGGCGCCGCCAAGCCGCTGAACACGGTCTCGGCGGTGCGGACAAGCGCTCCCTCGAGACCGCCGGCGGCGTGGAAGCCCGCGAGGGTCAGGGTGTTGCCCTTGCGACGGCGCCACGTCTCCCGCAAGGCGTGCGACAACAGCGGCAGCATTCCCGCTTGGCCGTGCACGTGGGCGATCAGCACGCTGAGCAAGTCGCTCTCCACGGCACAGCCGGCGCCGGTCGCGGGGCGGGTGATCGCCCGGCGGAGTTCATCGGCGGCCATCGGCCCCACCGTGACCTGGGCATCCTGCAGAGCCGCGACTATTCCCTCGTGCTGGGCGCAGTGGGCGTAGAAATCCGCGCGCACCCCGAGCACCACCCGGCATCGCGAACCCACCGCCGCAGCGGTGATCAGCAGGTCGATGAACGCGGCTCGTTCGTCGCGATCTGTACAGAGTGTGAAGACCTCCTCGAACTGGTCGACGACGAGCACGGTCTCCGCGGCCAAGGGCCGGTCGAGCAGCAGCTGGGCATTGAGAGCCGGCATGGCGCCAGGCTCGGCAGTGAGCTCCGCCTCGATCACCGACGCGGTGGTGCCCAAGAGGGCCGCGAGCCGTAGTGCGCACTCCTGCAGCGGGTGCGTGCCGGGGGTGAACAGCAGGACGGGGCCGGCGTCTGCCTTCGCCCGAAGCTGTGGGACGAGCCCCGCTCGCAACACCGACGACTTCCCGGCTCCGGACGGCCCGAACACGGCCAGGAATCGCTGACGCCGAAGCCGGGCGACGAGGTCGTCGACCAGCCGTTCCCGGCCGAAGAACCGCTCGGCGTCCGCCGGGCTGTAGGCCACCAGCCCGACGTAGGGCGCGTCCGCGGCGGCATCGTCGTCTTGCTCGAGACGGTCTTCGCTGAGGTCGGTGGCGACAGCGTGCCATCGGCGTTCCCACTCGTCGCGGTCACCATCGCAGGCGGCGACGTAGGCCAATGTGACCGGCAAGCTGGGCAACCGTCGCCCGCCGGCCGCGTCGGACAACGTCGTCGAGGAGAAATGGGCTCGTCGCGCCAGCTCCCGGTACGGCGGGCTCCCGGCGGCTTCACGCAGTTTCCGCAGGTCAGTGGCGAATTGTGTGAGAACCGAGCCGTCCGGTTCCAGTGGTCGCTCAGCACGCGGCATAACGTCCCCAACCCCTCCCCGAGTCGGTTGCTCATTGTCCGGACGTTGTCGTCCGGCGTCCAGCCCCCGGCGCCGGACAACCCGCCCGCACTAAACCGATGATCGGCACCCACCGCCGAGGGGGCGCTGGGAACCGAGAAGGGAAGTACCCGTCATGCTCAAGCTCCGTAACGACCCGAGTACTCGGCGCCGCGGCACGGTCGCCGCGGTCATCACTGCAGCCGTACTGGCTACGCTCGTCTCGGCGGCACCGTCCGCTGTCGCGGCGCCGTCCGGCGTCGACAACGTCGATGCCAAACCTTGGCCCGACTTTCCTCTTCGGGAAACTGCGGTCGTCCACCTCGACATGTCGTCACTCTAAGTGACCAAACCCTCGTCGCCGAGGGTGGTGAATGCGCGCATGTGGCGGCCGGCGGCCGACAGGGCTCCACCGCCGCCGGCAACACCCGGCCGTCGTCACGCACGCAGAACAACGCGCGTGCCACCCCGCTATGCATAAGTAGCAGGGCATTGATCCGAGACGGCACGCGTCCGAACAGTCTTCTCACACCGATCCGGATCCCGATCAGCGTGCAGCCGCTCCCGCAAGAAACGGATGGCTACTCAGCATGGTCCAACTTCTTGACAAGCCGTCAGCACGGCGCCGCGGCAGGACGGCCGGGGTTGTCGTGGCCGCGGTGGCGGCCTCGGCCGCCACGCTCTTCGCCGCAGCCCCGACGGCCACCGCCGCCCCGGCCGGCCAGGTGGCGACCAGCACCAGCACCGCTGCCCACCGCGCCGCCGAAGAGGCCTGGGGCGAGTTCGATCACACGACCTATTTCTACGCGCGTTCCGCTCTGGTCGAAGGCTTCCTGTACACCGACACGTGCGTGCGCATCTACGCCTCCACGTACGCGGGCCCCAGCCGTCGGCTCGACTACAAGAGCACCAGCCTGAAATGCGTGAACAGCAAGGTCAAGATCGAACTCGAAGCGGACATCCCCGGCGGGGCCGACCGGATCCTGTTCGAGGTGCGAGACGCCGCCGGGAACCTCATCGCGTCGTGGTGGGAGTACCGCTGAGCTGAGCACTGGTCGTGCGGGGGACACACTGCCAGTCGTGTTCACCGCACGACCACCAGCGTGACGAACACGCGCATCCAACGCGCTCCATCAACCGGAGCTGGGCCGACGCCCGACCGGCGTGGTCCTGGTGTGTCGACACCGTCCGCTCTGCGCCGCCCGTGAGCAGCGTGGGTTCGGGCTGCGTGCGGTATTCCACCGCATCCGAACACGCTGGTCTGCGGAACATCCTGGCGAGCGCCTACAAGCCGGCGGGTGATCCGGGGCGGGCGATCCCGCTGTGCGAGGCCACTCTCGCCGGCAGCGAGCGGATGCTGGGACCCGACCACCCGCAATTACGGCCGTCCGATCGAACCTCGATGGGCCGCGAGCGACCTGAAGCCGCCACTGCGCGGTGGTTACGGAACCAGCCGACGGTAGCGGCGAACGTCCGGTCATCGGCATGTCAGGACGTCGCAACGCTCGATCAGCGGCACGAGAGTGCGGGCCTTGCGGCAACGTGTCGGCGGGGTTGTAAGCCGGTGAATGGATCGAGGACTATCTCGAGCAGGTTCGCGTCGATCCGCGCCTGATCTCAAAGCGCGCGGGCCAAGACGTCGAGGCTGCCGCAGCCGGCGTGCCGGTTCCCGAGGCCGTCCGCGACCGCCGGTCGGACGCCGGGCGTGGTGGCGATTGTCGGCACCGAACCCGGAGCCCTGACCGAGCACACTCAGGGGCGCCCGCCGAAAACCTCCGCGACGAGCCTCTGCTGGGCGTCCCGGAACGCGGTTGCGATCGACATTGCTGCGTCGTCGACGCAGTTCAGTGCCGCGGTCAGCGTCCTGCGGCCGTCCGGCGTGCTGTACATCAGGGCCGCGTGGCCGACAGTGGCGCCGTTGTGGGAGATGAGCGGGCCGCCCTCCGTGGTCAGCACGAACACGCCGAGGCCGTAGTCCATGCCGGGGATGCCGGTCGGGTACGGATTGCGCATCTCGGCCAGCAACTCGGCCGGCAGGAGGTCCCCGCGGTTGAGCGCCGCGATGAACGTGCCGAGGTCGCGGGTGGTCGAGATCAGATCTCCGCCGGCGGAGATCCAGGACGGGTTGTGCCTGCTGACGTCGATCTTGTCCGGCCCGTAGTACGCGTGGGCGTACGGCTCGGGGAGCTCCGGCGAGAGGTCCGGCACGACCGTGCCCGACAAGCCGAGCGGTGCCAGGATCCGCCGTCGGAGTTCCTCGGCGAACGAGTGGCCGGTGACCTGCTCGATCAGCAGCCGGGCCAGGACGTAGTTGGTGTTGGAGTAGCTCCACGCCGTTCCCGGCTCGAACCGCGCCGGCCGGGCCAGCGCCAGGCGGACCAGCTCCTCGGGCGGGTAGCTGCGGAAGCGGTTGGCCACCCACTCCTCGCCGGTGTCGCCGTAGGGGATGGGGATGCCCGGCACGACCGTGCCGTCCGCGAGGACCTCGCCGCTGAAGTTGAAGATCCCGCTGGTGTGCTGCAGCAGCATCCGCACGGTGACCCGCGGGTCCGGCCCGAGCCCGGCCACCGGGTCGTCCAGCCGGATCTTGCCTTCCGCCACGAGCTGCAGCACCAGCGTGGCGACGAACGTCTTGGTGTTGCTGCCGATCCGGACGTGCCCGTCGACGGGCGGCTTCGTGACGCCGCCCAGTTCGGCCGTCCCGGCGCTGCCGGCCCACTCGCCTCGCTCGTCGTGCACGCGCAGGGAAACCCCGAGGAAGCCGGAACCGGCGATCTCCTCGATCGCCTTCTGCAGTTCAGGACGGTCCTGATCGGTGACGGACATGGTTGCTCACTCCTCGCATCGGTGTTTGCCGCTGCACCGAGCTTCGACCCTGACCTCGGGTCAACCTCAACCATGATCCGGCTCACAGGTACGGCAAGCTGAACGGATGCGGAACGGAGTCACGATCGGGCAGGCGGCGGCCTTCGCCGGCGTCACCGTGAAAACAGTGCGGCACTACCACAAGCTCGGCCTGGCCGCGGAGCCCGGACGCGACAGCTCCGGCTACCGGCGGTACGGCTCCGCCGACCTGCTGCGGCTGGTGCAAGTCCGGACACTGGCCGCCGCCGGGGTGCCGCTGGCCGAGATCGGGCCCCTGCTCGACGTCGACGCCGCGGGGTTCGCCGCCGCGGTCGCCGATGTCGGGCGGCGGCTCACCGAACGGATCGAGGACCTGGTCGCGCGGCGGGACACGCTGCACCGGCTCGCCGACGGCGACCGGGCGCTGCTGCCCGACCGCGCGGTCGCGCTGCTGGAGAAAATGCCCGGCCTCGGCTTCACCGCGGACGAAGTGGCAGCCACCAGGGAAGGCTGGGTGCTGGCCAGGGCCCTGGTCCCGAGCCAGTTCGACGACTACCTCACGCACTTCGAGCAGGCCCTCGACGATCCCGGCCTCCTCCGCCTGGCCCGACGCGCCGCCGAGGCCGAGGCCTGGGAACCGGACGACCCCCGCGTCGCCCAGCTGGCCGCCGAAGCCGCGAGCCACTACCTCGCCCGTCCCGCCCTGCTCGAGACGGTGACGGGCCTGCACGCCGGCACCGACGCCGCGACCCGGTACACGCTGATCGCCCGCCACGGCGAAGAACGGACACCGGTCGCGGCGCGGCTGGCGGGGCTCTTCGAAGCCGAACTGCGGGCGGCCGGCGTCCGCATCCCGCGACCCTGACCGGTCAGCCCTTCAGGGAACCGGCCAGCAGCGCGGACACGAAACGCCGCTGGAAGATCAGGAAGACCACCAGCGTCGGCGTCAGGATCAGCAGCGAACCGGCGCACAACAGCGGGATGTCGGTACCCCATTGTCCCTGGAACGCGCCCAGCGCGCCCGCCATCGTGCGGTTCGCCGGGTCGTCCACCAGCACGATCGCGAGCAGGAACTGGTTCCAGGTCCACAGGAACAGCAGGATCGCCAGCGAGGAGAGCGCGGGCTTCGCCAGCGGGACGTGGATGCGCCAGAACAGCTGCCAGGTGCTGACCCCGTCCACCCGGGCGCTTTCCGACAGCTCGTGCGGCATGGTCACGAAGTGGGCGCGCATCCAGTACACCGAAAACGGCATGTACAGGCCGATCAGCGGCAGGATGATCGCCCACCGGGTGTTGAGCAGGCCCATGTCCCGCACCTGGAAGTACAGCGGCGTGATGATGCCTTCGAACGGCAGCGTCAAGCCGAGGACGAAGAGCAGGAACACCGCCCGGCCGCCGGGCATGCGCAGGTGCCCGGTCGCGAAGCCGGCCATCGTGGCGATCAGCAGGGACACCGGGACGACGCCGAGCACGATGAGCACGCTCGACTTCAGGAACTCGCCCAGCCGGGCCACCTCGAACGCCCGCGCGAAGTTGCCCCACTGGGGATCGGCCGGCCAGTCCAAACCGGACGGGTACGAGCCGGAGGGGTGCAGCGCGGTGACGAAGAGGCTGACGAACGGCAGCACCGTCGCCGCCATCAGCAGGACGAGCAGGACACGTCCGGTCAAGCCCCTCACGGCTTGTCCTCCTTCGAGACGCGCTGGATCGGGAGCACGACCGCGAGCACGACCACCATGAGCACGACGGCGAGCGCGGAGGCCAGCCCCACCTCGCGCTGCGAGAACGCGAGGTAGTAGATCTCCAGGCCCGGCACCGTGGTGGCGTTGCCGGGACCGCCCTGCGTCGAGACGTACACGATGTCGAAGCTCGCGAGCGCGGCGATCATCGTCACGGTCACGCAGACGCCGATCTCCTGGCGCAGGCTGGGCACCGTGATCGCGAAGAACTCGCGGACCACCCCGGCCCCGTCGATGCGTGCCGCCTCGTACAGCGCCGGGTCGATCTTGCTCATGCCGGACAGGAACAGCAGGATGCACAGGCCGAGCAGGACCCAGGCGCCGATCACCCCGACGGCGGGCAGCGCGGTCGAGGAGTCGCCGAGCCACGCTTTCGACACCGTGCCCAGGCCCAGCGCCGAGAACAGCTGGTTGACGACGCCGGTGGCCGACAGCAGCCACGTCCACGCGATGCCGGCGGCGACCAGCGGAATGACCTGCGGCAGGAACAGCACGGTCCGGGCGGCGAGCGCGAGGCGGCTCGTCGCGATGCGGCGGATCGTCGCGGCGATCGCCAGGCCGAGCAGCACCGGGATCCCGCTGAAGAACACGATCAGCTCGAACGCGTGGAGGATCGACTCGTACAGTTCCGGATCGGTGAACACCTTGGCGTAGTTGCCGAAGCCGGCCCACCGGGACGCGCCGATGCCGTTCCAGTCGTAGAACGAGTACTGCACGGTGAGGACGATCGGCCGCAGCACGAACACGGCGTAGAAGATCAGGGCCGGTGCCACGAAGAGCCAGCCGGCCCAGCCGGTGCGGCGGGACCGCCGGCGGCGGCGCGCCGGTGGTCCCACCACAGTGGACGGTCGCGGCCCGGCCGCGACGAGGTTGCCCGAGCTGGTCATCGGTGGCTAGCTCCCGACCTGGTCGGCGTAGTCGCGCTGCACCGACTTCAGCAGCCCGTCCGGCGTCTGCTCGCCGGAAACCAGCTTCTGCAGCTGCGGGGTCCAGCTCTTGGCGTAGATGGCGCCGGTCGCGTTGGCGATGAAGTCCATGGCGGTGCCGTCCTTGTCGACCTGCGCGGCGGCTTCGAGCGTTCCCGCGGTGACCGTGCCCGCCGCCACCGGGGGCAGCGGCGCGTCCGCGGGGCCCATGGGGTGCGAGCCGCCGGTCTGCACGGCGATTTCCCGCGCCTTCCCGTTGGTGGCCACCCAGTTGAGGAAGAACGCCGCGCAGTCGGCGTGCGGCGCCTTGGCGCTGATCCCCACCGTCAGCGGCGCGGACATCGCCGCGGGCTTGGCCCCGGCCTGCGCCGGCGGCATCGGGAAGAACCCGATGTTGCCCGCCATCAGCTTGTCCAGGTTGGCCGATTCCCAGTCCCCGTTGAAGCTGAACAGGCCCTGCCCGGCCGTGAAGCGGCTGACCATCTGCGCGTAGTCGACGGCGTTGACGTCCGGCGCGAAGTAGCCGGCCTTGATCCACCGCTCGAGGTGCTGGGCGGCCTGGAGGTTGGCCGGAGTGTCGATCGTGGCGCCGGGCTTCTGGTAGATCCAGTCGTTGACCGGCGCCGGCTGCCCGACCGACGCCATCAGGTCCTGCAGCGGGAACGCCAGTCCGCCGGTGGCGCCGCCGTTGAACTGCTGGATCGGCTGGATACCGGCGTTCTTCGCCTTCGCCATGGCCTCGTCGAGCTGCGCGAGCGTGGCCGGCGGGGTGGTCAGCCCGATCCGGGCCGCGAGCTGCTTGTTGTAGAAGACGCCGGTCACGCTGAAGTTGAGGCCCATGGCGTAGAGCGAGCCCGCACCCCGCGGCCGCCCGCCCGGGCCCATCCGCAGCTGCGCGAGCTGGCCGGCGGGCCACTTGTCCCAGCCGAACCACTTCGCGTACCCGTCGAGGTTCTTCAGCAGGCCGTCCTTGACCAGTTCGGACACCTGCGGCAGGCGCATCAGGTCCGGCGGGTCGTCGGCGAGGACGCGGGGTGCGTTCTGGGTGATCACCGCGAACTGGTCCTCCCGGACGTCCCACGTGACGTTCGGGAACTGCTTCGTGAATTCGCCGGTGAGCGCCTTGGCCATCGGGAAGCCGGTTTCGAAGTAGCCGCGCATGGTGACCGGCGCGCTGCCGCACGACGGCTCCGCGGTGACGGCCGTGGCCGTGGTTTCGCCGGGCCCCGCACCGCTGCCCGGTCCCGAACAGGCCGCGGCCAGAGTGCCGGCCAGCGCGAGGACCAGGAGGGTGCCGAGAGGGCGGCCGGGGTGTGTTCGACGGGACAACATCGTCTCCTCCGTCGCAGGTGGATGCACCGGTCGAGCAGGGGTTTCGACCTTGCTAAACCGAGTTAGCATCGGTAGTCTCGGCGATCGGACGAGCCGGTGTCAAGGCAGGAAAGCGGGGGTGCGACGGTGAGCCCACGACGGGTCACGCTGGCCGACGTCGCCAAGGCAGCGGGGGTGTCGCGGAGCACCGCGTCCCTGGTGCTTTCGGGCCGTGGTGCGGAGTTGCGCATTTCGGAGGAGGTCCAGGAGCGGCTCAAGGCGCTCGCGGCGGAACTGGGCTACCGGCCGAACATCGTCTCCGCCGGGCTGCGCACCGGACGCACGCTGACCATCGGGTTCGTCTCCGACACGGTCGCCACCTCCCGGCTGGCCGGCGACATGATCAAAGGCGCGATCGAGGCCGCCCGCGACCGGGGCGTCCTGTTGTTCATCGGTGAGTCCGAAGGGGACAGCAAGCTCGAACACGCTCTGCTGCAAGGCATGCACGACCGCCAGGTCGACGGGATCATCTACGCCTCGATGTACACCCGGCGCATCACCGTTCCCGAGAACCTGCTGGGGACGTCCGCGGTTCTGCTCAACGCCGTGCCGAAAACGCCTTCGCCGCTGCCGGTGGTGGTGCCGGACGAGGTCGAGGCCGGCCGCCAGGCCGCGCGGGTGCTGCTGGACGCCGGGCACCGGGAAGGCATCCACGTGATCGGCGCCGGGCCGGGCGTCCGGAACGTGCCGCGGGACAGCGTCGCGGCGGTGGAACGGCTCGTCGGCATCCGCGAGGTCTTCGGCGAGGCGGGTGTCGAGCTCGCGAGCGGCACCCGGACCGCCGACTGGCTGCCCGAATACGGGTTCGACGCGACGCGGGACCTGCTCGGCCGCACGAGCCCGCGTGCCCTGATCTGCCTCAACGACCGGCTCGCCTTCGGTGCCTACCAGGCGCTGGCCGAGGCCTCGCTCAGCGTCCCCGGCGACGTCTCGGTCGTCTCGTTCGACGACCACCCGCTCGCTTCCTGGATGCGGCCCAAGCTCACCACCGTCGCCCTGCCGTTCTACGACCTCGGCCGCACCGCGGTCGACGCGCTCTTCGCCGAGATCAACGGCGAAACCACCGGGGAGAAACCGGTCCACCGCATCCCGATGCCGCTGCGCGCCCGTGCTTCGGTCGCCCCTCCGCGACCGCCGGAGGCGCCCTGATGCTGCGCCTGCCCGACCACTGGGTGTGGGACAGCTGGTACACGACGGACGACGATGGCCGGCACCACGTCTTCTTCCTGCGCGCCTCGCGGGCGTTGCTCGATCCCGAGCGGCGCCACCGGCGGGCGTCGATCGGGCACGCCGTTTCCCGCGACCTGCGCAGCTGGGAGCTCGTCGCCGACGCGCTGGTCCCCGCCGACGGGCCGGCCTGGGACGACCTCGCGACCTGGACCGGGTCCGTCGTCCGCGGCGCGGACGGGCGCTGGTACCTGTTCTACACCGGCGTCCGCGACGACGGCCGCCACGCGGTGCAGCGGATCGGCCTCGCCGTTTCCGACGACCTCCACACGTGGCACCGGTCCGGGGTGAAGCCGCTGGTCGAGCCCGATCCCACCTGGTACGCCCACGGCGACCGCACGGACTGGGCCGGCGAAGCCTGGCGCGACCCGTGGGTCTTCCCCGCGCCGGACGGGACCGGCTGGCACATGCTCCTCACCGCCCACGCGAAGGACGGTGACCCGCACGATCGCGGCGTGCTCGGCCACGCCTTCTCGGCCGACCTGCTGACCTGGCGGGTCGGGCCGCCGCTCACCCGGCCCGGCGGCTTCGGGCACCTCGAGGTGCCCCAGGTCGCGGTCGTCGACGGCCAGCCGCTGCTGCTCTTCTGCAGCAACCTCGGCCCCCGGGCCGCGGCGGACCAGGTGTGGGTGGTGCCCGGGCCCGCGGTGACCGGCCCGTGGGACCTGTCCCTCGCCCGGCCCGTGTCCTGTCCCGGGCTGTACGCGCCCCGCCTCGTCCGCGACGCCGGGAACCGGTGGCACCTCATCGGGTTCGTGTCCGAGCGCGACGGCGCGTTCGCCGGGGAACTATCCGATCCCGTCCCCGTCCGCTACACCGCCTCCGCAGGGCTCCAAGCGATCTGACCGGCGGTGATTTTCCGGCGAACCGTCATCGGTTCACCGACCGGAAAACCGTCGAAGAATCATCGAAAGGCGTCGCCGGATTTTCGTGGGCCGGCTCCGCGCCACGCCGGAATCAGGTGGTGCGCCATCGCGAGGACCACGCCGGCGGCCACGCACACGCCTCGGTCCGGGGCCGGCCCGGGCGCGCCGAGGACCGCGCACCCGGCGCTGCCCGCGGCGAGCGTGACGGCTCGGCACACCACCGCCCACGACACCGTCTCCGCACCGAAACACCCGCACGGCACACCCGGCCGGCGCGTCCGCAGCACCGCTGTGTAGACCGCAAAAGCGCAGTACAACCCGGCTTGCGCGGCGGCGGGCAGGGCCGTGCTCGCCGGATCGGTGAGCAGGACCGCGAGCATCGCCGCGCCCACGAGGACCTCCGCGCCCGCGGCCGGCGCGGCCACCGAGGGCGGCAGCAGGCGGTGGCCGCGCAGCACCGCGCGGTGCTCGCGGTGGCGCACCGCGTGGGCCACGCCGGCGACGGTCAGGAGAATCGCGCCGAGCGCCGTCAGGACCGTCATTCCCGCGGACCAGAAGGTGTGCATCGGCCCACTGTAATAGTGGACAAAAACACCCTCCCCGATCGGAGCAATTCGGGAACCGTTGGAAAACGATCGTGGCCACCGCCGAATCCGTCGGCTACGCTCGCGGGTGCGATTCCGGGAATCGGAGGTCTCATGGGGGCACAACGGTTGCGATTGGTCGCGCCGGGCGGGGACCGGGTGACCGTGGGCCTGCCCGGCGCGGCCCCCGTTTCGCACGTCGTGGCCGGCGTCCGGTTCGTCGGCGGGTCGTACGGCACCGGGTTCCAGATCGGCCCGCGCGGCTACCACGACTTCGCGTGCACGTACGTCGCGCCGGCCGAAACCCGCGAGCGCCTCGTCGTGCACGGCCGGGAAGTGGTCGTCGCCGAGGCCCGCGACGGGCAGTCGTCCGTGGCCACCCTGCTCGGCGCCTACCACGAGCTGATGACCGTGTACGCCGGCCCGGCGCCCCGCCGCGACCGCGTGCTGGCCCTGTTCGGCTCGCTGCGGATCGAAGACCACGTCGACGGCATGACCGTCGTCCCCCGCGCGGAGACGCTGCTGGATCCGGCGAACGAGCACTTTGTGGTCGTGGTGAAGGACCACGGTTCGCTGTCGATCCCCGCGCCGCGCCAGGCCGCGGCCCTGCTGCCCCGGCACGCGGGCGCGCGCACGAAACACGGCGAGGTCTGGAAGTCCGGGTACGCCAGGAGTTCGTTCGTCCTCGGCTGCCCGGCCGGCCTGGCCGAGGTGCACCTCGCGGAGACACCGGCGAAGACCGAACGGGAACGGCTCGACTGGCTCGACGGGATCGACATCGCCTGGGACCGCCGATGACCCCGTCGACCGCCTTCGCCGTCCTCACCTGGGCGGCGATCATCGTGCTGTTCTTCGGGCTGGCGGCCGTCCTGCGCGAAGTCCGGCTGCTGCGCGGGACGGTCACCCGGACCACGGACGGGTTCGTGGCCGCCCCGCCCGATCTGGTGCTGGGCCCGCGGTTCGCGGGCCGGATCGTGGCGGCGGTCGACGCGGGCTGCCCGCTGTGCCTGACCGTGGTCGAGCGGCTGGCCGGGCTCGGCGCGGAGGCGACCCTGCTGACCCACGAACCCCCGGCGACGTGGGCGGAGCTCGCGCACGGCCTGCCGGTGGTCAGTGACCGCGAGGCGTGGCGTCTGGTCTCCCACCTTTCGCCGCCGGTGCTGATGCTGCTCGACGGCACCGGCCGCGTCCGCCGGATGCTGCTCCCGGTCCGGGCGTCCGAAGTGGACACCACACTGGCCGGCTGGGCCGGTCCGACGTCAGGAGGTGAAGCCGGTGACGCTGGAGTTGGCGCACATTCCCGACCTTGACCACCCCGGCCCCGATGCGGTGGCCACCCGAGCGGGCCGGAAGCTGAAGGCCCGCGGCACGCGCCGGACGTTCCTGCGCGCGGTGGCGCTCGGCGCGCTGACGATCGGCGCGACCGCGCTCGACTGGTCCGGCCTGTCCCGCGTCCGGAAGGCGAACGCCGAGTTCAGCCCGTACGGCATGCCGGGCTTCGACCGCAACGACTGCCGGGACGCCTATCCCACCGGCTACACCGAACTGGGCGACACCAGCGGCACGTACGTCAACACCTACGCCGCCTGCTTCGGCGGGTTCTGGCGGGGGAGCACCTACTGCGAAGCGGGCTGGCACAAGTACGGCACGTGGAACGAAGGCGGCATCCAGGTCGACCACCAGCCCGTGGCCAACACGTGCGGCCAGTTCGTGGGCAAGAACGCGTGGCGGTGGACGACGCCGGACCTGAAGGTCTACCGCTGCTCCGACGGCTTTTCCACCTTCTGGGGCGGCGGGTACACCGGCCAGACCTACCTGACGATCTGCCGCGCCGCCCTGTGACGGACGGGACCGTCCGGCGCCGGTGGCACCCGCTGACGCTCGCCGCCGGGCTCGTGCTCGCCGCGGCCGCGGTGACGATCGCGCTCCTGGCCGCGCCGGGCCGGCTGCTGCCCGGAGCGTGGCTCGTCCTGTGCGCGGCGGCCGGGTTCGCCACCAGCGGCTCCAGTTGAAGCCGGAACTCGGCCTTCGTGCTGAGCTCGCCGGTCTGGCGAGGCACTCCGACACTGGCGTTCTGCGCCGGGCTCGTCTGCGGCGGCGCCCTGACCGCGCTCGTCTCGCTCGTGGCCGGTTCCCTGCTGCGCGCGCCACTTCCGGCGGTCGCCCGCTGGGCCGTGGTGGCCGCCGTGCTGGGTGCGGTGCTGCTGCGGGAAACCGGGGTGTGGTCGTTCCGGCTGCCGGAAAACCGGCGGCTGGTGCCGGACACGGTGTTCCGGCTCGGCCGGCACCTCGGCCCGCTGCAGTTCGGCTTCGAAATGGGCACGGGCGCCCGCACGTACCTGCCCAGCGGCCTGCCGTACGTCGCCGCGATCGCCGTGGCCCTCACGGCTTCGCTGCCCGCGGCGCTGGCCGCGGGTATCGGGTTCGGGCTGGGCCGCGCGTTGATGACGACGGCGAACCTGCGCTACGACGGCGAAAGCGGCTGGGACGGCGAATGGCGGGCCCACGGCCGGGCACTGGGCGTCCTGACCGGGGCCGCCTTCGTCGTCCCGCTCGCCGCCATCGCCGTCACGGCGCTGTCTGGTACGCCCTGAGCACGGTCTGGGTGACCGCGTTGCCTTCCGTGTCCCGGGCGGTGATCCGCAGCGACACGAACCCCTCGCCGGCCGGGTTGTGCACCACCGCGAGGCCGCCGTTGCCGATGCGGGCGGCCGGCACGGGCTGCCACGTCGTGCCGTCGTCGGTGGACGTCTCGACGCGCAGGTCCGCCAGGCGGAGGTCGCCGGCGCCCGGCTGCCGCTGGGCGGTCAGCGCGAGCACGAACGGCTTCCCGGCCGGGGCCCGGCTCTGCTCGTCGACCGCGCCCTCGGCCCGGACCACCAGCAGCGGCAACGGTTTCGCCGGTGCCGCCGGGCCGGGCTCGCGGAACGTCCACCCGACGTCCACCGCGGTCCCCACCACCGACCACGGCACGCTGCGCGTGGCCACGGACCGCAGCGTGTAGGTGCCCGCCGCGTCCGGAATCGGCAGCGCCCCGATGGCCGGGCTCGCCGCGGTGGCCAATGTGACGCCGTCACGCGACAGCGTCGCCGTGCCGGTGAGGCCCCCGGGCGGCGTCGTGTACTGCTCCGGATCGCTGCCCGACACCAGCGGGATCGCGTACACCAGCTGGTTTCCGGCGCGGAGCACACCCCAGCCGTCCTGCGGTGCGCCGAAAGCGGGCCCGACCGGGGCGCGGTTCCAGCCGGCGCGCTGCGGCCCCGCCCGGTAGGTCCGGTACGAGTAATTGCTTTCCGCGTCGGTCAGCGGATCCGGGTACACCGCCAGGAGGTGCTGCCAGCTCACCCCGGTCGTGTAGTACTCGGTGCGCCGGCTCGGCAACGCCTGCGCGGCGACCTGGTACGTCCCGCTGTCGGCGCCCGGGAAGCCGAACGTGACGTCGTCGAGGCGCAGGCTCTCCGCCGGTTTCCCCTGGGTGTGGTACCGCGTGTCGACCACCGCGAGGTCCCGGTCGCGCACCCGGAAGACCGGATCGGCCGGCACGCGGCCGCGTTCCAGCAGCGCCAGCTGGTAGACGTACCCGTCCGGGTCCACGCCGGGTGGCCGGGCGGCCAGTGTCGCCCGGAAGTACAGCGCGTAGGTGTGGTCGGTGACCTCGCGGTCCGAGCCCACCGCGTACAGCTCGGTGCCCGGCTGGGCGATCCAGGCGAGCGTGTTCGTGCGGGTCCCGCCCGGATTCCCGGACACCAGGCCGAGTTCGCCGCCCTGCAGCCGCGCGTCCGGGCGGTCGACCACCGCACGCAGCGGTTTGCCCGCACGGGCGTCCAAGGTGACCGAGACAGCGCCGGTCACCGGCTGACCGGGCCGCGACAGCAGCGTCACGGCGGCCGGGCGGGTCTGGCCGGTCGGGTCTCCGGACACGTCGAGCGCGTTGAGGTCGTAGCGCCCCTTCGGCACCCGCACCACGGCCGTGCCGTCGGCGCGGAACGGCCGGACGCCGAACGCGGCTCCCGTCGCGGTGTCGACGAGCGTCGCGACACCGGCGGTGAACCGCCCGTCCCGGCCGATCAGCCGCACCGACACGTCGTAGCTTTCCGGCTCCAGGAAGGCGCCCAGCGCGGTCTGCACGGTGACCCCGGGCGCCGTCGCGGTCAGCCGGCCGCTGTACGGCCCGGCCGTGGCGGTGCCCGCCTGGAGGGTGACGCCGACGTCGGCGGCACCGTGCGCGGGGACGACCACGGACGGCACCGACGGCGTGAACAGCGGCGCCGTGGTGGTGAGGGCCAGGGACACGGCCGTGTCGCCGTCGTTGTGGTAGGTCACGGTTTTCGTGACGGGCCGGGCCCGCGGCCAGGCGACGAAGCCGTAGCCGAGGCTGCCGGTGGTGGCGGTGACCTGCTGGGTGACCGCGCGGGCGACGTCGACCCGGCCGGCCCCCTGCTCGGGGACGTCGGCGGTGGGCTTCGCGGTGCTCGTCAGCGTCGTCTTGAGCCGGCCGGCGAGCCAGTCCGGGTGCCGCTGGAGCAGCAGGGCCGCCGAGCCGGCGACGTGCGGCGCCGCCATCGACGTCCCGGACAGCCTGGCGTAGTGGTCGTCGACCGGCGCGGTGTCGCCGTCGCGCGTGCCCGCGGCCCGGGCCGAGACGATGCCCTCGCCGGGCGCGGCGAGGTCGGGCTTGACCGCGTGGTCGCCGAGCCGGGCACCGCGGTTGGAGAACGGGCTGGTGGTGTCCTGGGCCGACACGCTGCCGACCGCCAGCGCCGCATCCGCCGCGGCGGGCGCGACGACCGGGCCCGGTTCGGGCAGGTCGAGCGAGCGGTCGTTGCCCGCCGGGGCGACGAACAGGGTGCCGTGGCGGGCGGTCAGCGCGTTCACCGCCTGGGACACCGGATCCGTGCCGTCGGTCGCGTCGCCGCCGAGGCTCAGGTTGACCACGCGGACCTTCGGCGCGATCCACTCCAGGCCGGCGATCACCGCCGATTCCGGGCAGCCGTGGGCGACGCAGACCTTGCCGCTGATCAGCCGGGCGTCCGGCGCCACCCCGCGGTACCGGCCGGCGGAGGCGGCCCCGGTCCCGGCGATGATGCCGGCGACGTGCGTACCGTGCCCGACGTCGTCGCCCGCGTCCGGCCGGGTCCCGGTGAAGTCCCGGGCTTCCACCACCTTGCCGGCGAGATCCGGGTGATCGGCCTCGACCCCGGTGTCGAGCACGCCGACCGTGACACCGCGGCCCGTGTAGCCCGCCTGCCAGGCGGCCGGGCCGCCGATCTGCGGCACGCTGACGTCGAGGGCGGGGGTGGCCAGACCGTCCAGCCACACCTTGCCGACCCCGGCCCGCAGCGCGGACCCGGCGGTGAGCCAGGTCCAGAACTCCGTTCCGCGCCGCCGGTCCTGGCGCAGGGCGGTTCCGCGCACGCTCGGCAGGTCGCGAACGGCCGTGGTGGCGGGCGGTGGTGCGGCCGCGGGGGAGCCGGCCGGATAGGTGATGATCAGGGGGAGACTCCCCGCGGAGTCGGCGAGGTGCTGCCGCAGCAGCCCGGAAACGTCGAACAGCCGGGAATCGAGCTTGCCGGACGCCACCAGCGCCAGCGCGTCCGACGGCACCACGGTGATGTCGCCGGCCTTCGCGGGCGTGTGCGTTTCGCGGAAGAAACCGATCCGGTCGCGGCCCGGCCCCGGTTCGACCGTGACCGTGCTTTCCCCACGGGAATTCGGGAGCACCCGCACCCGGTCGCCGGTGATCAGCGTGACGGATTGGCCCGAATCGCGTGGCGCGACGAGCGCGGTGGACGGTTCCGCCGCCGCCGGAACGGGCAGCGACCAGCCCGCTACCACCACGGCTGCCAGCGCAAGCTGTCTTCGATGCATGTCGGGCCCCTCCGCCTGAGATCGTTTCCCCCGGATTTCGTCTCGGCAAAGGCGCGCAGGAAAAAAAGCCGCGCGGTCGCCGCGGTCACGTTAACACCGGCCCGGGCCGTCCGGGCAATACGTCATTTCCGTGAACCAACCGCCGACAATTGATCACCGGAATACTGACAGTGGCAAAATTCGGGACGCTATTCGGCTCGGCCGGTTCAGCGCAGGCGGGGCGGTGCGGTGCTGGCGCGGGCGGCCAGCTTCGGGGCGAGCAGCCGGGTTCCGGGCGCGGTGCCGTCGTCGAGCTGCCCGATGACCGTTTCGACGGCCAGTGCGCCGATCTCCCGCGCGGGAATCGCCAGGCAGGTCAGCTCGAGCAGGCTGTGCGCGGTCAGGCTGTCCGGGCAGACCGCGACCAGTGAGATGTCCTCGGGTACCCGCAGCCCCCGGTGGTGCAGGGCCGTCAGCACCGCGGGCAGCGCCGTTTCGTTGTGCACCACGAGACCGGTGACATCGGGGTGCCGGGCGAACAGCGCGTCCAGGCCGCGGAGCGTCCGCCAGTGGGTGTCGCCCCAGGCCAGCGTCGTCGAGCGGATGCCGCGGCGGGTCGCTTCCGCCGTGAAGCCCTGCGCGAGCCGGGTCGCGGAGCTGCTGCCGCGCCGGTAGGTCGCGGGTGTCGAGCCGATCAGGGCGACGTGCTCGTGCCCGAGGCCGGCGAGGTGGCCGAGGCAGAGCGCGCCCGCCGCGGCGAAGTCGAGGTCGAGGCAGCCGAGCCCGCGCGGCCGGTCCGGCACGCCGATCAGCACCGCCGGCCGGCCCAGCCCGAGCAGCACCGGCACGCGCGCGTCCGCCGCTTCGACGTCCATCACCACGACACCGTCGGCGACCGACGAGGACACCGCGCGGCGCAGCGCAGCCGGGCCGTCTTCGGCGGTGAGCAGGAGCAGGGCGTGGTCACGGGCGCCGGCCGCGGCGATCGCGGCGGCCACGAACTCCCGCACGACGACGTCGTGGGCGCCGGCGCGCAGCGGCACGACCAGGGCCAGGACGTTCGTCCGGTGGCCGGCCGGGAGCCGGGCCCCGGCGTACCGGTGGTGTCCGCGCTTGCGCATGGCGTTCTCGATTGCCCCCAGGAGACGGCGACCCCCGTCACTCTTCGTCGAACCGCGTCGACGATATTCGAACGTAGAGTACTCATCGGGGATGTGCAAGCAGCTCCTGGCTGGTCCGAACGGCATTCACCGGGACAGGTGATGATCGAACCGATTCGATCATTCCCCCTCGTTCAGCAGCCCGGCGAGGACGTCGGGCCGTTCCAGGGCGATGAAGTGGCCCGCTCCCGGCACCTCCGTGAACCCGGCGCCGGGCAGCAGGTCCCGGTTGGCCCGGCGATCCGACGGCCGGGACCAGTCCCGCTCGCCGTAGACGAAGTGGACGGGCGCCTTGACTTCGGGGTAGCGCGAGCGGGCCGCGACGAGGCTCGGCAGGTTCCGGTGGATCCCGCGGGTCACGGCGGGGTAGCCGGGCCGGCGGCCCACCTGGAGGAGTTCGTCCAGGTAGTCCTCGCGCAGGGCGCTCTTGTCGCCGAGTCCGCCCCGCAGGATCGCGCGGAGCGCGGCCTTGGGCTCCACCCCGGCGAGCACCGGGCCCACCCCGGGCGCGCGGACGCCGGTGACCACCGCGCGGGCGAGCAGGCCGGACCGCGCGATGCCGCCGCGGAAGTCGTAGGGGTTCACCGCGACGACGCGCCGGACCCGGTCCGGCAGTTCGGCGGCGGTGGTCAGCGCGAGCACCGCGCCCATGGACTCGCCCAGCAGCGTCACGTCGTCGAGGTCGAGTTCGGTGAGCAGCCGTTCCACGCCCGCGCGCAACGCGGGTTCTTCGTAGGACGCACCGGGCACGATCTCGGAGTGGCCCATTCCCGGCAGGTCGGGGGCGTACACGGTGAACCGGTCCGCGACCAGGGGGACGAGGGCGCGGAAGTGCTCGGCCTGCGTGCGCACGGTGTGCAGCAGGACCAGGGGAGCGCCGGTGCCCGCCTCGAGGTACCGCAACGCTCCCTCGTGGCTTCCTCGCGCGGCGAGGACGTGGCCGGTCGCCCCGGGGACGTGGATCGTGGGACGGGGTTCCGCATCGGGCATCGCGCCGGCTTCCTCTCGGGGGACGATCGGAAACCGATCGGTTTACGGTGTCCGTTCCGAGGAGGCCCGATGACGCACGACGCCGGAGGAAACCCGGTGCTGCCGGCGAAACTGGCTGCGCACCCGTCGGTGCGGGCGGTGCTTTCCCGGCCCCGGCCCGCCGATTCGCCGGCGGTGCTCGACGCGGCCTGGCTGCGCGAGCTGTGCCTGGCGGCCGGTGCGGACGACGTCGCCGCGGTGCGCCTGGAGCACCCCGACCTGGCCGGGGAACGCGAGTACGTGCTGGGCGCGCTGCCCGGCACCCGCACCCTGATCGCGATGGCGTTCCGGATGAACCGCGACAACTGCCGCTCCCCGGCCCGCAGCGTGGCCAACCAGGAGTTCCACCAGACCGACGAACAGGCCAACCACACCGCCCGGGATGTGGTCCGGGCGCTGCAGGACGCCGGCCACCACGCGATCAACCCGTCGGTCGGCTTCCCCCAGGAGATGGACCGCTTCGGCACGGACCGGATCTGGGTGGTGGCGCACAAGACGGTCGCGGTCGCCGCCGGGCTCGGGGTGATGGGCCTGCACCGCAACGTCATCCACCCGAAGTTCGGCAGCTTCGTGCTGCTGGCCACCGTGCTGGTGGACGCGGAGGTGAGCGAATACGGGCAGGCCCTGGACTACAACCCCTGCATCGACTGCAAGCTGTGCGTCACCGCCTGCCCGGTCGGGGCCATCGCCAAGGACGGGGCGTTCGACGGCCTGGCCTGCACCACGCACAACTACCGCGAGTTCATGAGCGGGTTCACCGACTGGGCGCAGACCGTGGCCGACAGCGAGGACGCGGCCGACTACCGCGCCCGCGTCTCCGCGGCCGAAAGCGCCTCGATGTGGCAGAGCCTGAGTTCGCCGCCGGGCTACAAGTCGGGCTACTGCCTGGCCGTCTGCCCCGCGGGCGAGGACGTCCTGGGGCCGTACCTGGAGGACCGCAAGGGGTTCTTGCAGACGGTGCTGCGGCCGCTGCAGGACAAGCGGGAGACGCTGTACGTCCTGCCGGGTTCCCGCGCGCAGGAGCACGCCCGGCGCCGCTTCCCCCACAAGCCGGTCAAGGAGGTCACCGGCGGCTGGGCGCCGCCGGAGTGACGGGGGTCAGCGCAGGCCCGCCGCGTCGAGCAGGGCGGTCACGGTCGGGACGAGGAGCCCCTTCAGGTCGTCGACACCGATGCCGGCCCGGGCGCCGGCGCCGTCGAAGACCACGAGGAGCTGCCGGGCCAGCAGGTCCGGATCGGCGGCCCCGCCCTCTTCGGCCTGCCGGCGGAAGAAGCCCAGCAGGTTCCGCTTGATCCGCCGCGCGACCCGGCTCGCGGGGTGGCGCTGGTCCTTGAGCTCGATCTGCGCGGCCAGGTACCGGCAGCCGTGGAAACCGGGGGTCCGGGCCTGGGCTTCCAGCTGTGCGAAGACGTGCATGATCCGCTCGCGGGGCCCGCGGTCGTCGTCGGCCGGGGGGAGCAGGCCGGCCACGAAGGCGGCCGCGCCTGCCTTCAGGCTGGCGGCGAGGAGTTCGTCCTTGCTTTCGAACAGCTGGTAGAGGGACCGCTTCGACACGCCGGCGGCCTTGCACAGCGCCTCGACCCCGATGCCGACCCCGTCCCGGTAGGTGAGCGTGGCCGCGGCTTCGAGCAGCCGCTCGCGGGAGGTCGGTTTCGCGTCGGCGGTCATGTCGTGAGGTTAGCCCGGTTCGTGCGGGAATGACACCGATCGGTTTATCCGCGACATCGTGATCAAGAAGCGCTACGCTCGAGCCGCCACTGGTTCGCCCGCACGCGAAGGCGCGCGCGGGGGAGGCAACAGGGAACCCGGTGCGAATCCGGGACTGCCCCGCAGCGGTATGTGGGAACGAAAGCCGTCACCACGCGAGTGGTCAAGCACTGGACACGCAGTCCGGGAAGCGACGGCCGGTAGACCTGAGCTCGGCGCCCACGAGTCCGAAGACCTGCCCGTGGTGCGCGCGCCGACGGCGTGCGTGAGTCCGGGCCTCGCGGGATGGGCACGACCGAAACGCGGCTCCTCCGCGTGCTCGGACTCGGTGGAACGAGCTCGCGAGGAGAGAGCTGTGACCGAGATCGGCACCACGGTGCTGGGCTACCCCCGGATCGGCCCGGACCGGGAACTCAAGCGTGCCCTGGAACGCTACTGGGCGCACCGGATCGACCAGGACACGCTGCTGGAGACCGGCCGTGACCTGCGGGAACGGACCTGGCGCACCCTGGCGGCGGCCGGGCTGGACTCCGTCCCGTCCAACACGTTTTCGCACTACGACCACGTCCTCGACACCGCGGCGCTGTTCGGCGCCCTGCCGGAGAGGTTCACCGGGCCGTCGCCGCTGGACACGTACTTCGCCGCCGCGCGTGGTGCCCAGGACGCTCCGGCGCTGGAGATGACGAAGTGGTTCGACACGAACTACCACTACCTCGTCCCGGAGCTCGGCCCGGACACGACGTTCACCCTGGCCGGGACCAAACCGGTCGACGAATACCGGGAGGCGAAAGCGCTCGGCATCGAGACCCGGCCGGTGCTGGTCGGGCCGGTGACGTTCCTGCTGCTGGCCAAGTCCACGACCGCGGGCTTCCGGCCGCTCGACCTGCTCGACACCCTGCTGCCGCGGTACGCCGACCTGCTGCGCCGGCTGCACGCCGCGGGCGCCGGGTGGGTGCAGCTCGACGAGCCCGCCTTCGCCGCCGATCGGACCGAGGCCGAGCTGAACGCCCTGATCCGCGCCTACCACTGGCTCGGCAAGGAGACCGGCCGGCCGAAGCTCCTGGTCACCGGCTCCTTCGGGCACCTCGGGCGCGGGTTGGGCGTGCTGGCCCGCTCGCCGATCGAGGCACTGGCCGTCGACCTGGTCAGTGACGAGTCCTTTGTGGACGCGGTGGCGACCGAACCGGCGTTGCGGGACAAGGAGGTCCTGGCCGGGGTGGTCGACGGCCGCAACGTCTGGCGCACCGATCCGGACCGCGCGCTCGGCCGGGCCGCCACGCTGCTCGGCGTGGCGAAATCGGTCAGCGTGACGACGTCGTGTTCGCTGCTGCACGTGCCCTACGACGTCGGGCGCGAGCGCGGGCTGCCGCCGCGGCTGGCGGGCTGGCTCGCCTTCGCCCGGCAGAAGGTCGACGAAGTCGTGCTGCTCGGCCGGGCGCTGCGCGGCGAGGACGTCGACCTTTCCGGTGCGCGGCAGGCGATCGCGGACCGGGCGGCGGCGGCCGGGCAGGTCCGCGCCCGCCCCGGAACGCCGGACACGACCGTCCGCCCGCCGTATGCCGAGCGCGTGAAGGCGCAGCAGGCGGCGCTCGGGCTGCCGCCGCTGCCGACCACGACGATCGGGTCGTTCCCGCAGACCACCGGCGTCCGCACGGCCCGCGCCGCGCACCAGGCGGGCACGCTCGACGACGCCGCCTACGAGGCCGCGATGCGCGCCGAGATCGAGCGCGTGGTGCGGCTGCAGGAGGAGCTCGGCCTCGACGTGCTGGTGCACGGTGAACCCGAGCGCAACGACATGGTGCAGTACTTCGCCGAGCGGCTGGCCGGGTTCGCCGCGACCGGGCACGGCTGGGTGCAGTCCTACGGCTCGCGCTGCGTCCGCCCGCCGATCCTCCACGGCGACGTCTCGCGCCCGGCCCCGATGACGGTGCCCTGGACCCGCTACGCCCAGAGCCTGACGGCCAAGCCGGTCAAGGGCATGCTGACCGGCCCGGTGACGATCCTCGCGTGGTCGTTCGTCCGCGACGACCAGCCCCTCGCCGACACCGCGCGGCAGGTCGCGCTCGCCGTCCGCGAGGAGGTCCGCGACCTCGAAGCGGCGGGCATCCGGATCGTCCAGGTCGACGAACCGGCACTGCGCGAGCTGCTGCCGCTGCGCCGGTCCGGCCACGACGACTACCTGCGCTGGGCGGTGTCGGCGTTCCGGCTGGCGACCTCGGGGGCCGGCGCGGCGACCCAGATCCACACCCACCTGTGCTACTCCGAGTTCGCCGAGGTCCTGCCCGCCATCGACGCCCTCGACGCCGACGTCACCAGCATCGAAGCGGCCCGCTCCAAGATGGCGGTGGTGGCCGGCCTGGCGGGGTTCGGCCGCGGCGTGGGGCCGGGTGTGTACGACATCCACTCCCCGCGCGTCCCGGACGCGGGGGAGATCGGCACGCTGGTGCGCACCGCCCTCGCCGCGGTGCCCGCCGGCCGGTTGTGGGTCAACCCGGACTGCGGGCTGAAGACCCGCGGCTACGGCGAGGTCGAGCCGGCGCTGCGAAACCTGGTCGCGGCCGTGCGCGAGGTCCGGGCGGGGCTCGCGTGAGGGGCAAGCCGACGTCGGCGTCCCGGCTGACGCTGTCGCAGATCATGGACGACCACGACACGAACCTCATGGGCACCGTGCACGGCGGCGTGCTGATGAAGCTGGCCGACTCGCTGGCCGGGGTGGTTTCGGCCCGGCACTCCGAAGGCGCGTCGGTGACCGCGTCGGTCGACGAGATGGTGTTCCGGGTGCCGGTCCGCGTCGGGGACGTGCTGCACCTGCACGCCCAGGTCAACTGGGCCGGGTCGACGTCGATGGAGATCGGCGTGCGCGCCACGGCCGACCGCTGGGACCGGTCGGTGCCCCCGGTCCACGTGGCCTCGGCCTACCTGGTGCTGGTCGCGGTCGACGAGGACGGCCGCCCGCGGCTGGTGCCCCCGGTCGTGCCGGAAACCGATGAGGACCGCCGCCGCTACGCCGAAGCGGGGATCCGCCGGACGCATCGGCTGGCCCGGCGAGCCGCCATCACGGCGTCGCGCACGGTGGCCTGAAATCCCTGGTGTGCGGGGGCTTCCTCGCACACCAGGGCCGGGCGCGCCGGCGCCTCCACCCGCCCCGGCCGCGAAGTGCGCCTTGCCGCTGACCGACACCGGCCAGGCCGCGGCGAACGCCGGTGGTGGGCCCGGATCAAGGCCGCGTGGTCCGGCACCTCACGTGGTGCGGAGTCCCGCTTCGGCGAAGGCGAGGACGGTGTCGACGAGGTCGGCCAGCTCGCTCGTCGCCGACCGCGCCCGGCCCTCGCGGGTCACGTAGATCTCGCGCAGGCCGGCGACCACGGTGACGGCGGCGAGCCGGGGGAGCAGGGCGTCGGCCGGGACGCCGAGGTCTTCGCCGATGCCCGCGGCGATCAGGAGTTCGAGGTCGCGGTAGCCGGCCCGGGCGCGGCCGCGGAGGTCGTCGTCGGCCATGAGGAGGTCGGCGCGCAGGGCGCGGCGCCGCCAGATGTGCGCGGGGTCCACGCCGGACTCGCGGTCGTGCTCGTCGAGCTCGCGCATGGTCGCGTGCATCCAGCCGCGGACCGCGTCGAGGGTGCTCTCCGGCTGCCGGCCGCTCAGCCGCGCCCGGAGGGACTCCGGGGTGAACGGGTCGTCGGCGAACAGCAGGTCGTCCTTGGCCGGGAAGTGCAGCGTGACCGTGCGGGTCGCGACGTCGGCGCGCGCGGCGATCTGCGCGATCGTCGTCTCGCGGTAGCCCTGGCTCGCGAAGAGGTCCAGGGCCGCGTCCTGGATGCGGGCCCGGGTCTGGGCCTTCTTGCGCTCACGCCGGCCGTCACTCGCGATCATGGACCTGACCTTACCATTCGATGTAATAATGCAGTCCATGCTACTGTTAGCTTGTGATGTAGAAAAGGAGGCATGTCGTGACGAAGAGCTGGTTCATCACCGGGACGTCCAAGGGCTTCGGCCGCGAGTGGACCGAAGCGGCACTCGCCCGCGGCGACCGGGTCGCCGCCACCGCGCGGGACGTGGAAAGCCTGCAACCGCTCGTCGACCGGTACGGCGACGCCGTGCTGCCGTTGCGGCTGGACGTCACGGACCGTGCCGCCGCCGTCGACGCGGTACGGCGGGCGGCGGCCGCGTTCGGTGCGCTGGACGTGCTGGTCAACAACGCCGGCTACGGGCACTTCGGGATGGTCGAGGAACTGACCGAGGAGGAGGTCCGGGCGGAGCTCGAGACGAACTTCTTCGGCACGCTCTGGCTGACCCAGGCGGCCCTGCCGATCATGCGCCGCCAGGGGCACGGCCGGATCATCCAGGTCACCAGCGAAGGCGGCGTCCGGGCGTTCCCGGGCATCGGCGCCTACCACGCGTCGAAGTGGGCCGTGGAGGGACTTTCGGACTCCCTGCGGCAGGAGGTCGCGGCATTCGGGATCGACGTGATCTGCCTGGAGCCGGGCCCGTACCGGACGGACTTCGGCGGCGGCAGCGTCCGCCGGAGCGACCCGGACCCGGCCTACGACGCCGTTCGCGAAGCGACGCGGATCGAGTGGGACCTCGGCGACCCCCGGGCGACCCGCGAGCCGATGCTGGAGCTGGCGGACACGGCGAACCCGCCGCACCGGATGTTCTTCGGCAAGTCGTTCGCGGCGGTCGAAGCCGAGTACCGGGACCGGCTCGACGGGTGGCGCGAGTGGGAGCCCCTCGCGCTGGCCGCGTTCGGCTGAGCGGACGGCCCCTCGCCGCGAACGACGAGGGGCCGTCGGGGGGAAATCAGGCGAGAGCCGCGTCCATGGTGATCGTCGTGCCCGCGAGGGCCTTCGACACCGGGCAGGTCTTCTCCGCCGTCTCGGCGTACTCCGCGAACTGCTCCGCCGTCACGCCCGGGATCGACGCCCGCAGGGTGATCGCGATGCCGCTGATCTCGAAACCGCCGCCGGCCGCCGGGCCGAGCGTGACCTCCGCGCTCACGTCGATCGAGTCCGCCGTGAGCTTGTTGGACTCCAGCACGCCCGACAGGTTCATCGCCAGGCAGGACGAGTGCGCCGCCGCGATGAGCTCCTCGGGGCTCGTCTGGCCGTCCGGGTTGCCCGCGCGGGTCGGGAACGAGACCGCGAACGTGCCGGCGTTGGACGAGTCCAGGCTGACCTCGCCCTTCCCGCTGTTCAGTCCGCCGACCCAGTGGGTGGTGGCGTCACGGCTGGGCATAAAGCCTCCTCAGTGTTCGGATGAGTACGCGGTGGCCGACGCCGTCAGCCGCCGCAGGGTCGCCATCAGTACCCGCCGCTCGTCGTCCTCGAGCCCCAGTGCGCAGCCGATCGCCGAGGGGACACCGGCGGCGCGCGTGCGCACCGCCCGGCCCTGCTCGGTCAGGCTGACCACCACCGTGCGTTCGTCCGCGGGCAGTCGTGCCCGCGTCACCAGCCCGTTGGCCTCGAGCCGCTTCAGCAGCGGGGAAAGCGTGCCGTAGTCCAGGCGCAGTGCCTCGCCGATCTCCTTGACCGGCCGGGCATCGGACTCCCACAGCACCAGCAGCACCAGGTACTGCGGGTAGGTGAGGTCCAGCTCGCCGAGCAGGGGACGGTACGCGTCCGTCACGGCTCGGGACGCCGCGTAGAGCGCGAAGCAGGTTTGCTCGTCAAGGAGGAACTCGTCCGGCACACCACAAACCTAGCCCACGATTACATCGTGCACAAGGTAAAAACTGTCGGACCCCTCTGGCAGAGTGCTCCGCATGACCGAACGACCCCAGCGCCCGGAGATCCCGCTCACCGGCGGCGAGCGCGAGATCCTCACCGGCCAGCTCGACCGCCTGCGCGCCACCGTCGCGTGGAAGGCCGGCGGGCTCACCGCCGAGCAGGCCCACCGGGTGCACCTGCCGAGCGAGCTGACCACCGTCGCCGGCCTGGTTCCGCACCTCACGCTCAACGAGTGGTTCTGGTTCGGCGTGGTCGTCGACGGCGAAGAGGACACCTGGGAGGAGAAGCTCGAGCAGGATCCGGACGCCGAGTTCCGGGTCCCGCCGGACGCCGAGGTCGGAACTTTGCTGGCCGACTACGCGAAGCAGTGCGAACGCAGCCGGGAGATCGTCGCGAAGCGCGGGCTCGACGATCAGGTGACCTACAAGGACGAGACGTTCAACGTCCGCTGGGTCCTCACGCACATGATCGAGGAGACCGCGCGGCACGCCGGCCACCTCGACGTGCTGCGCGAGCTCACCGACGGTCTCACCGGGGAGTGACCTTCTTCGGTGGCAGCGGGAAGAAGCCGCTGGTGCGTTCGACGTAGTGCGCGTACGCCGGGCGCGTGCGCGCCATTCCCTTCTCCAGCAGGGGTTTCCCCGTCCCGCGGGCCAGGGTGAACGTCATCGCGACGGGGGAGAGGATGGTCGCCGCGCCCGGCCACGTCGAACAGGCCAGCAGGTAGAGGCCCCACCACACGCACGCGTCGCCGAAGTAGTTCGG
Organism: Amycolatopsis kentuckyensis; assembly: GCF_002155975.1. GTDB lineage: Bacteria > Actinomycetota > Actinomycetes > Mycobacteriales > Pseudonocardiaceae > Amycolatopsis > Amycolatopsis kentuckyensis. The sequence goes on from NZ_MUMI01000318.1 coordinate 39,570, forward strand.
GTGCCGCGTGTAGCGCCACAGCCCGGTGTCCAGCACGCGGCCGCGGTTGCCCGGGTCGGCCTTGAACCGGCGGAGCTGGTCGTCGCCGATCGTCTCGAACGCGAAGCCGACCAGCCACACCACGATCCCGAGCCAGCCGAGGACGCCGATCCCGGTGCCGTCCACGGCGAACTGCACCGGCAGCGACACGAAGTACAGCACCACGGCCTGGAACAGGTACACGCGCAGGAACATCTTCAGCGGTCCATGCCCCATCCGCGCGTACCGCGGGTCCTCCGGCAGCTTGTGGTTGCGCAGGTGCAGGTGCACCGAAAGCCGCACCCCCCAGACCACCGTCAGGAGGACCACCACGAGCCGCAGCGAAAGGGGCCCGTCGCCGAACGGGAAGGCGGCGGCCGCGACGATCGCGAACCCGAGCCCCCAGAACGTGTCGATCGTGTCGTACCGCCGGCGCGCCCGCGCGATCCCGAAGGTCACGGTCACCGCCACGAGCGTGACGGCGGCCGTGACGAGCAGCTGCGGCATCGTCACCACTCCCGCGTCGCGGGCAGCCCGCTCCGGCCGTGCCGGTCGGGCCGCACGGCCAGGATCTGGTCCACACCCATCCGGTTCTCCTCGAACGCCAGCGCCCCGCCCACCAGGTACAGCCGCCAGACCCGCGCGCCCGTCTCGCCGATGAGCGCGACGACGTCGGCCCAGTTCTCCTCCAGGGTGGCGGCCCAGGCCCGGACCGTCCAGACGTAGTGCTCGCGCAGCGCGTGCACGTCCCGCACCTCGAGGCCCGCGGTCTCCAGGTGGTCGACGGTCCGCCCGACCGGCCGCATGGTCATGTCGGGCGCGATGTACCGCTCGATGAACGCGCCGCCGCCGGGGGCGACGGCCCCGCGGGACATCTGCTGGAGCAGCACGCGCCCGCCCGGCTTCACCATCCGGTGCAGCGTCGCCGCGTACGCCGGGTAGTTGACCTCGCCGACGTGCTCGCCCATCTCGATCGACGCGACCGCGTCGAACGGCGCGTCCGGCAGCTCCCGGTAGTCCTGGCGGCGCACCTCGACGCGGTCGGCCAGGTCGTGCTGGGCGAGCCGGCCGCGGATGTGCTGCAGCTGCTCGGCCGAGAGCGTGATGCCGACGGCCTCGACGCCGTGGTGCTTGGCCGCGTGGACGAGCAGCGAGCCCCAGCCGCAGCCGACGTCCAGCAGCCGCATGCCGGGCCGCAGCCCCAGCTTGCGGCAGATCAGCTCCAGCTTGTCGTGCTGCGCCTGTTCGAGGCTCTGCGACTCCGAGGTGAAGTACGCGCACGAATACGCCATCGACTCGTCCATCAGCAGCTGGTAGAAGGCGTTGCTCAGGTCGTAGTGGTGGGCGATGGCGGAGCGGTCGCGCAGCAGGCTGTGCAGCTTCCCGGACAGCCGGGCCTCCTCGGCGGGCGGCTTCGGCGGCAGCCCGGCGACGCCGAGCCGCGCGGCCAGCCGGACGGCCTCCGCCCATTCGCGCGGCCCGAGCTTGACCCGGTCGAGCTCCCCCGAGCGGGTCAGGGCCCAGATCCGGCGGAAGCCGTCCGCCAGGTCTCCTTCGACGTCGAGGTCGCCGGTGACGTAGGCGCGGGCGAGCCCCAGCTCGCCGGGCGCGTACAGCAGGCGGCGCAGGGCACGGCGGTTGCGGAGCACGACCGTGGGTGCATCTTTTGGGCCGGCGCGGGTGCCGTCCCAGGTCCGCAGGCCCACGGGGAGCGGGCCGCCGAGGAGTTTCGCGGCGAACGAGGCGAGGTGGTGCGCGGTGGTGTGCGGCATGCCCGGGATTCGCTCAGCCCACCCCGGTGGATTGGTCGCCCGGNNCCGCGGTCCGGCGAACTCGATCGCGGCGGTCGGCCTTGCCGGGGGCGTGGGTGGCTGGTGCTGCCGCGATGTGCGGGCCGCGGCTGAGCGCCCGCGGACCGGCCTGCTCCCGGCCAGGGTTGGCCGCCCGCCCCGGTGATCCGGCCGGTCCGTGGTCCGCCGAAGCCGACCGCGGCGGTCGCCCGCTGCCGGCCGCCGAGGGTGGCTTGCGGCTGCCGCGACCGGCGGCTCGGAGCCGTGGCGGAGCACGCCAGGGGATTCGCTCTCCCCGCCCCGGTGGATTGGTCGCCACCCCCGGCAATCCGGCCGGGCCGCGGTCCCGAAGGACCGATGTGGAGATCACGGGAGAACGCATCGGCGTCATCGGTAGCGGGGTGGCCGGGCTGACCGCGGCATACCTGCTGCAACGCAAGTACGAAGTACTGCTGTTCGAGGCCGACGACCGCCTGGGCGGGCACGCGCACACGCACGACGTGCCGAGCACCCACGGCGGCACCGTCGGCGTGGACTCCGGCTTCATCGTCCACAACGAGCGCACCTACCCGACCCTGCTGAAGCTGTTCGGCGAGCTGGGGGTGGCCACGCGCGACACCGAGATGTCGATGAGCATCCGCTGCGACGGCTGCGGCCTCCAGTACGCCGGCGCCAAGGGCGTGGCCGGCCTGTTCGCCCAGCGCGGCAACGCCGTCCGCGGCCGCTACCTGCGGATGCTGGCCGAGGTGAAGCGGTTCCACCGGCACGCCAAGCGGCTCCTGGCGGCGAAGGACGCCGGCGACGTCACCCTCGGCGCGTTCCTCGCCATCGGCGGCTACACCCGCTACTTCGTCGACCACTTCATGCTGCCGCTGGTGTCCACGGTGTGGTCGGCCGACCGCGCCGACACGCTGCGGTACCCGGCGCGGTACCTGTTCGAGTTCCTCCGCAACCACGGCATGCTCTCGGTGCAGAACTCGCCGGCCTGGCGGACCGTCGTGGGCGGCTCCCGCGCCTACGTCGACCTCGCGGCGAAGCAGCTCACCGCCGTCCACCTGTCGACGCCGGTGCGGTCGGTGCTGCGGACCGCCGGCGGCGTCGAGATCCGCGACGACGCCGACACGCCGCACCGGGTCGACAAGGTCGTCGTCGCCACGCACGCCGACCAGGCCCTGGCCCTGCTGGCCAACCCGACCGCCGCCGAGCGCGAGGTGCTCGGCGCGTTCCGGTACTCCGAGAACGAGGCCTGGCTGCACACCGACACGAGCGTGCTGCCTTCGCTGGCCGACGCGCGGGCCGGGTGGAACTACCGCGCGCCCGCCTGCGGCGCGCCCACCGGCGCGGTCCAGGTCAGCTATGACATGAACCGCCTGATGCGGCTCGACGAGCCGACCGGCTACGTCGTCACGCTCAACCCCGGCGACGGCCCCGGCCCGGAGCACGTCGTCGCGCGGATGCGGTACGAGCACCCGGTCTACACGCCGGAATCCGTTGCCGCGCAACGCCGGCTGCCCGACCTCAACGACGGCGTGCTCGCCTACGCGGGCGCCTACCACGGGTGGGGCTTCCACGAGGACGGCTGTTCCTCGGGAGCCCGCGCCGCGGAAAGCCTGGGGGTGGCCTGGTGACGAACGCGCTGTACGACGCCACGGTCGCGCACGTGCGGCGGATCGACCCGCCGCACGCCTTCGCCCACCGCGTGTACCTGTGGCGCGTCGACCTGGACGACCTCCCGCGGCTGCCGTGGTGGCTGCGGCCGTTCGCCGGGTTCGACCGCCGCGACCACTTCGTCGCGGGCGATCCGCGCGGCATCCGGGAAAAGCTGGACGCCTGGCTCGCCGAGCGCGGGGTCGACCTGCGCGGCGGCCGGGTCGTGATGCTCGCCGCCGCGCGGGTGCTCGGGTACGTGTTCAACCCGATCAGCGTCTACTGGTGCCACGACCCGGACGGCCGGCTGGTGTGCGTGGTCGCCGAGGTGCACAACACCTACGGCGGCCGCCACGCCTACCTGCTGCACCCCGACGAGGCCGGGCGCGCCCGCGCGGCCAAGGAGTTCTACGTCTCGCCGTTCCAGGAGATGGACGGCGAATACCGGATGCGCCTGCCGCGCCCGGAGGCGCTGCTCGACCTCACCGTGGCGTTGCGCCGCGGGACGGCCACGCCACTGGTCGCTACGCTGCGGGGAGTTCGCCGCCCGGTGAACCCGCGGTGGCTGGCCCGGCTGGTCCTGGCCCGGCCGCTGCTCCCGCAGCGGGTGTCCGCGCTGATCCGCCGCCACGGCGTCACGCTGTGGCTGCGGAAGGCCGCGGTCGTGCCGCGCACCCCGCAGAACGCCGGAGGACAGCTGCATGGATGAGCCGGCTCGCCGGCGCCGGATGGCGCCCGTGCCTTCGGAAGTCCCGGCCGGTCCGACGGCGGAAGAGCTCATGGTGCGCGTCGCCAAGGGCGACGAGCGGGCCTTCGAGCTGCTCTACGACCAGCTCGCGGGGCCGATCTACGGGCTCGTCCGGCGGATCGTGCGCGACGCGGCCCAGTCCGAAGAAGTCGCCCAGGAAGTCCTCGTCGAGCTGTGGCGCACCGCGACGCGGTACGCGCCGGACAAGGGCTCGGCGCTGAACTGGGCGATGACGCTGGCGCACCGCCGCGCCGTCGACCGCGTCCGCTCGGCGCGCGCGAGCACCGAACGCGAGCAGAAGGCGACTTTCGAGGCCGCCCGCGGCCGCCCGTTCGACGAGGTCGCCGAGTCCGTCACCGCGCGGCTCGAACGCTCCCAGGTGCGCCGGTGCCTGTCCTTCCTGACCGATCTGCAGCGCGAGTCCGTGCTGCTCGCCTACTACCAGGGCTATACGTATCGCGAGGTGGCCGAAGTGCTGTCGACGCCGCAGGGAACCATCAAGACGCGGCTGCGGGACGGGTTGATCCGCCTGCGGGACTGCCTGGGGGTGACCGCTTGAGCACGCCGGAGATGCACACCCTGGCCGGCGCCTTCGCGCTCGACGCCGTCAACGACGTCGAACGCGCGGAGTTCGCCCGCCACCTCGAGCAGTGCGACTCGTGCACGCAGGAGGTCGCCGAGCTGCGCGCGACGGCGGCCCGGCTGGGCGCGGCGATGGCCGAGGAGCCACCGCCGTACTTCAAGGACCGCGTCATGACCGCCATGCACGCCACCCGCCAGCTGCCGCCGCGGACCCGGTCCGGCTCGCCCGACCGGCACCGCCGCTCGGCGCGCGCCCCGCGCTGGGCGGTCGTCGTGGCGGCCGCGGCCGCCGTCGTCGGCCTCGCCGCGGGCGGGGTGTTCGGCGGGATCGCGCTGACCCAGCGCCAGGAGCTGCAGACCGCGCAGAGCCGTCTCGACCAGGCGAAACAGCAGTTCGCGCCGGTGGCGGCGCTGCTCGCGGCCCCGGACGCCAAGACCGCGCACGGCGAGGCGCCCACCGGCGGCGGGGTCACCGTCGTCCTGTCGCGATCGCTGAACCGGGTGATGGTGATGGACGCGGGCCTGCCGCCGCAGCCGGGCGGGAAGGTCTACGAAGCCTGGCTGATCACCGGCGCCGACGCGCCGCGCTCGGCCGGGGTGATCGCGGCCGCGGACCAGGGCGGCCTGGTCGTCGCCGACGGCGTGGGCAGCGCCGACAAGGTCGCGGTGAGCGTCGAACCGCCCGGTGGATCGGCCACCGGAGCGCCCACGGAAGTCCTCATGAGCATGCCCGCGCCCGCCTGATCCGGCGCCATACCAGATCGGGCCGAAGGGGTGCTCGCGGCCCGGCGCTCTTGCGCGCTCGAACGTGTTGTGGCAAAACACCTTTGCGACACACGGCGTGCCTACTGGATTAGAGCCTGCCTGGTGCCTACCGTCCTGCCTAACGTCGGCGGTTGACATAACTCTCGATCTGGGGTTGAGGTTGAGGGTTTGCTCACCGGCGGCGGGCTGTACGGGCACAACGATCAGGAAGGCGGACTTCGATGACGCCCCCGCACAACTACCTTGCGGTGATCAAGGTGGTCGGCATCGGCGGTGGCGGCGTGAACGCCGTGAACCGCATGATCGAGGTCGGCCTCAAAGGTGTCGAGTTCATCGCGGTGAACACCGACGCACAGGCACTGCTCATGTCCGACGCCGACGTCAAGCTGGACATCGGCCGCGAGCTGACCCGTGGCCTCGGCGCGGGTGCCGCCCCCGAGGTCGGCCAGAAGGCCGCCGAAGACCACCGCGAAGAGATCGAAGAGGTCATCAAGGGCGCCGACATGGTGTTCGTGACCGCCGGTGAAGGCGGCGGCACCGGCACCGGTGGCGCGCCCGTCGTGGCGCAGATCGCCCGCAAGCTGGGCGCGCTGACCATCGGCGTGGTGACGCGCCCGTTCACCTTCGAGGGCAAGCGCCGCGGCAAGCAGGCCGAGGACGGTATCCAGCAGCTGCGCAACGAGTGCGACACGCTGATCGTGATCCCGAACGACCGGCTGCTGCAGCTCGGCGACATCGGCGTCTCGCTGATGGACGCGTTCCGCTCGGCGGACGAGGTGCTGCTCTCCGGTGTCCAGGGCATCACCGACCTGATCACCACCCCGGGCCTGATCAACCTCGACTTCGCCGACGTCAAGAGCGTCATGTCCGGCGCGGGCTCCGCGCTGATGGGCATCGGCTCGGCGCGCGGCGAGGGCCGGGCGATCCAGGCCGCGGAGAAGGCGATCAACTCGCCGCTGCTGGAAGCCTCGATGGACGGCGCCCACGGTGCGCTCCTGTCCATCGCGGGCGGCTCCGACCTGGGCCTGTTCGAGATCAACGAGGCCGCGTCGCTGGTCCAGGAGTCCGCGCACCCGGACGCCAACATCATCTTCGGCACGATCATCGACGACTCCCTCGGCGACGAGGTCCGCGTCACGGTGATCGCCGCCGGCTTCGACGCCGGCGCGCCGACGCACAAGAAGCTGGACCCGTCGACCTTCGGCTCCGGCTCGCGCGCGTCGTCGACCACGGCTTCGGCCTCGGCGGGGCAGGTCTCGAACCCGCCCACGCCGCCGTCGGGCGCCACGCCGGTGCCGTCCGCGGGCAGCTCCGGCTACCCGGTGGCGCCGCCGCGGTCGCACTCGCCGCTGCCCTCGGCCACCGGCAACCAGCCGTCCGGCGGGCTCCCGCAGCCCGGCGGCGGCTCGCGCGGCTACTCGCCGCTCGGCTCCAACGCGACCCAGGGCAGCCTGCCCGGCCGCGCGATGCCGGTGCACGACGACCCGTCGGACGACGAGGTCGACGTCCCGCCGTTCATGCGGCGCTAGCCACCACCTCTGAAGGCCGTCACCCGCGAACTAGAGTCGGGGGTGATGGCCTTCATTCACGTCCAGGAGGATTCGTGCGGGTTCGGCGAGTGGTCACGACCAGGGCGGGCGGCGCGTCACGGCCGCCCTACGACACCTTCAACCTGGGTGACCACGTCGGCGACGACGAGGGCAACGTCTTCGCCAACCGCAAGCGGCTGGCGAGCGAGCTGGGCCTGGCCGAGGACAAGCTGGCCTGGATGGAGCAGGTCCACGGCCGCACGGCGACCCTCGTCGACGGCACGGAAACCGCGGCGGCGGAGGCAACCGACGCCCTGGTGACGGCGACTCCGGGTGTCGCGCTCGTGGTGCTGGTCGCCGACTGCGTCCCGGTCCTGCTGGCCGACGCCGAAGCCGGGGTGGTCTCGGCGGTGCACGCCGGCCGGG
>NZ_MUMI01000319.1 GCF_002155975.1 Amycolatopsis kentuckyensis
CGGGGTCGCGCACTCGCGGCCCGGCGACGCGGACGCGGCCGGCGGACCGGTCAGCGGGAGCACGAGCAGGGCGGCCACGGCGGAAAGCGTTCTGGCGAAAGGAAATCGACCACGCATTCCCGGCAAGCTAGCACCGCGGCCCGCCGAGCACCACCTGCCCGGCCGGGGCGGCGGGCCGCACGGCTAGGCTCGTCGTCGGCGAAAACGACCATTTTCGCCGAGGCAAGCGCACCACGACGCGGGAGAACAACCCATGCTGGACCGAGCGGTCATCGACGCACTCTTCCCTGCCGACCTGCCCGAGCCCGAGCACTGGGAGCAGCAGTACCCCGCCCGCGACCTCCCCGAAGGCGCCCTGGTCACGCGCCTGGGCCCGTCGCCGACCGGGTTCGTGCACATCGGCGGGATCTACGTCGGCACCATCGACCAGGACGTCGCCCGCCGCTCCGGCGGCCGGTACCTCGTCCGGATCGAGGACACCGACCAGTCCCGCGAGGTCGAAGGCGCCCTCGAGCAGTTCGAACGCGGCTTCCGCTACTTCCGCCTCGCCGCCGACGAGGACATCGACCGCGGCGGCGACTACGGCCCCTACCGGCAGTCGGCCCGCGAGCGCATCTACCTCACCTACGTCCGCGACCTCCTCCGCCAGGGCAAGGCGTACCTCGACTTCGCCACCAAGGAGGAGCTGGCCGCGATCACCCAGCGGCAGCAGGCCACCAAGCTGCCGACCGGTTACTACGGCAGCTGGGCGATCTGGCGCGACGCCGACCCGGCCGACGTCCAGGCCAAGCTCGACGCCGGCGCCCCGTACGTCGTGCGGTTCCGCGCCCCCGACGACACGGGTGCCCGCGCCCGCTTCACCGACGCCATCCGCGGCCCGCTGGAGGCCGAGGCCAACCGCAACGACGTCGTCATCCTCAAGAGCTCCGACCAGAGCCCCCGGCTGCCGACCTACCACTTCGCGCACGCCGTCGACGACCACCTCATGCGGGTGAACCTGGTGATCCGCGGCGACGAGTGGATCTCGTCGGTCCCGGTGCACCAGCAGCTGTTCGACGCGCTCGGCTTCGAGCCGATCACCTACGCGCACATCGCGCCGCTGATGAAGCAGGAGGGCGGCAGCAAGCGCAAGCTCTCCAAGCGCAAGGACCCGGAAGCGTCGGTCGACTTCTTCATCGAGGCCGGCTACCCCGCCGACGCCGTCCTGTACTACCTGCGCGGCCTCGCGAACGGCCGGCTCGCCGAGATGCCCCTCGACCAGGCGCTCACCGAGCCGATCAACCTCGACGAGTGCGGCGTCGCCGGCCCGCTGGTGGACCTGGTCAAGCTCGACGACATCGCGGCCGATCACATCGCGACGCTGTCCGGCGCCGAGATCCTCGAGGCGGTGCGCGCCTGGGCCGAGCGGTTCGACCCCGAGCTGCGCCGGGTGCTGGACGAGGAGCCGGACCTCGCGCTGCGCGCGCTGGCCGTCGAGCGCGAAGGAGCCGAGAACCCGCGCAAGGACCTGAAGAAGTGGAGCGAGTTCCGGGCCGTCTACGGCTTCTTCTTCCCGCAGCTCCACGCGGCCGTCACCGGGCCCGACGACGAACGCATCGCCGCCCTCGGCGTCGACCCGGCGGTCGTCCGGGCCGTGGCCCGCGACTTCACGGCGGACTACCGCCAGCTCGACGACGGCCAGGAGTGGTTCGACCAGATCCGCGCGGTCGCGGCGAAGCACGGCTTCGCCCGCAACGCCAAGGAGTTCAAGAAGAACCCCGAGGGGTTCCCGGGTTCCATCCGCGAGGCGTCCCAGATCATCCGCATCGCGCTGACCGGGTCGACGCGCAGTCCCGACCTGCACGCGATCACGCAGGCACTGGGCCGGGAAGAGGTCCTGGGGCGGATCGCGGCGCTCACCAAGTAGCGGGCGCGGGCTCCGGCTTCAGGCGCCGGAGCCCTCGTCGTCCTCGAAGGGCCGGAACGCGAACCGCACCACGCTCGGAACCCTGGCCCCGCTGTCCGCCACCGCGACGATCAAACCCGCCGCGTCCTCCCGGTCCAGCCGGGCCAGCAGGCGGGCCAGCGCTTCCGGCGCCCCCACCGGCTCCCCCGGCGTCTGGATCAGCGTGCGGTGCAGGATCCCCACGTCCCACCCGTCCGCGCTGCCGCTGCCCGCCGCCGTGCGGATCGTCGCGTCGAGCAGCCAGCGCGGCGGCTTTCCGGTCAGCGCGGGTGTCGCGTGGGCCGTCAGGCCGACGACCTGGTCGGCGCGCAGCAGGCCGTCACTGAGGGTCGCGAACCACACGTTGGTCAAGCCCATCGTTCATTCCTCCACTGTGGACTTCAGCGGCCGGACGGTTCTTCGGGGGTGCGGTCACGGGGTGCCCAGTACCGCCCAGACGACCTTGCCCCCGGCCCACGAGCGGCTGCAACCCCACGACCGGGCGACCTGCGCGACCAGCTTCAGCCCCATGCCCGGTTCGAACGGGGACAGCCGCTCGAGCAGCATGGCCGGCCGCGAGTCCTGGTCGGCCACGGCCACCGTGCACACCCCGCGCCGCAGGTCGAGGCGCAGCTTCGGGGCGGAAGTGGTGTGCCGCAGGACGTTCTCGGCCAGCTCGGTGACGATCAGGCGGGCGTCCTCGGCGAGCTCGGGCAGCTCCCACTCGATCAGCCGGCCCGTCACGAACTCGCGGATGGCCGCCGAAGTGCCGACGGCGCGGGAGAAAGTGCGTTCGCACCGGCGGCGCACCGAGTGGTCCAGCGCCGCCGTCGCCGCCGCCAGATCGGCGCGGACCGGGACGTAGCGGCCGACCACGTGCCGGCTCAGCAGCTTCCGGTGACCGGCCCCGGCGACGACCGTGAACGGGATGCCCGGCCAGTCGCCGATCCGCATGGCGACCAGCGAGAAGACACTCACCAGCGACGAATCCCCGATCGCCAGCTCGCTGATGTCGGCCACCAGCCCGTCCGGCGCGTCGGTCGCGATCTTGAGCAGGCCGTCGCGCAGGGCCGGGTACGAGCCGTCGTTCAGCTCGCCGCTGACCCGCACGACGGTCACCTGTTCGTGGCGACCGACAGCGAGCTGGACGGGGGTGTGGGTCATGGCGCTGCCCGGCCGTTCTCGGTGAACAAGTCCACGCGGTCATGCGGGCATGGTGACACCACGCGCACCTCCTCACTCTGCTGTGCACGGTAGTGGTAGCCGTTCACTACACCGGGTAGCCCCCGCCGCGTGGGCTAAACGCCGGATCTCCGCCGGCGACTCCGGGGACGTGCCCGGACCGTCGGCGGGCCGACCACCGGACCGTTCTCCTCGCGGACGTGAGATGCTCGACACGCAGGCAGGCCGAAGGCGGGAGGCGCAACGGGTGACCACCTGGATCGACGTGATCAACTTTGTCCGGACGCGGTACGAGGTCCTCGAGGAATCGGAGGGCTGGCTGCGGTTCCGGCTGGAGGGCCCGCGGGACCGGACGCAGCAGGTGACGGTGCATCACCTCGACGAACTCGACGGCGGCTCGTGGATCGAGATCTCCTCCCCGGTCGGCTGGGCCGACAAGCTCGACCTGCGCCGGTTCCTGGAGCTGGCGGGCGGCTCGGCCGTCGGCGGCGCGGGGGTGGTCGACGGCGTCGCACTGCTCAAGCACACCGTGCCCCTGGAGGACCTCAGCATCCAGGAGGAGTTCGAGCGCCCGCTCAAGGCGGTCGTCGCCCGCGCGGACGCCTTCGAACACGAGCTCACCGGCACCGACGAGTTCTGACCCGGTACCCGGCCCGCGGCGTCGAAGCCGCGGGCCGGGTCGGGGCCGGCCCCGTGCCCGCCAGGCACGCGAGAGGTCCCTTCAGGCACACGTGAGGCCTTCCGATCACCCGAGTGGCCCTCTCCGGTCACACGTGAGGCCTTCCGATCACGCGAGTGGCCCCCTCCGGTCACGCGAGAGGCACCTCCAAGCACACGCGAGTGCTCGCTCCGGTCACGCGAGAGTCCCGAGCGGCCGCCCCGGCGTGGCGACCTCACCTCACCCCCTACCGTCCGAAGAGGACCGACCCGTGCGGAGCCTCCTGCGCGCCCTGTTCCGGGGTCGGGCATGCTGTTGACCACTGTCTTGCGGGGATGAGGGGACGAGAGGGCGAAATGGGCGCTTCACCCGATTTGACCATACCGGCGAGCGTCGAGAGCCCGGCGCCGCCGCAGCCGCCCGCCTCGCCCGTGGCGCGGTGGCTGCTGGAGCACCGCGTCGCGCCGGTCGGCCGCGCGGGCGGCGAGGACCACGGCACGCCGCAGGCCTGGTGGAAGGTCATGTGCCTGACCGGCGTCGACTACTTCTCCACCCTCTCCTACCTGCCCGGCATCGCCGCGCTCGCCGCCGGGGCGCTCTCGCCGCTGGCGACCCTGCTGATCGTCGCGCTGACGCTGCTCGGGATGCTGCCGATGTACCGCCGGGTGGCCCGCGAAAGCCCGCACGGCCAGGGCTCGGTCGCGATGCTGGAGAACCTGCTGCCGTTCTGGCGCGGCAAGCTCTTCGTCCTCACCCTGCTCGGGTTCGTCGCGACGTCGTGGATCATCACGATCACGCTGTCGTCGGCGGACGCCACCGTGCACATGCTGGAGAACCCGTACCTGCCCGGCTTCCTGCACGGCCACGCGGTGCTGATCACCGTCGTGCTGCTGCTGATCCTCGGCGGGGTGTTCCTGCTCGGCTTCAGCGAGGCCGTCGGGGTCGCCATCCCGCTCGTCGCCGTCTTCCTGCTGCTCAACGCCGTGGTGACGGTCGCCGGCGTGATCGACCTGCTCGGCGATTCCGCCGCCCTCTCCCACTGGGCCGACGCGCTCACCGCCGGGGGTGGCGGGTTCGCCGGCGTCATCGGCCCGGCCGTCATCGCGTTCCCGATGCTGGTGCTGGGGCTCTCCGGGTTCGAGACCGGCGTCAGCATGATGCCGCTGGTCGCGGCCGACGGGAAGAACGCCGAGGAGAAGCTGGAATCCCGGATCCGCAACACGCGGAAGCTGCTGACCGCCGCGGCGCTCATCATGTCGGTGTTCCTGATCGCGACCAGCTTCGTGACCACGGTGCTGATCCCGGCCGACGCCTTCAAGGACGGCGGCGAGGCCAACGGCCGGGCCATGGCCTACCTCGCCCACCGCGAACTCGGCGAGCTCTTCGGGACCGTCTACGACATCAGCAGCGTGCTGATCCTGTGGTTCGCCGGTGCCTCGGCGATGGCCGGGCTGATCAACATCGTCCCGCGGTACCTGCCGTCCTACGGCATGGCACCGGAGTGGGGCCGCGCCGTCCGGCCGGTGGTCATCGTCTACACGGTGATCAGCATCCTCATCACCGTCGCGTTCGGCGCCGACGTCAACGCCCAGGCCGGCGCCTACGCCACCGGCATCCTGGCGATGATGGTCTCCGGCGCGGTCGCGGTGAGCATCTCGGCGATCCGGCGGCGGCAACGCGGCGCCGCGGCGGGCTTCGTCGTCCTCACGCTCGTCCTGCTGTACGCCCTCGTCGAAAACGTCATCGAAAAACCGGACGGGATCGCCATCTCGGCCCTGTTCATCCTCGGGATCATCGTCGTTTCGCTGGTGTCCCGCGTGTCGCGGACGACGGAACTGCGCGCCGACCGCATCGAGTTCGACGACGAGGCCCGCCGGTTCATCGCCGACTCCCTGACCCACGACGGCGCCCTGAACATCGTCGCCAACAAGCGCCAGGGCGGCGACCACGCCGAGTACTCCGAGAAGGAAGCCGAACAGCGCGGGATGAACCCGGTGCCCGGCGCCGCCGACATCCTGTTCCTGGAGATCGACGTCGTGGACCCGTCGGAGTTCAGCAACGTGCTCCAGGTGCGCGGCGTGGAGATCGACGGCTACCGGATCCTCCGCGCGGAGAGCCCGGCGGCGCCCAACGCGATCGCGGCGATCCTGCTCACCCTGCGCGATGTGACGGGCGTCCGTCCCCGCTGCTACTTCGAGTGGTCCGAAGGCAACCCGCTCGGCCACCTGTTCCGCTACCTGCTCCTCGGCCGCGGCGACACGGCCCCGGTGGTCCGGGAGATCATCCGCAGCGTGGAGAAGGACCCGGCCCGCCGCCCGGGCATCCACGTCGGCGGCTAGCCGGAGGTCGGGACGCGGCAGAGCGCGAACGCGGCCCCACCACCGCCGGTGGAACGGCGTGCCCTCGACCGGCCTCAGGTAGCCGCGTGCGCTGGCCTCGGTCTTCGCGGCCGACGCCGCCTTCGTGAAAGTCCGCGAGGAAGCGCTTTCCGGCCGCGACGCCGTCGAAGGCAGTCACGCCCGGCGGTGACCGGCCCCTCGCGGAGTACGCCCCGGAGGGCCACTGGTTCGGCCTGCCGGAGCCCGGCTTCGGCGGCCAGCCCGGAAGGGTGACCGCAAGCGTGGACCGGCGCCCATGAGGGACGCGGCCGTCACCGTCCGGCGGGCGGCGGTCCCCCTCGGCGGACCGGGGCACGAGCCGGCGCGCGTGCCGGACCGCGACCGTCCTGGGGGCGCGGCGCGCGGGCCGGTGCCCGGCCGGGTGCGGGTGCGCGCGGTCCGCGGGCCGGTGGCGGCGCCGCGGGGCGGGCCGGGCGCTCGGCCTGCGGGGCCGGCCGGGGCCGGTTGACCCAGGAGTCGAACAGCAGGATCAGGCCCGCGAACACCGCGCAGCCGATGCCCAGCGCGATGTGGACGAGCGCGCCGAGGATGCCGGCGACGAGCAGCACCGGCAGCACCGCCATCAGGCAGAACGGGTCGATGCGGCCGAATTTCGGGCGAGACGGCCCTTCGCGGGGACTCACCGTGCGGTCTCCGGGTTTCTGGGCGCCATTCGAGCAGTATGCAACGGCGGCGCCCGGCCCTGCCACCTGGCTGGTGCACACGGCCGATCATGATCACTCCCGGTGACCGGACCGACCGGCGCCGTGGTGGACAGAAACGGACAGGATCCGGGCGTATCCGGAGAGAGACCGTCCCTTTCGTGGTGCAATGTCGCCCGGCTGGAAGGGGTACGCGCATGAGGAACGGCTTCCCGCGGCGGATCGGATACGCGCTTCTGGCCCTGGTGACGGCGTGCGGCACGCTCGCCGGCGCCACCCCGGCCACGGCGAGCCCGGCACCGCCTTCGCTCGAGTTCGCCACCCCGGACAGCCAGGCCCTGTTCGGCACCGCCTACGCCGCCGCGCTGCAGAACCTGTTGCGCACCAACACGATCGGGTACGACGCCCGCTACGACCGGAGCGGCCTGCTCGACCCGGCGACCGGCCTCGTCCGCGCCGGCGGTGGCTACGACCAGCCGTGGACGCGCGACGCGTCGATCAACAGCTGGAACGCCACCAGCCTCCTCGACCCGGCGCTGGCGAAGAACACCCTGTGGGCGGTGGTCGACAAGGACACCGGCGGTGCCCTGCGCGTGCAGCAGGACGACCAGCAGTGGGACCAGGTGGTCTGGGTCACCGCCGCCTGGCACCACTACCTCGTCACCGGCGACCGGGCGTTCCTCCAGGACGCCTACCGCACGGCGACGACCACGCTGACGATCCGCGAACACGCCACCACGGCCGGCTTCAACCCGGCCTACGGCCTGTTCACCGGGGCGTCCTTCTTCAACGACGGCATCGCCGGCTACCCCGCGCCGCCCGCCGACGCGACCGAGTCGGTCAGCACCGGGAGCATGCCGTGGCCCGGGGTGGCGAGCGGGATGTACCTGAGCACGAACGAGCTCTACTACGCCGCCTACGTCAACGCCGCGAACATGGCCGGGAAGCTGGGCCGTCCGGCGGCCGAGATCGCCGCCCACCGGAGCAAGGCCGCCGCGCTGCGGACGGCGATCAACCGGTCCTTCTGGAACCCCGCCACCGGCCTGTACGACTACCAGCTGCTCGCCGACGGTTCCCGCGGTGCCTTCCAGGAAGGCACCGGGCTGGCGTTCGCCCTGATCTTCGGCATCGCGAACCCGGCGCAGGCGCGGTCGATCCTCGGCCACGCCCGGGAGCTGCCCTGGGGCATGCCCGACACCTTCCCGCACTGGGCGCGCTACAGCGACGCGCAGCCCGGCCAGTGCTTTGGCCCACAGCCCCAGGACGAGCGGCCAGACGATCGCGTTGTGCCGGCCGGGCTGCGCGTCGCTG
>NZ_MUMI01000032.1 GCF_002155975.1 Amycolatopsis kentuckyensis
CCGCGGCGCGCACCGCCGCGAGCGTGCGGGCGACGACGAGGCCCGCGGCCCGCATCGCCTGCAGCTCGTCCGCGGTCTTGACTTCGATCATGCGCCCACGCCGGAGCACTTGCAGAACACGCAATCCTCCGAGGTTCACGTGCGGTCGCGCAGCGCTTTCAGCACCCGGCCGGAGATCTCTTCGACGCTGCCGACACCGTCGACGGTCACCAGGATGTCGGCGTAGTACTCCAGCAGCGGCGCGGTGTCCGACACGTAGATCTGCTGACGGCGGCGGATGACCTCTTCGGTGTCGTCCGCCCGGCCGCGCGACATGAGCCGCGCGACGACGACGTCCTCCGGGACCTGCAGCTGGATCACGGCGTCGAGCGCGACGTCCGCCTCGCCCAGGATCTCGCCGAGGACCTCGGCCTGCTTGGTGTTGCGGGGGAAGCCGTCGAGCAGGAAGCCGACCTTGGCGTCCGGCTCGGCGAGCCGCTCGCGGACCATTTCGTTGGTCACCGAGTCGGGCACGAGCTCGCCCGAGTCCAGGTAGCGCTTCGCTTCCTGGCCGAGCGGGGTCTCCTGGCCGACGTGCGCGCGGAACAGGTCACCGGTCGAGATGTGCGGGATGCGCAGCTGCTCGGACAGGGCCACCGCCTGGGTGCCCTTGCCCGCGCCGGGCGGGCCGACGAGAACCAGGCGCGTCACTTCAAGAACCCTTCGTAGTTGCGCTGCATCAGCTGGCTTTCGATCTGCTTCACGGTGTCGAGGCCGACACCGACCATGATCAGCACAGCCGTGCCACCGAACGGGAAGTTCTGGTTGTTCCCGCTCCCGGTCAACGACAGGAAGAAGTTCGGGAGGATCGCGATGATGCCCAGGTACAGCGAGCCCGGCAGGGTGATCCGGCCCAGCACGAAGCTGAGGTACTCGGCGGTCGGGCGGCCGGGGCGGATGCCCGGGATGAAGCCACCGAACTTCTTCATCTCTTCCGCACGCTCGTCCACGTTGAACGTGATCGTGATGTAGAAGTACGTGAAGAAGATGATCAGGCCGAAGTACAGCGCGATGTGCGCCCAGCTGGACTGGTTCACGATGTAGTTCTTGATGAAGACCTGCCAGCCGGAGTTGGCGTTCTGGTCGCCGACGAGGCGGCTGATCAGGTCCGGCAGGTACAGCAGGGACGACGCGAAGATGACCGGGATGACACCGGCCTGGTTGACCTTGATCGGCAGGTAGGTCGACGTGCCGCCGTACATCCGGCGGCCGATCATGCGCTTGGCGTACTGCACCGGGATCCGGCGCTGCCCCTGCTCGATGAAGATGACGCTGGCGATGATGATCAGGCCGAAGACGCAGACGACCGCCAGGCCGACGCCACCCGCGTTGCTGAGGATGTTGCCGCCCTCGACCGGGATGCGCGCGGCGATGTTCAGGAAGATCAGAACGGACATGCCGTTGCCGACGCCGCGCTCGGTGATCAGCTCGCCCAGCCACATCATGACGGCGGTGCCCGCGGTCATGGTGATGACGATGATCGCCAGCGAGTAGACGCTGTTGTCCGGGATGATCGGCTGGTCGCAGTCCGGGAAGAGCTGCTTGCGGTCCGCGAGCGCGACCACCCCGGTGGCCTGCAGGATCGCCAGCGCGATCGTCAGGTACCGGGTGTACTGGGTCAGCTTGCCCTGGCCGGACTGCCCTTCCTTCTTCAGCTCCTCGAACCGCGGGATGACCACGGTGAGCAGCTGGATGATGATGCTCGCCGTGATGTACGGCATGATGCCGGTCGAGAAGAGTGACAGCTGCAGCAGCGCACCACCGCTGAACAGGTTCAGCAGCTGGTAGACGCCCTCCTGCTGCGCCTGGGAGCTACAGGCCTGTACGGCACCGTACGAGATGCCGGGCGCCGGAATGGTCGCACCGATTCGGTAAACCGCGACGATGGCTAGCGTGAACAGGATCTTCTTGCGTAGATCCGGCGTCGCGAGAGCCGAGCGGAAGGCGCTGAGCACGCGGGGGACCTCCTCGGCGTCGTCGGCTGTCCTAACCGACGATCGGCTTGGCCGGCACGGGGCCGGCGGGAACACACAGCACTACTGGCACGCAAGCCAGGAACGCTTCGGGGCACACTCGTCCCGAAGCGTGTCGCCGACTCTAACAGCTTCACAGGGCGTGTCCGCAGTCCGTGTGCGTTTTCCGTACCAAGGTTGCTCCGGCGGGTTGATCCACATCGCCGTCTTGGCCGGATTCCTTGACAGAGGGCGGATCAAGCGGTCGACGTCGCGAGCACGCCGGCCAGCCCGACGAGGACCACCCCGGTCCCCCGGTCGACGTTGCGGCGGGCCCGCCGGGAGAGCTCGATCGTCTTCACCGCGGCGCCGACGCCGACGTAGACCGAGCCGGCCAGGAACTCGGCCAGCAGGTAGCCCGCGCCGAGCAGCGCGATCTGCGTCGGAAATGGGCCGTGAGCTGCGTCGATGAACTGCGGGACGAAGGCGGTGAAGATCAGGATCGCCTTCGGGTTGGTGATCGCGACGCCGAACTCCTTGCGGGTGACGCGCCACGCGGTCATGGGGGTAGCGGGCAGCTCTTTCGGGGTGTTTTTGCCCCGGAAGGTGGACCAGAGCAGGCGGGCGCCGAGGAAGAGCAGGTAGGCGACGCCGGCCCACTTGATGATCGTCAGCGCGGTCTCGGAGGCGGCCAGGAGCTGCCCCAGCCCGGCCGCGACGGCGGCGATCAACAGGGTGAAGGCGGCCAGCCGGCCACCCAGGCCGGCGAGGCCGTGGCGAACACCCTGCGTCATGCCGTGGTGGAGGCCGAGCAGGTTGTTCGCCCCTGGCGTAAGGGCGACGAGCACGGAGGCACCGAAGAAGACCCACACGTGTTCACCGTAGCGGGGGTTCGTCCTCGTCCTCGGGTGGCAGGACGGTGATGGCCACCCCGGAGGGCGGCGTCGGGGTGTCGGCGTAGGCGACGGCCGGATCGGCCCAGCCGGGGTTCCCGGGGTGCCGCAGGAGTGGCAGGTGGGCCACGGCCGCGGCGCCGGCGGCCTTCGCGGGCTTCTCCCGGCCCCACCGAGGCCTCACCCGGTGGTTGCTCGCGGCCAGCAGGACGACCGAGACGATGACGGGGATGCCGACGAGCGCGCCCGGCCGGTCGGTGACCGACTGCCCGGAGACCTCGACGCGGTTGCCCCACGCGGTCTCGGTGATGGTCAGCCGGGCATCGAGGAACCCTTGG
>NZ_MUMI01000320.1 GCF_002155975.1 Amycolatopsis kentuckyensis
AGGCGTCGACGCCTACCTGGCCGAGAACGGCACGGCCGTGGGCTGGTTCGGCATCGCGGGCGGCCAGCGCACGCACGAAGATCTGATCGGGATGCTCGCCACCGCGCGCAGGCAGGGCATGTACGAGCTCGGCTCGGTCGACTACACGACCACGGCGATCGGCCCCGACGACGCGACCGAGGCGGTGCAGCTCGGGCTGGTCGGCACGCACGCACCGGGCGGCGACCCGGTGCTGCTCGCGATCCGCGGCCCCAACCCGCAGTGGGGGATGGAGCAGTGCCGGCTGGAGGTGCTGGCGACGTCGCGGGCGACCGCCACCGAAGTGCGCGACCGCATCGAGCGCCTGATGGCCGAGCACGACCTCCTGCGGGGTCAGGTGCTGGCCTTCGGCACCAGCGAGCACCGCGGCAACGAGCTGCTCACGTTCCTCCCGCGTCCCGCGCTGACCGGCGAGGAGGTCGTGCTGCCGGACGGCGTGCTCGACGCGATCGAGCGGCACACGATCGGCATCGCGCGGCACGGCGAGCGGCTGCTGGCCGCGGGCCAGCACCTCAAGCGCGGGCTGCTGCTGCACGGCGCGCCCGGCACCGGCAAGACGCACACGGTCCGCTACCTGATGGGCCGCCTGCCGGACACCACGGTGATCATCCTGACCGGCACGGCGATGAAGCTCGTGGGCAAGGCGGCCGAGCTGGCGCGCCGGCTGCAGCCGAGCGTGGTGGTGCTGGAGGACGTCGACCTGATCGCGCAGGACCGCAGCTACGGGCCGATGGTCCAGCCACTGCTGTTCACCCTGCTCGACGCGATGGACGGCGTGGGCGGCGACGCCGACGTCACGTTCCTGCTCACCACGAACCGGGCGAGCGAGCTGGAGAAGGCGCTCGCGGACCGGCCGGGCCGCGTCGACCTCGCCGTGGAGATCCCGCTGCCGGACGCGGCCGGGCGTGAAGCGCTGCTGCGGCTGTACGCACGCGGCCTGAAGCTGACAGCGGACCTGGGCCCGATCGTCGAGGCAACGGAGGGGATGACGGCGTCGTTCGCGAAGGAGCTGCTGCGCCGGGCGTCGCTGCTGGCGCTGGGGGCGCGCCCGGAGGAGGACGTCGTGGTCGGCGACGAGGAGCTGACGACGGCGCTGCGGGAGATGCAGGACGCCCGGAGTGCGCTGACGCGTTCGCTGCTGGGCAGCTCAGCTGCGCAGTGAGCCGGGGAAGAGGTCGGCGTCCGCGGGGAGCTTCGTGCCGCGGAACCAGCTGTCGAAGAACGCCCGCAGGTTCTTGCCGCTGATCCGCGTCACCATCGTCTCGAAGTCGGGCCAGGTCGCGTTGCCGTGGCGGAACCGGGCCGGCCACTCGTGCAGGAGGCGGTCGAACGCCGGGTCGCCGATTTCGCGGCGCAGGGCGTGCAGCGCCAGGATGCCCTTGTTGTAGACGCCCTCGAACTCGTGGCCCTGGCCCATGCCGACCAGCTTCTGCGCCCAGAAGTCCGTGCTGCCGTGGGTGATCTCGATGGCCGCGCGGTAGCGGTCGTCCAGGTTCTGGCCCTCGCGCTCGGCCCACAGCCACTGCGAGTACGACGCGAAGCACTCGTTCAGGCAGACGTCGGACCAGTTCCGCACCGAGACCGAGTCGCCGAACCACTGGTGGGCGTTCTCGTGCACCAGCGTCGGCAGGTCGGCCCACTTCGCGTACGTCGGCCGGGTCTGCGTTTCGAGCGAGAACGGGACGTCCTCGGCCAGGAAGATCCCGCCCGCCGCCGACTGCGGGTACGGGCCGAACTTGCCGGTCAGGAAGCCGATCACCTCCGGCAGGCGGTCGCCGATCGCGCGGCGGGCTTCGGTGCCCGGCGCGTACGCCGAGACCACCGGGGTCCCGTCCGGCAAAGTCGACCTGTCGACACCGAACTTGCCGATCGCGATCGTCGTCAGGTAGGTCGCCACCGGGTTGGGCTCGGTCCAGGTGCCCGGCGGGCCCTCGCGGCCGTTCGAAACCACGGTCCACCCCGCCGGGACGTGCGCGGTGAGCGTGAACGTGGCCTTGTCGCGCGGGGTTTCGTTCGCCGGGTACCAGAACGCCGCCGAGTGCGGCTCGCCGACCATGTACGCGCCGCCGTCGGCCGAGTGCTTCCAGCCGTTCTCGCTGCCGCCGCCGTGCGGGGTCTTGGCCGGGTCGCCGCCGTAGCGGACCCGCGTGCGGAACGTCGTCCCGGCCCGGATCGGCGCCGGCGGGGTGATGACGAGCTCGAACGCCTTCTCGCGGCTGAACGTCGCCGGCCGGCCGTCCACCTCGACGTTGTGCACGGCCAGCCCGCGCAGGTCGAGGTCGAACCGGCTCAGGTCCTGGGTGGCCGTCGCGGTCACCGTGGTGTCGCCGTCGAGGTGGCCGCTCGGCGGGTCGTACTTGACGTCGACCTGGTAGCCGAGGGCGTCGTAACCGCCGTTGCCGTCGTCGGGGTAGTAGGGATCGCCCGCGCCGGACGCACCCGGCGCCGGGTGCATGGGTGGCGGCGGGGGTGCCGCCGTCACGGCGTCGCCGCCGCATGCCACGGCGAGGACCGCCGCGGCGCAGACGGCCAGGGCGGTCAGTCGGCGGCGCATACGACCACCATAGGTGATGGAAAGCGATCGTTTGGTCACGTTCCGCACCAGGGGTTTTGTGGTTAGGTGGCCGCGTGCTCTGTTTCGGCGGCAGCGGCGTGCCGATCGTTCTGCTCCACGGCCTGATGGGCCGCGCGCGGACGTGGTGGCGGGTCGCGGAGTGGCTCCGGCCCTACGGCGCGGTGTACGGCCTGGACGCGCGCGGCCACGGAAACGCGCCGCGCGTCGGCCCGTGGACGACCGAGCGTTTCGCGGACGACGTCGCCGAAGCGCTGCGGGCCCTCGACGCCGGCCCGGCGGTGCTCATCGGGCACTCGATGGGCGGCCTGCACGCCTGGGCGGCCGCCGCGCGGCACCCGGAGCTGGTGCGCGCGGTCGTCTCCGAGGACTTCGCGCCGGACCAGCGCGGCCGGACCGTCGAGACCTGGCGCGGGTACTTCGAGAGCTGGCCGGTCCCGTTCTCCTCGCTCGACCACGTCCGGGAGTTCTTCGGCGACGCGGGCGAGTACTTCGCGGACTGCGTCGAGGAGCGTTCCGACGGCTTCCACCTGGTCGCCGACCTCGAGGACCTGTACGTCATCGCCGCCGAGTGGGGCCGCCGGGACTACTGGGACGTCGTCGAGGCGATCCGCTGCCCGCTGCTGCTGGTCGAGGGCGAGCACACCGCGATGCCACACGGCCAACAAGCCGAAGTCGCCGCGCGGGTCCCGGGCGCTCGCCATCTCGTGGTCCCGGGCTCGGCCCACCTGCCCCACGACGAGGCCCCGGAGATCTACCGAGGTGCCGTCGAGGCCTTCCTCTGCCAGGTGCTCAACCGCTGAACAGGTCGACACGCGTGATTGCCGGGTCGACACGCGTGATCAGAGGGACGACACGCCGCACGCCGTTGTATCGCCGTGTCGACCCTCAAATCACGCGTGTCGGCTTCCTGATCACGCGTGTCGACCCTTCAGGCCCGGGCCAGGTCCGCTCGCCAGGCCGTCGCCGACCGGTCGGACGGGACGATCAGCGGCCAGACGTCCGCGCCGAGGAAGCCTGTCTCGTCGGACGCCTTCGCCGCGGTGCACGTGTCGCGGGCCAACCCCGCCTGTGCGGACAACGTGGCCACGGCGTCCTTTGTGGACTTCCCGAAGACGCCGTCCGTCGGCACCCCGAAGCCGGAGGCACGCAGGAACTGCTGCGCCAGCTGCACCGTGCGGCCCGTGTCGCCCGGCTTGAGCAGCGGCCACTCGGCTTCGGCGCGCGCCACCGGGACGCCGAGGACGCGGCCGACGGCCGTCCGCAGCTCCGGCAACCGGTTGTAGAGCACCTGGCCGGGGCACTCGGTCGAGTTGAAGTCGCGGTGGCCCTTGATGAACTCCGGCGCGATGCCGTACTGGCTCGCGATGTAGGCGACGAGCGAGACCAGCGAGTTCCACAGCGCGGGCGGCACGTCCACCGTGCTGTACAGGCCCTCGTTCTCGATGCCGATGACCTCGCTGTTGTGGTTGCCGACGTTGGCGCCCTGGACGTGCTGCGTGCCGCCGCGCAGGATCTCCAGGCTGCGGTGCCGTCCTTCGGTGATGAACCCGCCGCGGCTGTTCGTGAACTGCTGGCCGCTGTCGATCCAGCCGTTCTTGTCCATGTGCAGGTTCTGGATGAAGCGCGAGACGTAGAACGCTCGCGCCAGCGAGAAGTCGTTGTTCATCGGCGGGTCGACCGCGTGGTGCACGACGATGTACGTCGGCTTGTGGTTCTCCACCACGATGGGGCCCGCGGCGGGCCGCGCGCCCCACTCGGACGTCGGGTGGATCGCCGGTGCCGGAACGGCCGCGCCGGCCGTCCCCGTGGTCGTCATCCCCAGTGCGCCGGCCGCGGTCGCGGTCACCCCCGCCTTCAGCAGGGTCCGGCGGTCAACAGTGACCATGCGTGAAACGGTAACTCCGGACCGCGCCGATGACAACTATTGACCAACTTTGGTCGTAACGCGTCAGTGCTCACCCGGGAGAGCGAACAGCCCGTCGCGGGTCTGCTCCAGCAGGCCGTCGACCAGCAAGGAGTCGAGGCAGCGGTCCCGCTGGCCGCCGTCGTGCCAGACGACGTCGAGGCGCGCTTTCTCGACCGGTCCCTCACTGCCGCGCAGCACGTCGAGCAGCCGCCCGCGGACGTACCGGTCGGTGCCCGCGTACCGCTGCACCGGCTTGGCCGGGCCGGTGTACTCGGGCCGGCCGGCGTGCTGCCACGCGCAGTCGTCGTAGATCGGGCAGTCCGCGCACTTCGGGGCCCGCGCGGTGCAGATCAGCGCGCCGAGCTCCATGATCGCGGCGGAGAACCTGGCCGCGGGTGCGTCTTCGGCCGGCAGCAGGGCCTCGACGTCGGCCATGTCCCGGGTGTTGGACGCGGGCCCGGCGTCCCCGGCTCCGTGCACCGCCCGCGCGACGACCCGCCGCACGTTCGTGTCGACGACCGGCGCCCGCCGCCCGTAGGCGAACGCGGCGACGGCCCGCGCGGTGTAGGCGCCGATCCCGGGCAGCGCCAGCAGAGTGTCCACATCGGACGGTACGACGTCCCCGTGCTCGCGCGCGATCACCCCGGCGGCCTCATGCAACCGGAGCGCCCGGCGCGGGTAGCCCAGCTTGCCCCAGGCCCGCACGACTTCGCCTTGCGACGACGCGGCCAGCGCCGAGGGAACCGGCCAGCGTGCCAGCCACTCGTGCCAGATCGGCTGCACCCGCACGACCGGGGTCTGCTGGAGCATGATTTCGCTGACCAGGACGCCCCAGGCCGAGCAGGTGGGCTCGCGCCACGGGAGATCCCGGCCGTGTGCGGAGAACCAGTCGAGCAGTACGTCAGCGTCCACAGCCACGCCGGGAGGCTACTTCGCCCGCTTCGGCAACTCGCGAGCGACCTCGTCCGGCGAGGGCATCGCGGCGATCTCTTCGGCGATCGCCCGGGCCGCGTCGCGGCAGGAGGACGCCTTCCGGGCCTGTTCGGCGACGGCTTCCGCGCTCAGTTCGGCGGGCAGAAGCCGGACTGCGGTACCCGCGGCGACGAGCGCTTCGGCGTTGGCGAACTGGTCGGCGCCCTGCGGCAGGACGAGCTGCGGCACGCCCGCGGCGAGTGCGCCCAGCGTGGTGCCGCTGCCGCCGTGGTGCACCACCAGGTCCGCCTGCGGCACCACCGCCGCCTGTGGCACCCAGGCCTGCAGGGTGACGTGGTCCGGCACCGGCCCGAGTTCCTCGGGGCGCACCCGCCCGGTGGCCACCACGAGGGGCACGCCGAGTGCGGCCAGCCCGCGGATCGCCGTCGTGAGCACCTCCGGGGTGCCGAAGGTGGTGCCGAGGGTCAGGTAGATCAGCGGCCCCCGGAAGGCGCCCGGCTCGGCGAAGGGCACGGGACGCAGGGGGAGGCGCTCGGCGGTCGAGCGGAAGTCCGCGTCCTGCAGGGACGGCGGGCAGATGTCGAGGTGCGCCCCGCCGATGGGCCGCTCGAAGCCGATGCCGCGCGGGAACATCCGGCCGAACCCGTGCCAGAGCGACGGGATCCCGGCGCGTCGGGCGGCCACGGCCACCTCGGGAACGCCCCAGCCGGGCACGACCAGCTCCGGACGCAGCCGCTTCAGGTCCGGTTCGAGGTCTTCGGCGTAGATCTCGTAGAACGAGTCGGCGGGCCGGAACGGGTTCAGTCCGAGCCGGCGCAGCGGAGCGTGGACGTGCTCACCGGCGGCGAAGTGCACCTCGTGCCCGAGGTCCCGCGCCGCGAGCGCGAGCGGGACCATCGGGTACGTGTGGCCTTCCGACGCGAGGCCGGCGAAGAGCAGGCGCATGTCGTCCCCATTCGGATGTCAAGAACATCTGAATGGCGACGATAGCCTACTTGACCTCGGTGAGCTTCCCGGTCTTCACGTCGTAGACGAACCCGCGCACGTTCTCGGTGTGCGGCAGGTAGGCACTGCGCCGCACCCGCTCCACCGACGTCCGGACGCTGTTCTCGACGCTGCGGAAGGCCTCGACCGACCACGTCGGCCGCAGGCCGGTGTCGGTCTCGAGCTCGTCCTTGAAGTCGTCCTCGGTCACCATCGAGAGGCCGCACTCGGTGTGCTGGACGATCAGCACCTCGCGCGTCCCCAGCTTGCGCTGCGAAAGGGCCAGCGAGCGGATCATGTCGTCGGTCACCACGCCACCGGCGTTGCGGAGGACGTGCGACTCGCCCTGCAGCAGGCCGAACAGCTCGAACACCCGGATGCGGGCGTCCATGCAGGTGAGGACGGCCACCTGGAGCGACGGCTTCGGGGACGACCGGTCGCCGGGCGTCACCTCGCCGAGTTCCTGGTTGCGCTTGAGCAGTACGTCGATCGAGGTCATCGGTCACCTTCCGGCCAGTGGCCCCGCGGCGCGGGCGTACCACTCCATTTGACCGGGTCGGTACCCCGATGAGCAATGCACTAAGGGCAATGTCACGGGGTCAGCCCCCGAACCAGGGCTCCTCGACGGTCCGCGGCGGCGCCGACGTCCGCCCGACGCGCAGCTCGGTCGGCAGGGTGATCGTCTTGGGCGCGCTCCGCTCGCCGGAGCTGAGCAGCAGCCGCCCGGCCGTCTTGCCCTTCTCCAGGACCGGCTGGTGGACCGTGGTGAGCCCGATCCGCTCGGCTTCGGCGATGCCGTCGAAGCCGGTGACGGTGAGGTCCTGCGGCACCCGCAGCCCGCGCCGCTCGGCCTCGGCCATGGCGCCGAGCGCGAGGATGTCCGAGGTGCAGATCACCGCCGTGATCTGCGGGTACGCGTCCAGCAGCTGGCGGGCCGCGGACGCGCCGTCGTCCACCGTGTGGTCGAAGCGCTCGACCACCGGGACGCCCGCCCAGTCGACGCCCGCCGCCGAGAACGCGACGGCGAGTGCCTCCAGCCGGGTGCGCTGGACGTGGAAGTGCGCGCCGCTCTGCCGCGTCGCGGAGACGAAGTCGTCGTTGCGCTCGCGGGCCAGGCGCATGCAGATCACGCCGACCTGCCGGTGGCCCAGCGTCACGAGGTGTTCGGCGATCTTGCCGACGGCCGCGGCGTCGTCCGGGCCGACGCGGTCGATGCCCTCGAGGCTCGGCTGGTCGATGATCACCGTCGGCACCGGGCGCTCCAGCACGGCGGCCAGGTGCGGGTCGTCGTCCGGCACGGAGTAGACGACGAAGCCGTCGACACCCGCGCGGTGCACCGCGGCGACGTCTTCCCGGCCCGGGCTGGCCGGCACCAGGTGCAGGCCGACGCCGGCGTCTTCGCAGGCCAGCGCCAGTCCTTCGAGGACACCGACGGCCGCGGGGTCGCGGAAGGCGTAGGAGAGGTTCTCGGTGAGCAGCAGCCCGACCGCGCCGGCCTTGCGCGTGCGCAGGGAGCGGGCGACCGGGTCGGGGCCGGGGTAGCCGAGGCGCCGCGCGGTCTCGAGGACGCGGCGGCGCAGTTCCGGGGACAGCTGGTCCGGCCGGTTGTAGGCGTTGGACACCGTGGTCCTGGACACACCGAGCTCCGCCGCGAGCGACGCCAGCGTCGCCTGCCTCCGGGTGCGAATAGGACGGCCCATCTGCAAACCGTAACGGTTCAGATCGGTTTCCTGAAGAGACACCCCGCGTGGTCGATGTCTCGATCCGCATGCACGGAGACGCATACACCAAACCACGATCTGATGGCCAGGAAGTCATCCGGATGGGGTAAGGTGAATCTGACAACGGTTTCCATTAGCGTCTCAGTGTCTCGCTCAGGAGTCTTCAGATGAGTTCCCGTCGCACCAGGAGCGTGCTCGCCGCCGCTTCGGCCCTGTCCTTGTTCGCCTTGGCCGCGTGCTCCGGCGGGACGTCTTCCGACGGCGGCGGCGCGCAGGCCGTC
>NZ_MUMI01000321.1 GCF_002155975.1 Amycolatopsis kentuckyensis
ACGCGGCCTGGCTCAAGGCCGGGCAGTACATGATGATCGGCGCGGTCGGCGCGATCGGGCTGACGCTGGTGGTCGGGCAGGCCGGGCAGCTTTCCCTGGCCCACGCGTTCTTCCTGCTCGCCGGCGGCACCGCCTACACCGTCCTCTCCGGACCGACGGGGGACGACCGGGTGATCGGCTTCGGCCTCGACCCCGGCCTCTCGCTGCTGGGCGCGGTGGTCGTCGCGGCCCTGCTCGGGTTGGCCTTCGCCCCGGTCGCCGGACGGCTGCGCGGGATCTACCTCGGCGTCGCCTCGCTCGCCCTGGTGTTCCTGGGCCTCTACTTCGGACAGTCCGCGGAGGAGCTCACCGGCGGGACGTCGACCGGGCGCGCGCCGGCACCGTTCTCCCTGTTCGGCTTCCCGTTCACCAACGACGGCCCGGAGATCAGCCTCCTCGGCGTGCCGATCCGGCAGGCCGAGCGCATGTGGTACCTGTTCCTGCTGCTCACCGTGCTCGCGTTCGTCATCGCCCGCGGCGCGGTCCGCGGCCGGGTCGGCCGGTCGTGGCGGGCGGTGCGCGACAACGAAGCCGCGGCCGCGGTGATGGGCGTCAGCGTGCTGCGGGCCAAGGCGGGCGCGTTCGCCGTCTCCTCGGCCTACGGCGGCCTCGCCGGCGCGATGACCGTGCTGTGGTTCGACATCCTCAAGCCGGACGAGAGCGAGTTCGGCACCTACGGCATCAACGTGTCGATCGCCTACCTGGCGATGGTCATCATCGGCGGCCTCGGCTCGGTCCCCGGCGCGCTCGTCGGCGCGCTGATCGTGAACGGCCTGCCGCAGGTCCTCGCCCTGTATTCGGCCGACCTGGGCTGGTTCTCCGGCACCGGCGACGGCGCGCTGACCCCGATCCTGGTCAGCTCGTTCGTCTACGGCGCCGCGATCATCCTCGTCGTGCTGTTCGAGCCGGGCGGGCTCGCCGCGATCGGCCGCCGGCTCACCCGTCCTCGCCGTCAACCCCCGGAGGAATCATGAAACGCACACACCTGGCGGCGGCGCTGGTGGCCGTCCTCGCGCTCTCGGCGTGCAGCACGAAAGCGAACGACTCGGGCTCGTCCGGCTCGGACAGCTCCGGCGTCAAGACCGGCAAGGGGGTGACGGCGAACGAGGTGACGCTCGGCGTGATGACCGACAAGTCCGGCGTGTTCAAGAACCTCGGCCTCGGCGTCACGCAGGGCAACGAGCTGTGGGCCAAGGACTTCAACGCCGCCGGCGGCGTGTGCGGGCGGCAGGTGAAGCTCGAGGAGGTCGACCACGGCTACAAGGCCGACACGGCGAAGACGCTGTACCCGCAGATCGAGCCGAAGGTGCTCGGGTTCGTGCAGCTGCTGGGCTCGCCGGTGGTGGCCGCCCTGAAGCAGAACCTGGCCTCGGACAAGACGACCGCCGCGCCCGCGTCGTGGTCGTCCGAACTGCTCGACAACCCGTACGTGATGATCGTCGGCACCACCTACGACCTGGAGATCATCGACGGCCTGTCGTACCTGCAGGAGCAGGGGCAGCTCAAGGACGGCGACACGATCGGGCACATCTACATCGACGGCGAGTACGGCAAGAACGGCCTGCGCGGCTCCCAGTTCTACGCCAAGAAGCACAACCTGACGCTCAAGGAAGTCAAGATCACCTCGACCGACAGCGACCTGACCAACGTCGTCACCGGCCTCAAGGGCGCCGGCGTCAAGGCGATCGTGCTGACCACCACGCCCACCCAGACCGGCTCGACGGTCGGGGCCAACAAGGCGCTCGGGCTGAACGTGCCGGTGCTGGGCAACAACCCGACGTTCGACCCGGCGCTGCTGAAGAGCCCCGCCGCGGGCGCGCTGGACAAGCTGACGATCGTCGCGAGCAGCGTGCCGTTCTCGGCCGACCTGCCCAAGGCGAAGGACGTGGCGGCGAAGTACAAGGCCGCGTACAAGGAAACGCCCAACGGCGGCGTCCCGTACGGCTACGCGGTCGGCGAGGTGTGGGGCGCGGTCCTCAAGAAGGCGTGCGACAACAAGGACCTCACCCGCGACGGCATCGCCGCGGCGCTGAAGCAGACGACGTCGGCGAACACGGACAACCTGGTCGCGGCGCTCGACTTCTCGAAGCCGGGAACGCCGGCGACGCGCCAGGTGTACGCGGCCACCCCGGACGCCTCCGCCGAGGGTGGCGTCAAGTACGTCAAGCCGTTGTTCGAAGCGCCGGAAGCGAAGGAGTACGTGGCTCCGCACCAGAAGTGAGCATCCGCCCGGCCAGCGCGGCCGCCTCGTGGAGCGGGGTGGTCGCGTTGGCCTCGGCGGCCTTCAGGAGGCCCGTGACGGTGTCCTCGATCGTGTCGACGCGGGCGAGCGCGGCCTCGTGGTCCACGCCCTCGGCCTCGCGCGAAAGTGTGTACAGGATCCCGCCCGCACTGGCCACGTAGTCCGGGATCCACAGGATGCCGCGCGCGGCGAGGTCGTCGGCGACGCTGTCGTCGGTGAGCTGGTTGTTGGCCGGCCCGACGACGAGCGGCGTGTCGAGGCGGGCCACGGTCTCGGGGTCGAGCACCCCGCCGACCGCCGCCGGGATGACGACGTCGGCGGTGAGGGTGAGCGCCTTGCCGGGCTCGACCCAGGTCAAGCCCTGTTCTTCGGCGCCGGCCCGCTTGTCCGGGTCGATGTCCGAGACGACGACGTCCGCGCCCGCGGCCTGGAGGCTCGCCGCGAGGTGGGCGCCCACCGAGCCGTAGCCGCTGATCACCACCCGGCGGCCGGTCAGGTCGGCCGAGCCGGCTGCGGCGCGGAGGGCGGCGAGCACCCCGAGTGCGGTCGGGCCGCTGGAGGAACCGGTTCCGCCCGCGGATTCGGGCGTGCAGAACGCGTACGGCGAGGCTTCCCGGAACACCAGCATGTCGGCCGGGCCGGTGCCCACGTCCGGCCCTGCTCGGTAGGCGCCGCCGAACTCGGCGATCAGGTCGGCGTGGTCGAGCAGGACGGCCCGGCGCTCCTCGGGCGAGAGGACGCGGCCCGGCTCGGGCGCGATGACGCTCTTGCCGCCCCCGAAGGCCAGCCCGGCGACGGCGCACTTCGCGGTCATGGCGGCCGACAGGCGCAGGACGTCGCCGATGGCTTCTTCGAGCGTGGCGTAGGACTTGAAGCGGCAGCCGCCGACGGCGGGGCCGAGCGCGGTCGAATGGATCGCGACCATCGTCGTGATGCCGGATCGACGGCCGCGGCGGACTACGAGTTGCTCATGTGCGGTCATGAGGGCTGAAGTTAGGGTGACAGTCGGCAGTCCAGCTCGGCTGCCGAACGAAATTCGGTACGGACGCGGAGGGCCCGGTGCTGGACGAACTTGATTCGGCGATCGTGCGGCTGTTGCAGGAAGACGCCCGGCAGACCAACCGGGACATCGCCCGGAAGGTCGGCATCGCGCCCTCGACGTGCCTCGAACGCATCCGGCTGCTGCGCGAACGCGGCGTCATCCGGGGCTACCACGCCGACGTCGACCTGCCGAGCCTCAACCGCGGCGTCCGGGCGCTCGTCACGGCGCAGGTGCGGCCGCTGAGCCGGGCGGTGATCGATTCCTTCCAGCGGTCCATCGCCGAACTCCCGGAAGTGCTCTCGGTGTACGTCACGGCCGGCAACGACGATTTCCTGATCGAAGTGACCACCCCCGACATCGACGCGTTGCACGCATTCCTGACCGACCGGCTCGCGTTGCGCCGGGAGATCGTCGGGTTCCGGACGTCGATCGTTTTCCGGCACCTGCGGAAGACGACGCTTGAACCGCTCCCGTAGGGGTACTCGGGGTTCAACCCGGAGCGGCGCGACACGCCGCCCCTACGTGAACCCCTCAAATACCCGGGTTCGCACGCTCAGAGGCGGAAACTGTCGGTGGCGGGGCGTCTAATGAGCACGACGGGAAGGAGGCGCCGCCATGATCACCGAATTGAACCATCGTGAGCGGGCCACGTTGAGAGCCGTGGCCGGGGGCCACGCCGAGTTCAGCTGCAGCTGCGAGCCCGACCTCTTCATCGACGGCCTGAGCTGCTGCGACCAGTCCACCGTGCACCGGCTCGCGCGGCTCGGCCTGATCGCACCCGCACGCCCCGGCAAGTGCGGCGAGCGCGTGCCCGCGCTGCTCACCGACGCCGGTTCGCGGGCACTGGGCGAGGTCTTCGCCGCCGCCGCGTAAACGCGTTGCCACACTCTGGGGTCACTGACAGCATCATCCGATGCACGTATTCCTCGAAACCGAGCGGCTGATCCTCCGCCGGTTCACCGAGAACGACGCCGACGCGCTCTTCGAGCTCTACGACGACCCGGCCGTGATGAAGTACCTCAATGGGGGACAGCCGGCGGACCGCGCCGAGATCGTCACGCTGGATCTCCCCGCGTTCCTCGGTTACTACGAGCGTTTCCCCGGTTACGGGTTCTGGGCGGCGATCGAAAAGAGCACCGGCGACTTCCTGGGGTGGTTCCATTTCCGCCCGCGCCCCGGCGATCCGCCGGACCAGCCCGAACTCGGCTACCGGCTGCACCGGAAGGCGTGGGGCACGGGTTACGGAACGGAAGGCTCCGCGGCACTGCTCGCGAAGGGATTCACCGAACTGGGGGTCACCCGCGTGACGGCGTCCACCATGGTGGTGAACCAGCGCTCGTGGCGGGTGATGGAAAAGCTGGGGATGAAGCTGGTCCGCACGTACTTCGAGGAGTTCCCGGAGCACGAGCGGGCGCCGGGCAGCGAGCAGGGTGACGTGGAGTACGCGATCACCCGTGAGGAGTGGCTCGCGAGCGCCGCGTCCGGCGCTCACGAGCCTCCCGGTCAGCGGTAGACCTCGAACTCGTAGATGCGTGACGCACCGTTGCCGTCGTTGGCCGGCGTGGTGACGTTCAGCTTCACGTACCGGGCCGACCGGGTCGCGATCGGGTGATACGTGCGGCTGGCCCGTGAGCCGGTCACCGACGCGACCGTCGTCCAGCTGGAGCCGTCGGCCGACGTCTGGATCGTGAAGGCGCCGGTGTTCCAGCCCGTCGTCTCCCCGCCGAGGCCGGCGTGCTTGACCACGAACGCCGACACGTTCTGCGCCGACCCGAGGTCGACCTGCAGGAACTTCGTCGCGGCGGTGGTGCAGAACTTGCTGTTGTCCGCGAGGCTGCCGTCGACGGCCTTGTCCGCGGTCTCGGCCGAGTTGCACGTGGCCGAGCCCGTCGCCGCCTTGCCCTGCGCCAGGTTCGCGCCGAGCTCCGGCGCGGCGGGCGGCGGCGTGAACCCGTCGTTGTACGACGGCGGGACGTCGGCCACGTTCGTGCCCCAGGCACTCGGCGACGAGCCCATCGTGTAACCCAGCGTGGACGCGCCCGCGATGTCGCCGTAGCGGATCCACGACTTCGTCGTCGCGACGCCGTTGACGCTCACGCTCTGCACGTACTGGGCACCCTGGCCGGCGCCACTGCCGGTGATCTGGATCGTCCCGGACGGCCGGACGATCGAGGCGGCGGGGAACAGCGGGCCGTGCAGGGCGAGGACGTCCGCGCCCGGCGTCGCCGGGTACATCCCGAGCGCGGCGAAGACGTACCACGCCGAGGTGGCGCCGAGGTCGTCGTTGCCGGGCAGGCCGCCCGGGCCGGTGGTGAACGACTCGTTCATCACGCGGCGCACTGCGGAGCTGGTCCCCTGCGGGTGGGCGGCGTAGTTGTACGCCCACGGCACGCCGTGCTCGGGCTCGTTGCCGATGTAGAAGTACGGCTGGGTGAGGCCGCCGTTGAGCTGGGTGAAGTGGTGGTCCAGCCGCTGGACGGCGGTCTGGCGGCCACCCATCAGGTTGATCAGGCCCTGGTAGTTGTAGGGCACCATCCAGGTGTACTGCGACGGGTTGCCCTCGGTGTAACCGCTGTTGCTCGACGGCACGACCGGCCACGCCCACGTGCCCGTGCTGCCGCGCGGCTGGATGTAGCCGGAGTCGGTGCCGAACACGTTCTGCCACCACTGGGCGCGCTGCATGTAGGTGGTGTACTTCGCGGTGTCACCCACGGCCTTCGCGAACTGCGCCACCGCGAAGTCCGACGCCGAGTACTCGAGCGAGTCCGACGGGTCCTCGTAGACGTAGTGCCGGCTCAGGTAGCCGCTTTCCCGGCCGCGGATCGCCTGCCCCTGCGTGGTGCCGCCGCTCGCGCTCTTGTCCATCAGCGTCAGGGCGGCCGCGGTGTCGAAGCCGCGGACCCCGAAGGCGTACATGCTGCCGACGATGATCGGGCCGGGGTCGCCGGTCATCACGAAGTGCTCGTTGCTGTTGTGCGACCACTTGGGCAGCAGTCCGCCCTGCTGGCCGTCCAGCACCATCGACTTCGCGATGTCGCTCGCTTCGTTCGGCGCGACGAGCCCGATCAGCGCGGCCCACGACCGGTAGATGTCCCAGCCGGAGTAGTTCTGGTAGACGGTGTGGGACGCGGTGTGCACGGCCTGGTCGAACCCGCGGTACTGGCCGTTGGTGTCGCTGGCGATGTTCGGGTTCTGGAAGACGTGGTACAGCGCCGTGTAGAACTTCTGCAGGTCCGCGGCGGCGCCGCCGGTCACCTGCACGCGGTTGAGGACGTTGTTCCAGCTGGTGTCGGCCGCACTCCGGATCCCGGCGAAGTCGAAGCCGGGGTTCTCGGCGTCGAGGTTGGCCTGCGCGTTGGCCAGGCTGACGAACGAAATGCCGACCTTCGCCTGCACGGTCGGGTTGCCGGAGGTGTCGAAGGTGACGTAGCCGCCGGAGTTCGTGCCGCTGGTGCTCGCGGACCCGGCGCTCACGGTGCCGCCGAGCCAGGTGCCGAACCCGCTGGGCGCGCGGTCGAACTGGATGACGTAGAAGATCTGGTACGTCTTCGACGAGCCGCAGAACCCACCGCCGGTCACCGAGCCGGTGAGCCGGCTGCCGCTGATGCTGATCGACCCGCTGCGGCTGCCGGTGGCGCTGCGGCTGGTGTTGACGAGCAGCCGCGCGGACGTCGTGCTGGGGTAGGTCAGCTTCATG
This sequence comes from Amycolatopsis kentuckyensis, assembly GCF_002155975.1. Lineage (GTDB taxonomy): Bacteria > Actinomycetota > Actinomycetes > Mycobacteriales > Pseudonocardiaceae > Amycolatopsis > Amycolatopsis kentuckyensis. The sequence continues at coordinate 7,021 of NZ_MUMI01000321.1, forward strand.
AAGCCGGACCGTTGCGTGGCGGAGAGTTCGACGGTGGTGTTGTAGTTGTCGAGCTTGTTCTTGTAGTAGCCGGGCGCGGCCGACTCGTTGGCTTTGGTGTACCGGCCCGCGTACCCGGTCCAGCCGGTGCCCGGCGACGTCCCGATCGCCCCGGTGATCGGCAGCAGGCCGAGGTCTTCGTTGTTGGCGCAGCCCGCGCCGTTGAAGTGGGTGAGGCTGAACTCCTCGATGCCGGTGTCGCTGTAGCGGTACCCGGACGGCGACGCGGTCGGGGTGTCCGGGCTGAACTGCACCATGCCGAACGGCACGACGGCGCCGGGGTAGGTGCTGCCGCCGGCGCCGTCGTGCCGTTC
>NZ_MUMI01000322.1 GCF_002155975.1 Amycolatopsis kentuckyensis
CAGCTGCGCGCGCAGCTGGCGGTCCGCGACGAACGGCTGCGGCGCGCCAACATGCCGCACCTGGAGGCCCTGCGCGGCCGTCCGGGCGCGCTGCTTTCGGCGGCCGGCCGGGTGCTCGCGGCGGAGTCGTGCACCTTGCCGTCCACAGTGGACGTCCGCCGCGGGGGCGGGACGATCGCCCTGCCGGACGGCCGCCTCGCCACGGTGGAACCGCTGCCCGAGGGCTACCTGCTCCGGCTGTCGTCCCCGTCGGGGGCGCACCGGGCCCGGCTACGCCTGGAGTACCTGGCCGACGGCGCCCACGCGACCACTGTGGACGGTCGCGAAGTGCCGTTGACGCTGCGGCACGCGGAGATCCTGACGCTGCTGGCCCTGCACCCCAACGGCCTCTCGGCGGAACGGCTGGCCCTGCAGCTCTACGGCGAGCCGGGCAACCCGGTGACGGTCCGCGCGGAAATCCACCGGCTGCGTTCCCAGCTGGGCGCGTCGGTGGTGCAGACGCGCCCGTACCGCCTGGCCGCGGACGTCGACGCGGACTTCCTCCGCGCCCGCGCGGCGCTCCGGTCCGCCACCCCGGCCGACGCCGTGGACATCTTCCACGGCCCGCTGCTGCCGGAGTCGGAGGCGCCCGCGATCCGCGAGGAGCGCGAGACGCTGACGGCGCAGGTGCGCCAGGTGGCGCTGAACAGCGGCGACCCGGCCACGCTCTGGTCGTTCTGGGAGACGGCCTGCGGGGCCGACGACTTCGCGGTCCTCGACGCGTTGCTGGCCACGCTCCAGGCGGCCGACCCGCGGCGGGCCGCCGTGGCCGCCCACCGCGCCCGGCTCGCCTGAGCATCACGGTGCCAAGTCGGTCCGCCCCTGGCCGGTCGTCATGTCGAGCGGTACCGACGCCTGGTCGTGGACGATCACCCAGTCGTCGCCGGTCTTCCGGAAGACGAACGTGGCGCGGACCCACATGCCGTCCGTCACCACCCCGTTCTTCAGCGTCCCGCTGACCCGGCCGAAGCCGTGCCCGACGGCGAGGTCGCCGCTCGTGGTGATGGTCAGGTCGCGCAGCTCGTAGTCCACCTTCTCGAAGACCGTGAACACCCTCGCCCAGTTCTCCAGCTTGGCGGCGGTCCCGACGTGCTGCAGCGGCGGTTCGACGTCGAAGGACACGACGTCCGGCGCGTAGATCCGCCCCAGGGCCTCGAGGTCCTTGTTCCGCAGCCCGTCGATGATCGCGTCGAGCCTGCTCCGGATCGCGGCCTCGGCGTCCCCGCCCCGCAGCGGCGCCAGCGCGGTGCTCCAGGCGACGACGTGGTCGAGCAGCGTGTCCAGCGCGGTGAGCTGGTGGTCGCCCGGCTTGAAGACCGCGTGGTTCTCGAACTCGGTCACCAGGGGCAGCGTCACCTGCGGGGCCACGTCGGCCAGCTGCAGCGCGCCGCAGACCAGCCGCAGCTGCTCGACCGACCGGGCACCGCCGACCCCGCCGTAGGAGACGAACCCGGCCGCCTTGCTGTTCCACTCCACGTAGACGTGGTCCAGCGCGTTCTTGAGCACCCCGGGGACGGAGTGGTTGTACTCCGGCGTGACGAAGACGAACCCGTCGCACGCCGCGACGGCGGCGGCGAAGGCCCGGGTGCGCTCGTCCTCGTACTGCCCCGAGAAGCCCGGCGGCTCCTCGAGGTGGGGCAGCGGGTGGTCGCGCAGGTCGATCACGGCGAACTCCGCGTCACCCCGGCGCGTGGCGCGCTCGTGGACCCAGCGCGCGACCTGGTCACCCTTGCGGCCCGGACGGGTGCTGCCGAGCACGATCCCGATCTTGATCATGGTTTCTCCCCTGTTCGGTGTGGTTCGACCGGTACGACGAAGCAGCCCGCGGGAACGTCAGGCCCTGACGTTCGGGCAGGCTGTGTCGTCGGAGGAGTCATGACAACGCCATCGGAACCGGTCGTCGCCGAACGACGTCACCTGGTCAACCTCGCCTACCGGCTGCTCGGCTCGCTGACCGAAGCCGAAGACGCCGTCCAGGAGACCTACGCCCGCTGGTACGCCCTGTCGCCGGCGCAGCAGGAGGCGATCTCCTCGCCCGGCGCCTGGCTGACGACGGTGGCCGGCCGCATCTGCCTGGACGTCCTCGGCTCGGCGCGGGTCCGGCGCGAGCGGTACGTGGGCGAATGGCTGCCGGAGCCGCTGCCCGACCAGCCCGATCCGGCCGACCGGATCACCCTGGACGAGTCGGTGAGCATGGCTTTCCTGGTCGCGCTCGAAGCGATGACGCCGGCCCAGCGCGTGGCCCTCGTCCTGCACGACGTCTTCGGGTACGCCTTCGCCGAGGTCGCCGAAATCACCGGGCGGACCCCGGCGGCGTGCCGGGAACTGGCGTCCGCGGCCCGCCGCCGGATCCGCGCCGACCGGCCCGCCGTCCCGGCCACCCGGCAGGCCGGCCTGGTGCGCGACTTCAAGGAGGCCTGGGCCGCCGGCGACATCGGCACCCTGATCGGGCTGCTCGACCCGGACGCGACCTTGACGGCGGACGGCGGCGGCCGGGTCCGCGCCGCCATCGCCCCGATCGAAGGCGGCGAACTCGTCGCCCGGTACGTGGCCGAGCTCGCCTCCTTCGGGGAGCTGACGATCGAGGAGCGCACGGTCAACGGCCTGCCGGGCTTGGTCCTCAGCCGCGGCGACGAGCTCGCCGCGGTGTACGCGTTCGCCGTCGCGGACGACCGGATCACGCACATCTGGGCCATGCGGAACCCCGACAAGCTGCGCCCCTGGCTCGGGTGAACCTCGAGTAGACACCGTCTACACAAGTTTGATAGACAGTGTCCACAAGGTGAACCACGGGTTACGGAGATCGGGATGAGCTACCACCGTTTCGTCGTCCTCGGCGACAGCTGCGCCGAAGGCCTCGACGACCCGTACCCGGACCAGCGGCACTACCGCGGGTGGGCCGACTTCGTCGCCGCTCGCCTGGCCGAGGACGAGCCCGGCTTCCGCTACGCCAACCTCGCCGTCCGCGGGCGCCGGCTCGACCAGATCGTGCCGGAGCAGGTCCCGGCGGCCACGCGGCTCGAACCCGACCTGGTCGCGCTCTTCGGCGGCGGCAACGACGTCATGAGCCGGGGCTGGGACGCGCGCACCGTCGCCCGCCGGGTCGACGCCGCCGTCCGTGCCTGCACCGACATCGCGCCCGTCGTCGTCACGTTCACGCTCAGCGACGTCTCCCGCCGGATGCCGCTGGGCAGCCGGATGCGGCCGCGGATCGTCGCGCTCAACGACGCCATCCGCGAAGCCGCCGTCAGCTACGGGGCCCGGCTCATCGACCTGTGGCCCGACCAGGCCGTCACGGATTCGCGCTACTTCGGCGCCGACCGGCTGCACCTGTCCGCCCACGGGCACCGCCGGCTCGCCGCGTACGTCCTCGCGCGGCTCGGCCTCGACCACGATCCCGCCTGGCTCGCGCCGCTGCCCGGCACCGCGGCCCCCGGCAGCCGGCGAGCCGACCTGCAGTGGCTGCTCCGGGAGGTGCTGCCGGTCGCCGTGACGCGCACGCGCAACCGGCTGGTCGGCCGCCAGCCCGGCGACGGCTTCCTCCCGAAACGCCCGGACCTGCTCCCGATGGCACTGGACGAGGCGTGGGCACCCGGCAACGCCTGATCACGACGGCGTCGGAACTGCTGGCCGGCGAAGGCGTCGGCGCGGTCACCCTGCGCGGGATCGCCAAGGCCGCCGGGGTTTCGCACGGCGCGCCGCTGCGGCACTTCTCCGGCCGCGCCGAACTCCTCTCGGCCGTGGCCACGCAGGGATTCACCGAGCTGCTCGACCGCCGCACACGGCTGCCGGACGGCGGCCCGCGCGAGCGGCTCACCGCGGCGTGCCACAGCTACGTCGACTTCGCGCTGCAGAACCCGGCGATGTTCGAGCTGATGTTCCGCCGCGACCTGATCGACCCGGACGAGCCGGCGCTGAAAGCCGCCTCCAGCGCGGTGTTCGACGAGTTCGCGGCACTGGTCGCGGCGGTCGGCCACCGCCGCGCCGACCCGCGGCTGGTCGCCGCGTCGCTGTGGGCGGCGCTGCACGGCCTCGCCCAGCTGTGGCTGTGGGGCGGCCTCGCGGGTGCGAGCTTCGCGCCGTCGCCGGAAGCGGCACTGGCCGTCACGCTCGACGCGTACCTCGACACGCCGACCCGGTCCCCGCGCCCGAACACCTGATCGAATACCCTCTCGGCATGACCGAGTCAGACCCGCAGCTCGAGCGCATCCGCAAGCTGCTGGCCAAGGCCGAAGACCCGGCGGTCACCGAGGCGGAAGCCGAGGCGTACAACCAGAAGGCCGCCGAGCTCGTCGCGCGCTACGGCATCGACCAGGCGATGCTCGCCGCCTCCGGGGCCAGCACCGACGAGATCGGCACGCTGAAGATCCCGATGGACGACCCGTACAGCCGCGACAAGGCGAGCCTGCTGACCTCGGTCGCGTACCCGCTGCGCTGCCGGACGCTGCTGCACCGCCTGGGCCAGAAGGTCGAGAGCGTCACGGTGTTCGGCTTCCGCTCGGACCTCGGCCGGGTGGAACTGCTGTTCACCAGCCTCCTGCTGCAGGCGAGCACGCAGCTGACCCGCGTCCGGCCGGGCGGGTTCTTCCCCGGCGAATCCCTGGCCGCGTACCGGCGCACGTGGCTGCACGGCTTCGCCCGCGCGGTCCACGAACGGCTTTCCCGCGCCGAGCAGGAAGCCGTCCGCACGGCGGTGCCGGGCGCGCGGTCGGCGGAGCTGGTGGTCCGCGACCGCGCGCAGATGGTGCAGCACGCGTTCGACAGCGAGTACGGCGACCTGCGTGCCGCCTCGCCGCGGCGGCTGTCCGGCAGCGGCTACCTCGACGGCCACGACGCCGGTACCCGGGCGAACCTCGACCCGGCCGCGCTCACCCGGCGCCGCAAAGCCCTGCGCTGAGTCGCCCGGTTGCCGCTATCGCCGGCGGTGATCTTTCCGTTTGACTGGGGTGCATGCGCGTTGTCGATCTTGCCGGCCGCCCCGACCTCCTCGACCCGGCACTGAGCCTCGGCGACGTCGGCGGCCAGTTCATCTACCAGGGCGCGAGCGGCCGGATGATCACCGGCGAGCGGTTCCTGCGCCACTGGGCGCGGTACTTCCTGATCGCCCTGGACGACGACGGCACGCCGATGGCCCGTGCCCTGTCGGTCCCGCTGGCGTACCCGGCCCCGGACCGCACCGAACTCCCGGACCACGGCTGGGACCAGGCGATCGAGTGGGCCGCCCAGGACGTCATGGACGGCCGCGCGCCGAACGCGTTGTGCGCGCTGGAAGTCGTCATCGCGCCGCACCTGCGGGGCACGGGCTTGTCGGCCCCGATGCTGAAGGCGCTGAAGGCACGGGCCGCGGAAACGGGCCTGCGCAAGCTGATCGTCTCGGTCCGCCCGATCGGCAAGGAAGCCGAGCCGTCGGTTCCGATGCCGGAGTACGCGGCCCGCCGCCGCGCGGACGGCCTCCTGGCGGACCGCTGGCTGCGCACCCACGAGCGCTTGGGCGCGCGCGTGGTGAAGGTGTGCCCGTTCGCGGTCACCCTGGCGGGCTCCCTCGCCGACTGGCACGACTGGACGGGCGTGAAGCTCCAGGACGGCGAGAACTTCATCCCGGGCGGCATCGCCCCGGTCCACGCTTCGACCGCCTACGACACGGCGACGTACGTCGAACCGAACGTGTGGATGGAACACCCGATGTGAGCTCCGGGAGCACCCCCATGGCGCCGTCGGCCATCACCTGCTAACTTTTATTTGCATGTGGACGACCGGCGACGAGCTCCTGCGGCAGCTGGGCGCCCTCGGCAACCCGCACCGGCTGCGGATCGTCGCGGCCCTGTCCGCCGAACGCACCTACGTCAGCAAGCTGGCCCGCGAGCTGCGGATCAGCCGCGCGCTGCTGCAGGTCCACCTCCGCAAGCTCGAAGCCGCCGGCCTGGTCACCGCCAGCTTCGAGGTCGGCGAGGACGGCAAGACGCTGCGGTTCTACGAGCTGACACCGTTCTCCGTCGTGCTGACGCCGGAGGCGATCGCGGCCGCCGCGCCGACGCTGACCACACCGGAGTCCGTCCAGGGGGACGGCGAGGAGGGACGGGAATGAACTGGCACCAGTGGCAGGAGATCATCGGCGTCATCGGGATCTTCGTCCTGATCACCGTCGTGCTGTCGACCTCAATCGTGCAGCTGGCCTCGAGCTGGCGCGCCAGGGCGAAACTGGCGCGGGAGCACGAATACCGCTCGCTGGCCGAACGGGCCGTCCGGACCCAGGAAGAGACCGAGCGGCAGCTCAAGGACGTCCAGGACCGGCTGCGGTCCATCGAACACGTGCTCAAGGAGGTCGACTGACCGGCACCGAGCGGGGCTCCGCCACCCCGGAACGCACCTGAGGCCCTGGACCGCCGAGCGGCAACTCGGCGGCCCAGGAGGAAGAAGCACCCACTCGCCCGAGGGCGAGCTCTCATCGGATCACTCCTTCAGGGAAGGACTTTAGTTCATGCTGCCTGCAGGCACCCCGGCTCACCGGCGGGGGCCGGTAGTCGAACGTGTCACGAACTGGTCGTTGCGGCACCGCGCCGCCGCGATCCTCGGCTGGCTGGCGCTCGTCGCGCTGGCCTGGGCCGTCGGCACGTTCGCCCCCGGTACCGACGCGCGGTCGACCCCGGCCGGCGACGCCGGGACCGGCTCGGCCGTCCTCGACCGCCAGCACACCCGCGAACCCTTCTTGGAGAACGTCCTCGTCCAGCCGCGGTCCCCAGCGGCCACGGCCGACCTGGTGACCACGTTGACGACGTCGGGCGCGGCCGCGGACCTCCGCTCCCAGGTCTCCGCCGACGGCCGGTCGGAACTGGTCACCTTCCGGATCACCGGCAGCGGCACCGAAATCCGGTCCAGCCTGGCAACGGCGACCGCGGCCGTCGAAACTGTCGCGTCCCGGCACACCGGCGTCCGGGTGGTCCAGGCCGGCGACCTCAGCGTGTCCGGCGCGGTCGACAAGAGCATCAAGGAGGACATCGGCCGGTCGGAAGCCCGCTCGCTCCCGATCACCGTGCTCATCCTGCTGGTCGTGTTCGGCTCGCTGGTCGCGGCCGCGGTCCCGGTCCTGCTGGCGGGCACCGCGGTGGCCGCCACCTTCGGCTTCCTGTCCGTTGTGGACAACTGGATCCCGGTCAACAGCGCGACTTCCGCGATCACGCTGCTGATCGGCATGGCGGTCGGCGTCGACTACTCGCTCTTCTTCCTGCGCCGGGCCCGCGAGGAACGCGAACACGGCGTCGACGAGTCGATCCGGATCGCGGCGCGGACGTCGGGGCACGTGATCGTCGTGTCGGGACTGACCGTCGTGCTGTGCGTGACCGGTCTGCTGTTCACCGGACTCGACAACCTCCAGGGCCTGACCGTCGGCACGATCCTCGTCGTCACCCTGGCCGTGCTGGCGGCGGTGACGGTGCTGCCCGCGACGCTTTCCCTGCTCGGTTCCCGCGTCGACCGCGGCCGCATCCCGTGGCTGGGCCGTCGCCGCCTGCGTTCCCGGTTCTGGGCCACCGTCGCCGACGTCGTCACCCGGCGGCCCGCGGTCTGGAGCGGCATCGCGACCGCCCTGCTCGTGCTGCTCACGTTGCCGGCGTCGGGCATGCGGCTGCAGGACCCGGCGCCGACCGAAAGCCTGCCGCGCAGCATCCCGGTGATCGACGCGGCGGTGCGGATGCAGGAAGCGTTTCCCGGCAGCACGATGCCCGCCCACGTCGTGCTGTGGAACACCCGCGGCGGCCCGGTCGACACCCCCGCGCTGCGCCGGGCGATCGGTGAACTCACCGCGGAAGTACCGCAGCCGGCCGTGGTCGTCCCGGTGGACCAGGCGCTCGTCGTCCGGGTCCCGCTCGGCGGCGCCGGCAACGACGAAGCGGCGAGCCGCACGCTCACGACGTTGCGGGAAACCCTGCTGCCGCAAACGGTCGGGCGGATCGACGGGGTCGGTTACGCGGTGGCGGGCCGCACCGCCGAAGCGCACGACTTCACCGAGCAGGCGGTCGCCCGGGCGCCTTACACCTTCGGGTTCATCCTGCTGCTCGCCTTCGTGCTGCTGCTCGTGGTGTTCCGGTCGGTCGCGGTGCCGGTGGTGTCGATCCTGCTCAACCTGCTGTCGGCCGGCGCGGCCTACGGCGTGCTCACCCTCGTGTTCCAGGGCGGCTTTCTCGCGCCACTGCTGGGTTTCACGCCCTACGGCGGGGTGCTGGGCTGGCTGCCGATGTTCCTCTTCGTGCTGCTGTTCGGGCTGAGCACCGACTACCACGTGTTCATCCTCAGCCGGATCCGCGAACGGCGGCTGTCCGGTGCGCCGGTCCGGCAGGCGATCGTCGAGGGCACCGCGCGCAGTTCCGGCGTGGTGACGAGCGCCGCGCTGATCATGACCGGGGTGTTCAGCGTCTTCCTCAGCCTCGCCGCGATCGAGTACAAGATGCTCGGCCTCGGCATGGCGTTCGCGATCCTGCTCGACGCGACGATCGTCCGCGGCGTCCTGCTGCCCGCCGCGCTGGCGTTGTTCGGCGACCGGCTTTGGCGCACGGAAGAGTTAGCACCCCTTAAAGATCCGTCCAGAACTCTTCACTTGTCCTGACGGGTCCGGTTCGGCACGGTTGATCTCATGAACGGTGGACGGGGCGCCTCAGCCCGCATAGCGGTCCTGGCCCTGCTGTGGGGCTCGGGTTTCCTCTGGATCAAGCTGGCCCTGACCGGGCTGAGCCCCGTCCACCTCACCCTCGTCCGGTGCGCCCTCGGCGCGCTGACGCTGCTGGTCCTGGCGTTCGCGGCCCGGCAGCGGCTGCCGCGGGACGGCCGGACCTGGGCGCGGCTGATCGTCGCCGCGTTCTTCTGCAACGCGCTGCCGTTCGCGCTGTTCGGCATCGGGGAAACCACCGTCGACTCCGGGATCGCCGGGGTCATGAACGCCACCACCCCGCTGTGGTCGCTGCTGATCGGCGTCGCGCTCGGGACGGAGCGGCGGCTCAACCCCGCGCGGCTGCTCGGGCTGGTCCTCGGCTTCGCCGGCATTTTGGTCATCTTCGCGCCGTGGCAGCAGTCCGGGCTGCTGAGCACGGGTGCGCTGGCCCTGCTCGGCGCCGGCCTCAGCTACGCGATCGCGTTCGCCTACATGGCGCGGAAACTGCCGCCGGACGGCGCTCCGCTCGCGCTGTCGGCCGCGCAGCTGATGACCGCCACCGCACTGACCGCCCTCGCGCTCCCGGTCGCGGACACGGCGCCGCACCTGACGCTCACCGCCGTCGTGGCGGTGACGGTCCTGGGCGTCTTCGGAACCGGGATCACCTTCTACCTCAACTACCGGATCCTCTCCGACGAAGGCCCAACCGCCGCGGCGACGGTCGGCTACCTGCTGCCCGTGGTGTCGGTCGCGCTCGGCGCGCTCGTCCTCGGCGAGCCGCTGTCGCTCCGGGTCGTCGGCGGCATGGCGGTCGTGCTGGTCGCCGTCGGCCTCACCCGGTGGCAGCCTCAGGCGCGCGCGAACTGCCCGGCAAGCTCGGCCGGCGGCCTGCCCCGCCGGCAACCTCAGCTCCGAGCGACCTGCCCAGCAAACTCAGCCGGCGGCCTCGCCACCCCGGAGTAAGTACCCGCGCCCGCCGTGCGCCACGACCTCAGGCTCTCCTTGGCGAGCCACTGACCCTCCGCGGCGTCGGCGGCATGGCGGTCGTACTGGTCGCCGTCGGCCTCACCCGGTGGCAGCCTCAGGCGCGCGCGAACTGCCCGGCGAGCTCGGCCGGCGGCCTGGCCACCCCGAAGTAGTCGCCGGTCGCCAGGTCCGCGCCCGCCATGCGCCACCAGTTCGCCTGGTCCTCGGTGTGGATCCCGTCGACGACGAGCGTCGCGCCGACCTGCCGGACCAGCGGCACCAGGGCGCCGAGGAACGTCGAGTCCGACCACGCCTGCCACTCCGCGAGCCGCCGGTCGACGCGCACGATGTCCACCGGCAGGTCCTCGATCGCGCGCAGGTCGTCGGGCCCCAGCCCGAACTCGTCGAGCATGACGTGCACGCCGAGGTCGGCCAGCGCGGTGACGTTCTCGATGACGCCGGACACCGGCAGCGCTCCGGCCGGGACGCCGAGCATCAGCTGCTCGGGCGGCAGGCCGGTGTCCCGCAGCAGCCGGGTCACCCGGGTGCCGAGCGCGTCGTCGGACACCTGGTGCCCGGTCAGGGCCGCGACCATCGGGAGGCCGAATCCCGCGCGCTGCCGCCACCACTCGCCCTGACGGCCCGCCGCGCGCAACAGCCAGTCGCCGAGCGGCAGCATCAGCCCGGTCGACTCGGCGAGCTCCACGCAGCATTCGTGCGAAAGGGCCGTGTCGTCCGGCCGGTTCCAGTGCAGGCGGGCTTCGACGCCGGCGGTTTCGCCGTCCGCCAGCCGCGCCATCGGCCGGTACCGCACGCCGATCTCGCCGTGCTCCCAGGCGCCGGCCATGCCGACGGCCACCGCCTGCGTCCGCCGGTCGTGGGCGTCGGCCTCGCGGTCGAACATCTTCCACTGGCCGCGCCGCCGCTCCTTGGCCCGCCACAGCGTCTGGTCCGCCTGGCGCAGCAGCTCCAGCGGGTCGATGCCCTTCGCCGGCCGGTGCACCACCCCGGCGCTGGCCGACAGCGCGAGCCCGTGGCCGTCGACGAAGAACGGCTCGGCGAGCTCGTCGTTGATCGCGCGCACGATGGTGTCGATGTCGGGCGTCGACTCGGAGTTCTCGACCAGGATGCCGAACTCGTCGCTGTGGAACCGCGCGATCATCGCCTTTTCGCGGGCCATCACCGCCTTGAGCCGCTGCGCGAAGTGCACCAGGAGCTGCTCGCCGACCCGGCGGCCGAGGCTGTTGCAGACCATGCCGAACGCGTCGAGGTCGACGTGGAACAGCGTGACACCGTACGCCGGGTCGGCGCGCCGCAGCGCCGTTTCCAGGTGGGTGCCGAAGTACTGGCGGTTCGGCAGCCCGGTCAGGACGTCGTGCAGGGCCTGGCGGCTCAATTCGCCCTGCAGCAGCATCAGCTCGGTGCCGTCCTCGATCACCACGACGAAGTGGGACGGCCGGTTTTCGGCGTCGCGCAGCAAGGACGCGGTCAGCGAGATGCGGACGACGTCACCGTCCTTGCGCAGCAGCCGTTCCGACTGCCGGATCCGCTCCTTGCCGCCGTCCAGGAGCGCCAGCATCGCGTCGCGGAGGACCTCGACGGACTCGGAGTGGACGACGTCGTACAGCACCGAGCCGGCCAGCTCGCCCGCCGGGTGGCCGAGCATGTCGGCCAGCGCCGCGTTGGCGCGCACGATCCGGCCGTCCAGCGCGACGACGGCGATGCCGCTCGCCGACGAAGTCACCACCTCTTCGAAGCGCGCTTCGCTCTGCCGCAGGTTCCACTGGGCGTCCCGCACCGCCTTGATCAGCGACAGGTGCATGATCTCCTGCTGGTCGAGGACGCTGCGCTCGTGCGCGAGCAGGAAGCCGCAGGCCAGCGCGCCGAGCGCCGCCACGACCCGTTCGGAGACGCCGTCCACGGCCTGGAGCTCGGGCAGCGCGGGCAGGCCTTTCCCGAGGACCTCGAGCGTGCACCGCAGTCCGGGCTCGCCGACGTAGCCGAGCGCGACCAGCCGCGCGCCGATCCGCTCGGCCGGGGCCAGGTCCGGGGACGTGCGGCGCAGGGTGTCGCAGAGCGTGCCCACCAGTTCGCGGAGTTCCACGTCGAGCTCTTCACGGCTCAGCGACACCACGGTCACGCCGCTGAGCAGGTACGCCCATTTCCGGGCGAGCAGCGTCCGCCCGCGGCCCGCATCGGGTGCGAGGGGCTGGTCCGGCTGGGATTCGATCATCGGCATGAGGACATCCGCATCAGATCTTGCGGTCGTTTCCGGCGTTCGTCGCGCCACGGACGGGCAATCCGGCTTCGACGATATCGATACCCGGTGGAGCCCATTCCGGTGATCGTGTCACGAAAAACACCTTCTCAGTTCAGTCGGACCGGAAAGAGCTTAGCGATTCCCCCTGGTTCGGCTACTGGGCCATCCGCGTGAGCCCGCACCACCCGATCGGGCACTGTCCTGTTCGACCGGACGCGCCTACCGTAAGCCGTCTCGTTGGGAAATCCGCACAATGGCGCAACGAGGAGCAGGCATGAGCGTCCCGGTCGCCCCGAGCCGGTGGCCTTTTCTCGGCCACACTCCGACGTTGCTCCGGCAACGCTTCGCATTCACCGACACATTGCCCGGGCACGGCGAGATCGTCAAACTCTATCTCGGCCCGGCGCCCGTCTACTTCGTCGCGAGCCCGCGATTGGCACACGAAGTGCTGGTCAACGAGGGGCCGAAGTTCCGCAAGGGCGCGATGTTCGACAAGTTCCGGCCGTTCATCGGAAATGGCTTGGTGCTTTCGAACGGGGACTTCCACCTCCGGCAGCGCCGGCTGATGCAACCGGCGTTCCACCGCGACCGGCTGGCCGCGTACGCGGAGATCATGCGACGCGCGGCGGCGGACCTCAGCGACTCGTGGCGAGCCGGTGAAGTCCGGCCGATCGACGACGACATGCAGGGCCTCGCGGTGACGATCGTCGGCGAAGCGCTGTTTTCCACCGAGCTGGGAAAAGCGGCGATCGCCGAAGCCCGCCGGTCGATTTACGTGATCATCCAGCAGGGGATGATTCGCGCGTTGTCGCCCAAGTTCGTCGAAAAGCTCCCGGTGCCCGGGAACCGGCGGTTCGACGAGGCGATCGCCCGGATGCAGGGAATCGTCATCGAGGTGATCCGCGACTGGCGGCGCGAAGGCGTCGACCACGGCGACCTGCTTTCGACGCTGCTGCTGGGCGGCATGACCGACGAGCAGGCGCGCGACGAGGCGCTCACGCTGCTCACCGCGGGCATCGAGACGACGGCGCTGGCGCTGGCGCTGGCCTGGACGTTCCACGAGCTCGGCCGGCACCCGGAGATCGAGGCGCGGGTGCACGCCGAGCTCGACGAGGTGCTGGAAGGCCGCCCGGTCACCGTCGAGGACCTGCCCCGGCTGACCTACGTCCGGCAGGTGGTCGACGAAGTGCTGCGCCAGTACCCGCTCTGGATGCTGATGCGCCGCACGCTCACCGAAGTCGACCTCGGCGGCGTCCGGCTGCCGGAAGGCGCGGAGGTGATCGTCAGCCCCCACGCGCTGCACCACGACCCCACGTCGTTCGCCGACCCGGACCGCTTCGACCCCGGCCGCTGGGCGCCGGACCGGGCGGCCGCGGTGCCGAAGGGCGCGTTCGTGCCGTTCGGGGCCGGTACCCGGCAGTGCATCGGGAATCGGTTCGCCCAGAACGAAATCGTCATCACGCTGGCCACGGTGGCGGCCCGCTGGCGGCTGGTCCCGGTGGCGGGCCAGCCGGTCCGCATCAAGTTCACGTCCGCCGCGTACCCGGAAAGCCTGCCGATGACGGTGGTTCCCCGCTAGCCGCAGGCCAAATCGTGGACAGTTCCCGGACAGTTGACGGCGATCCGCGCCGGTCCGCCCGCCCGCGTACTACAAACGGGCCCCAGGCACGAGACCACCGGGGAGTGCGCATGCGGGTCGTCGCGGTCATGAACTACAAGGGTGGAGTGGGCAAGACGACGCTGACCGCGAACCTCGGCGCGGTGGCCGCGAGCCGCGGCCTGCGGGTCCTCCTGCTCGACCTCGACCCGCAGACCAACCTGACCTTTTCGTTCTTCTCGATCGACGACTGGCACGAGCGGCTGGCGGACCAGCGCACGATCAAACAGTGGTACGGCGCCGAGCTGCCCGGCCGGGGTGTCCCGCTGTCCCAGCTCGTCGTATCGCCGGAACGGGTGAACGACGTCCTCGACGGCACCGGCGGGCGGCTCGACCTGATCTCCTCCCACCTCGGCCTCATCGACATCGATCTCGAACTGGCCGCGCTGCTGGGCGGAACGACCACCCTCGACGGCTCGAAGCGGCGGTTCCTCGACCTGCACGGATGCCTGCGGCAGGCCCTGGAGGACAGCTTCTTCGCCGAGTACGACCTGGTCCTCATCGACTGCGCCCCGAACTTCGGCCTCGTCACCAAGACCGCGATCGTCGCGAGCGAGCGGATCCTCGTCCCGGCCAAGGCCGACTACCTGTCCACCCTGGGGCTGGACTACCTGGTGGGCAACTGCACCGGCCTGACGCAGCAGTTCAACGACTTCGTCCACCACAAGGGGGGCGGCCGGGACCACGAGCCGATCGAACCCGAGTTCCTCGGCGTGGTGTTCACCATGGTGCAGATCTACTCCCAGCAGCTGACGGCCGCCCAGCACCGCTACTACGAGGAAGTGCAGGCGAACTCCCAGGTCCCGGTGCTGAAGGGCCGCGTGCGCAACAGCACCAAGCATTTCGGGGACGCCGGGGAGAGCGGCGTGCCGGCCATGTTGCGCACCACCGGCCGCGACGAAGTCGTGCGGGAATTCGACGAGCTCGCCGACGAGGTCCTCGGCGCGCTGTCCCTGGCCGGCGGCCGCCCGTGACCGACCTGAAGAACTTCGCGGCGCTGCAGGCCCGGGTGTACGAGTTCCTGGCGCGGCAGGACGAGGCCACGCTGGACGCGATCGTCGACGGAACGGCCCAGCTGGCCGTGGCCGGGCCGGAGGACCTTTCGAGGCGGACGGTGAAGGAACTATTGGCCCTGGCCAAGGAACGCCACCTGCGCGGATACGCGAAGCTCAAGAAGCCCGCGCTGATCGCCCTCCTCACCGGCCGCGCCGACGCACCTCCTGCCGAGCCACCGCCGGCACCCGCTGCTCCACGGTCGGCACCCGCTGCGCCACCGCCGGTCGCCACCGCACCGGCGCCCCCGGCTCCGCGGCCGGCCGCCAGTCCACCGCCGGCGGTCACCGCGAGACCGGGCGTCGACGCCGCCGCCATCGCCGCCCACCTGAGGGAAACCGAAACCGAAGAGGCAGGCGCTTCCTACCTGGAGTCCCAGCACCTCGATCGGGAGAGCCTGCTCGCCGTCGCCGCCGAGTTGCAGCTCACCCGCGTGGACCGCCTGAGCCTGACGGAACTGAAGCGGCGGGTGCTCAAACAGGCCATCGGGGCCCGGCGCAAGTTCGCCGGGCTGCGGAAGTGGTGACCGGCGAAGGCCGTTCGATGTACCTGAACGACGGCCATCGAGTCATGGTGTCGGACCTGCTGGAAGCCGGCCTGCTCGAAGCCGGGGCGAAACTGCGGTTCAAGCGCAAGCGGATCGGTGCGACGTTCGACGCGACCGTCACCGCCACCGGCAGGATCCGGCTCGAGCCCGACGGCGAGGAGTTCCGGTCGCCCTCCCGCGCGGCGATGGTGGCCGCCGGGATGCGCGCGGTCGACGGCTGGCGGGCCTGGGTGGTGGTGGCCGAGAAGCGCCTGCTGGATTCGGTGCGCCAGGAGTTCCTCGACCGAGCGATCTCGACGGCCGGCCCGCAGACCGAAGACCGAGCGCCACAGCGCGTCCATGAGCGCTTGCGGCAGGCCCGCACCCGCGCCGACCAGGGTGATCCCGAGCGCATCACCGTCCGCGAGCTGCTGAAGCTGTGGGGCGTGGCGGATCGCGGCGACCAGATCAGCCAGATCGAAGCGGACCTGGCCAACCACGGGCTGGTGACGTCCCCCGGCTTCCGCGCGGTCACGCTCGACACCGTGGTCACCTTGACCACGCCCCGGGACGAACCGGAGGAGCCGGCGAACCCCGGCCCCCTGCCGGCCACCGAAGACGACGAGGGCGGCGACGACTTGAACGTCCGCCTGACGGTGGGCAACCTGACACCGCTGGACGGCGTCGGCTCCGTCGGCCCCAACAGCTCGCTCGAAGAAGCGATCACCACCATGCTCCTCAACGACTTCTCGCAGCTCGCCGTGCTGAGCGGCCCCCGCACCCCCCGCGGAGCCGTGACGTGGCGCTCGATCGCCCAGGCGATGCACCGGAAACCCGACGCGGCCGTCGCCGACGCGATCGTCCGGGCCGAAGTCGTCGCCTACGACCGCGACCTCTTCGAAGTCCTGCCGACCCTGCAGCAGCGCGAGTTCGTCCTCGTCACGGACGAAAGCAAGGTCGTGAACGGCATCGTCACGACCGCCGACGTCGCCCGGCGCTACGGCGAGATGGCCACTCCGTTCTTCCAGCTGGGCGAGCTGGACCAGACGCTCCGCTGGATCCTGAGGTGCGCATTGGACCTCCCGACCGTTCGGCCGCTGTGCGGCCGGCCGATCGAGAAGTTCGACGAGCTGGGCTTCGGCGACTACCAGCGCATCCTGGCGAACAAGAACGTCTGGGACCGGCTCGGCTGGCCACTGGACCGCCAGAAGTTCGGCGACCGCCTGGACGAGATCCGCCAGATCCGCAACGGCGTGATGCACTTCCACCCGGACCCGGTGTCCGAAGACGCGGTCGAGAAGCTGCGGAACTTCACCATGCTGCTGCACCGGTACCGCGTCCCGGCCTAGCCGCTCGACCGAGCCGCCGCCGGAGGGTGCCGAGCGCGGCGTCGAGGTCAGGTGAGGACTGTTCGAGCTCGAAGTCCGCGTCCAGCATCAGCAGGTTGAGCGCGAGCGCGCCCGGTGACTCGCCCGTCGCGTGCACGCGGCAGCGCTCGTCGTCCACCCATTCGACGGGCACGACCGACGGCAGCTTGGCCGTGATCTGCGCGACCGGTGCGTGGACCAGGACGACGGCGCGGTGGCGGGCGAAGACGGAGTCGATGCCGTGGACGACGTCCGCCGCGGAAGGCGCCTCGCGCGGGACGAACCTGGCCCCTTCCGGGCGCTTCACGGTCATCCGGTCGAGGCGGAACTGCCGCCAGCCGTCGCGGGCCGGGTCGAAGGCGACGAGGTACCACCGCCGCCCCACCTGGACGACGCGGTGCGGCTCCACCTCGCGGCGAGCCTCCTTGTAGTCGAACCGGACCCGGCGGTGGTCCCGGCAGGCACCGGCGAGGAAAACCAGGAGGTCGGGGTCGACACCGCCGGAACCCCGCGCAGCCTCGGTGTACTGCCGCATCGCGGCGACCCGCCCCTGCAGCCGCCGCGGCAGCACCTGTTCGAGCTTCACCAGGGCGGTCCCCGCGGCTTCGCCCAGCTCGGGACGGCCGGTGGCCGTCCGCAACGCGATGACGATGGCCACGGCCTCGTCGTCGTCGAGCTGCAGCGGCGGCAGGGTGGCCCCGGCGCGGAGCCGGTAGCCGCCCGCCACCCCGGGAATCGCCTCGACGGGATAGCCGAGGTCACGCAGCTTCCGGATGTCGTAGCGCACGGTCCGGGGACTGACTTCGAGCCGCTCGACGAGCTCCGCGCCGGTCCACGACGGGCGGGTCTGGAGCAGGGTCAGCAGCGCCAGCAGGCGAGAGGTCGGATTCGGCATGGCTCCACGATGCGCTGAATCGAGGCAAGGATCTTGCCGCAATAGCTTGCACCATGGGTTTCATGACCAACACCAAGACCCTCCTCGTCACCGGCGCCACCGGCACCGTCGGCCGTCACCTCGTCGCCGAACTGCTCGCCGCCGGCCACCACGTGCGGGCACTGACCCGCTCACCCGAAACGGCCGACCTGCCCGCGGAGGTGGAGCTGGTCACCGGCGACCTCACCGCACCGCCCGCGGAGGGCCTCTTCGACGACGTCGACAGCGTGTTCGTCTTCCCGGTCCCGGGCGTGGCCGCTTTCATCAAGGCCGCCGACGCGCACCTGGTGCTGCTCTCTTCGCTCGCCGCCGCTGCCGAACACGAGCGTGACCGCGGGTCGGCCAGCCAGGTGCACCACGCCGCGATCGAGGACGCCGTCCGCGACAGCGGGACGAGCTGGACGATCCTGCGGCCCGGCACCTTCGCCGGCAACCTACTGCCATGGGCCCAGCCGATCCGCTACACCGGCGGCGTCAGCGGGCCGTACCCGACGTCCGCGCAGGCCCCGATCCACGAGGCCGACATCGCCGCCGTCGCCGCGGTGGCGCTCACCGAGCCCGGCCACGAGGGCAAGCACTACGCCATGACCGGGCCGCAGGCGCTGACCAGGGTCGAGCAGCTCGCCGCGATCGGCGCGGCCATCGGCCGGGAGCTGCACTTCACCGAAACCACGCCGGACGAGTTCCGCACCGAAATGCGCTCCTACGGCGTCGGCGACGACATCGTCAAGATGCTCCTCGACTACTGGTCGGACACGGTCGAGACACCCGACGTGGTGCGGCCGACCGTGCAGCAGCTGACCGGTCGGCCCGCCCGCACGCTCGCGGAGTGGGCGCGTGACCACGCGGCGGACTTCGCCGGGTGACTACCGCGTCCGCGGATCGTGCGACGGATCGGCGTACATCGGCGGGCACCCGTGTTCGACGGCCTCGGGCCGCAGCTCGTAGTGCCACGGCTCGTTGCGGTAGATCTGGCACAGCCCGTACCGGGCGCCGTGTTCGGCCAGCCACTTCCGGGCGGCGGGCGGGCCGATGTCGACCGCCTGCCCCCGCACGTGCGCCGACCGGTCCGGGGTCGTCACCCAGCGGGCCGCGGCCGCTTCCGAGCCGTGCTTCGCGATCCCCTGACGCCGTAGCTGTTCCTGGTAGGCCCAGGACCGCCAGCCGCCGTTGACGACGAACGCCACACCGTCGGCCGCGGCGTCCGCCGCGGCCCGGCGCAGGGCTTCGAGCAGGTCGGGATCGAGGTTCGCCACGGCCGGGGACTCGTCGTCGAAGACCGGCAGGCCGTCCGGGACGGCGCCGTGTCCCCGGCCGAGGGACGTGCGTTGGCTGGAGGTCATGGCGGCCAGTCAAGGCAGCGCGGTGTTGCCGGCGCGTACGCGCTTTCCGATATGCGGCCGATATGCACCCGCTCGTAGCATCGGGAAGGTGCGTGTCTTGATCGTCGAGGACGAGCCCTACCTGGCCGACGCCATCCGCGACGGCCTTCGGCTGGAGGCCATCGCGGCGGACACCGCCGGCGACGGCGACACCGCGCTGGAACTGCTGAGCGTCAACACCTACGACATCGCCGTCCTCGACCGCGACATCCCCGGCCCGTCCGGTGACGAGATCGCCCGGCACATCGTCGCCTCCGGCAGCGGCATGCCGATCCTCATGCTCACCGCCGCCGACCGGCTCGACGACAAGGCCACCGGCTTCGGCCTCGGCGCCGACGACTACCTCACGAAGCCGTTCGAACTCCGCGAACTCGTGCTCCGGCTCCGGGCCCTCGACCGGCGGCGCGCGCACAACCGGCCGCCGGTGCACGAAATCGCCGGCCTGCGCCTGGACCCCTTCCGCCGCGAGGTCTACCGCGACGGCCGGTACGTGGCCCTGACCCGGAAGCAGTTCGCCGTGCTCGAAGTCCTCGTCGCGGCCGGCGGCGGGGTGATCAGCGCCGAGGAACTGCTGGAGCGGGCGTGGGACGAGAACGCGGACCCGTTCACCAACGCCGTGCGCATCACAGTGTCGGTGCTGCGCAAGCGGCTCGGCGAACCCGGGATCATCGCGACCGTCCCGGGCGTCGGCTACCGCATCGACACCGGCGACGACGACCGTGGCTAGGGAACCGGGGCTGAGCGCACGGCTCAAGCTCACCCTCAGCTACGCCGGGTTCGTGATGCTCGCGGGCATCCTGCTGATGGGTGCCGTGCTCGCCTTCTACCTGTACTTCCTGCCCCGGGGCTGGATCATCACCGAGGGCAACTTCTGGATCAACCGCAGCGTCCTGGTGCGCGCGTTCGTCCCGTTCATGGCCGTCGTGATCGTGTTCCTGCTGGTGTTCGGGCTGCTGGGCGGCTGGATCCTCGCCGGCCGGATGCTCGACCCGCTGACGCGCATCACCGAAGCCACGCGCGTCGCCGCCACCGGCTCGCTCTCCCACCGCATCCGGCTGCCTGGCCGCGCCGACGAGTTCCGCGAACTCGCCGACGCCTTCGACACCATGCTCGCGCGGCTCGAGACGCACGTCGCCGAGCAGCGTCGGTTCGCCGCCAACGCGTCCCACGAGCTGCGCACGCCACTGGCGATCACCCAGAGCTTGCTCGACGTCGCCCGCAACGATCCCGAGCGCACGACGGACGAACTCGACGAACGCCTTCGCGTCGTCAACGCCCGGGCGATCGAGCTCACCGAAGCCCTGCTGCTGCTCAGCCGCGCCGAGCAGCGGACCTTCAGCCGCGACCGCGTCGACCTTTCCCTGCTCGCGGAGGAGGCCGCCGAAACGCTCCTGCCGCTCGCCGAGAAGCGGGGCCTCACCATCGAGACGTCCGGCGAGGCCGCGATCGCCCTCGGCTCACCCGCACTCCTGCTGCAGCTGACGACGAACCTGGTGCACAACGCGATCGTCCACAACCTGCCCGAGCGGGGCGCGGTGTGGGTCACGACCGGCGCCGAGCCCGGGGCGGTGGTGCTCACCGTCGAAAACACCGGCGAGCACCTCCCGCGGCCCCTGGTGGCCACCCTCGCCGAGCCCTTCCAGCGCGGCACCGAGCGCATCCGCACCGACCAGGCGGGTGTGGGCCTCGGCCTGGCCATCGTCAAGAGCATCACCCACGCCCACGACGGAACGCTGGCCCTGGTCCCGCGACCGGAGGGTGGCCTCCGCGTCACGGTCCGGCTGCCCGGTCACGCGACGGGGAAGTCGAAGTACGTGTCGGGGTAGGGCTCGTCCTTCAGGCCGTAGTGCCACCATTCGCGCTCGTAGGCGGCGAAGCCGCAACCCTCCATGATGGACCGGAGGCAGGCCCGGTTCCCGGCTTCGGCCTGCGGGATCCCGCGGGCGCCGTGGTGCGAGATGGTGTCCATCAGGTCGTGGCCGCCGCCCATGGACGCGAGTTCGCCGGTGTCGAGGTGGTAGAGCGTCAGGTCGACGGTGCTGCCCCGGGTGTGCCCCGACTTGGCCGCCACGTACCCCTTGGCGAACATCGCGGCCCGGTCGATGTTCGGGTAGTGCCACAGCTTCGTCCGGCCGTCCTCCGGCTGGTCGATCCAGCGCAGGAAGCAGTCGACGGCGCGTTGCGGGCGGTAGCCGTCCCACAGCACCAAGCCGAACCCGAGGGACGCGGCCTTCTCCTGCGCCTGGCCGAGGGCGGCGCACAGGGTCTTCGTCCCGACGATCCGGTTGACCAGGTAGCCGTCCACCGGTTTGCCGGTGAAGTTGTCCCAGGTGGCGTACTTGGCGTCCCAGCGGATGCCGGGCACCAGCTCGTCCACGAAGGCGAAGTCGTCGTTCACCGGACGGTCCCGGCCACGAGCCGGTCGATCAGTCCCGAGAGCGGTAAGCCGGCGGCCGCCATCATCCTCGGGTAACGGCTGTAGGACGTCAGGCCGGGCATGGTGTTGACCTCGTTGAGGACCACTGTGCCGTCTTCCTTGAGGAACATGTCCACCCGGGCCAGTCCCCCGCACCCCAGGGCGCGGTAGATGGCTTTCGCCGTCTCCTGGACGCGGGCGCGGGTCTCGGGCGGGATGTCGGCGGGCACGACGGGCGTCGAGTTCTCGGAGCCGCTTTCGGGGGCGTCCTCCTGGTGGATCCGGAAGAAGCCGTGGGAAAGGGCGATCCGGTCCACCTCGCCGGCGAAGAGGTCCCGGCCGCTGCCCAGGATCGCGCAGCCGACCTCGCTCCCGGCAACGGCCTCCTCGATCAGCACCTTCGAGTCGTACTGCGCCGCGGTCGCGATCGCCGCCGCCAGTTGTTCTTCGCCGGAAACCTTGCTGACCCCGAAGGACGACCCCGACCGCGCCGGCTTCACGAAGACGGGATAGGTGAGCCTGCCGACCTCCTCGCCCGCCAGGACGGTCCGGAAGTTCGGCGTGGCGATACCCGCGCTCCCGGCGACGACGTAGGCGAGCGACTTGTCCATGCACAGGGCCGAACTCTGGACGTCGCAGCCGGCGTAGGGAATGCCGGACAACTCCAGCAGGCCCTGGATCGCCCCGTCCTCGCCGAGCTTGCCGTGCAGCACGGGCAGCACGACGTCCAGGCCGATCGTCTCGTACTTCCCGTCGTCCAGGACCAGCAGACCGGGAACACCCCGGTCCGGCGACAGAGCGACCGGCCGCCCGGTTTCCCAGCCCGTTCCCGGGCCGTCACAGAGTTTCCAGGCGCCGCTCTTCGTGATCCCGATCCAGAACGGTTCGTACTTCCCGGTGTCGAGGTGCCGCGCGACTTCCCCCGCGGACTTCACGGAGACGGGGTGTTCCTCGGAGACGCCCCCGAAGACGATCCCGACCTTGAGCCTATTCATGCCGCTTCCCGCTTTCGAAGTTCAAGCAGTTGATGATGGAGTTTTCGACGGTGTCGCCGAGCGCGTGGTCGGTGTAGTAGGCGGTGTGCGGGCTGATCAGCACGTTCGGCAGTTTTTGCAGCCGCACCAGCAGATCGCTTCCGACGGGCCCGCCCCGGCAGTCGGCGTAGAAGACGCCCTCTTCCCCTTCGAGGACATCCAGCCCGGCCCCGCCCAGCCTGCCGTTTTCCAGCGCCGCGACGAGCGCCTCGGTGTCGAGGAGAGGTCCTCGCCCGGTGTTGACGACGAACGCCCCGGCCTTCATCAGCTCGAGCCGCCGCCGGTCCAGCAGGTGGTGCGTGCCGGCGTCGAGCGGCGTGTGCAGCGTGACGACGTCGCTCAGCCGCAGCAGTTCGTCGAGCTCGACGTAGTCGAGGCCGGCCCGGGGACGGCTGTCGTACGCCACCACCCGAGAGCCGAAGCCACGCAGCCGTTCCACGACCGCGGTACCGATCCGCCCGGTCCCGACCACCCCGACGGTCAGGTCACGCAGCTCTTTCCCGCGCACGTCGTTCAGCCGGTAGTCGTGCTCCTCCGCCCGGCGGAGGACGGACTTGGCGTCCCGCAACAACATCAGCATCAACATCACCGTGTAGTCGGCCACGCTGTCCGGCGAATAAGCGACGTTCCCCACGGAAATGCCCACGCTCCGGGCGTATTCGACATCGATGTGGTCGTAGCCGACGCTCCTCGTGGAGACGTACGAGACGCCGACCCGGCTGAGCGCACGAAGAGTCCCGTGGCCGACCGGAGTCTTGTGCCCGACGCTGACGCACCGGTTGCCGGCGGCAAGTCCGACGTTGGCCTCGGAAACCGCGGCGTCCGTGATGGTCGGCGTCACGCCGAGGCGAGGCGCCACCTCCCGGAACAGCACGGCCTCGTCGGGCTCGCACCCATAGATCGTCATCCCGAGTGCCGGTTCGCTCATGCCGCCCATTCAAGGGAGCACGGCGTTGCCGGCACGTATGCGCTTTTCGATACGCCAAGGATAAGTTACTCGTGGGTAACCTGATCGTCGCGCTGTCCCTGCGCGGCCGCCAGAAGAGCGCCGAGGGCGCGCTGCGAGGCCCGGAGCTGTCCGATCGCCTCATCGATCCGGGCGTGTTCCCGCCGGAGGTGAGTGACCATCCCGGGACACGGCGAGGGGACGAGCCGGTCCCCATCGGCGTGCACGCAGTCGAGGACCTGCGCAATGACGGCGGTGGGCAACCCCGCAGCGAGCAGCGCGCGGATCCGCTCGACCGTGACGATGTCGGGCTCGCCGTACTCGCGGTAGCCGTTCGCCCGCCGCGCCGGCCGGAGCAGGCCCTGCTCTTCGTAGTAGCGCAGCAACCGTTCGCTCACGCCGGTTCGCCGAGCCAAAGCGCCGATCCGCACCTGGACCCCTCGTTCACGCTTGACCTTCTCACTCATGTGAGACTTTAGCCTTTTGCCGTCGGTGACGGAGGAAGACGAAGGAGCAACGATGCCGGGGCGTGGTGATCATCGGAGCGGGACCGGGCCTCGGCCTCGCGGTGGCCCGCAGGTTCGCACGGGAGGGACTGCCGCTCGCCCTGGTGGCGCGGTCCGAGGACAGGCTGAAGACGCTGGCCGACGCCTTGACGCCGACCGGGGTCCCGGTGCTCGCGCTGCCCGCGGACAGCACCGACGAGACAGCGCTGCGCACGGCGCTCGACACGGCAACCGGCGAGTTCGGCGTACCGGACGGAGTCGTGTACAACGCGGCGATCATCCAGCCCGACCGGCCCGGCGAGCTGTCCGTCCAGGCCCACCAAGAGGCCTGGGCGGTCAACGTGGTGGGAGCGATCATCACGGCCGCCCACATCGCCCCCGCGATGGCGCGACGAGGCAGCGGTTCGTTCATCATCACCGGCGGAATGCCGGAGCCGAAACCCGAGTACATGAGCCTCTCCCTCGGAAAGGCCGGAGTCCGAGCGCTGGTGACGTTGCTGGACAAGCAGTACGGCCCAGCCGGCCTCCACTTCGCAACGGTCACTGTGGACGGTCCGATCGCCCCGGGAACAGCGTTCGACCCCGGAGACATCGCGGAGCACTACTGGCACCTGCACAGCCAACAGCCCCGCGAGTGGACCCGGGAAATACTGCACCCCTGACCGGGCCGGCGCGGGCAAAGCCCTTCAAGCGACGCAGACTCCCGTCCCGGGCGCGTCGACGAAGAAGGTGATGTGCAACTCGATGGTGTCGGGCGGGAACGTCAGTGTGGCGTCGAGGGAATGCGCCCCGACGCTCAACTCGCCGGGCGCCATGACCCGGCCTTGCTCGAAGGCGAACTCGATCTCGTCCGGTGGCAAAGGGTCGTTCACGCGCTTGGTCGCCGTTCGAGTGGTGGACAACTCGCCCCCGTCGAGGCGCAGGACGATCACGTCGTGAGCGGTGAACGCGTCGAAGTCCTGCCGACGGTACGAACGGCCGCCCCCGCCGACATCGGCGATGAAGATGACGTGCCAATCTTCGGCGCAGTAGTGCATCCCGTCGAAGCCTTCGCCGGCCAGCGGCCGGATCGTGGCCCGGCGATCGAGGTCCGAGGGCGCCCCGAGACTGACCGGAGAATGGTTCACCATTGCCCGGCCACCGTTCAGCGCGGCCTGGAAAACGGCAATCGCCTGACCACGAGTAACCCGCGGTGTGGCCGCGTTCGCCGGTGCCGCGGTGAGCAGCGTTCCGGTCGCGATCAGGCTGACGGCGGCGAACAACCCTCGGCAACGTCTCATAACAGCTCCTCACCCGAATCCGCTGGACTACCTCGACCGAACCCCAAACGGTCGTCGCATCCACCGCGTTACGGATCCTTCGGCCCCTGGTCGAAGTGTGACCAGCGGGGAGCCTGGACGAGCAGGGCCACTGCCGCACTTCGCCGCCACCAGGGCAGCAAAAAGGGCCGCCCACTCTACTGTGGACGGCCCTTGACCTGCTGTGGAGCTGAGGGGAATCGAACCCCTGACCTTCTCGATGCGAACGAGACGCGCTACCAACTGCGCTACAGCCCCTTGGTTGTGCTCGTAGAGCTTAGCAGTGCCCTAAGAGCACCCCACGCAGGGGGGTCACTCCCCGACCGCGCGGCGGTACGGGCCGGTCCCGGGCTCGTCGAGCTCCTCGAACGCCGGGTCCTCGTCGTCGAGGTCGACGACGACGGCGCTGCGGCGGACGCGGGACGTCGGGGACGGCCGGCGCTCGACCACCTCGCGGCGGACCGGCTCGACGACCTCGACGTCCTCGTTCTCCTCGTGGTCCTCTTCTTCGATCGAAGCCGGCGGAGCAGACGGGCGCCGGGGCGCGCGGGTGCTGTTGAAGCGGGCGAGCCGGCGCTGCCGGATCTCTTCCTCGATGCGCACCTGGCGGCGCAAGTACACCAGGTACCCGACGAGCACGACGTCGATCACGCCGTGGCCCCACCAGGCCAGCGGGAAGACGAAGCCGGCGACGGCTCCGCTGATCACCGCGATCGCGAGCAGGATGACGACGATGCGCTGCCGGAAGCCGTACTTGGCGCGGGCCGCGATCTCGGCCGCTTCGGGGTCGAAGCCGCCGCGGCCGGGCCGGTAGCCGGGGCGGTCGCGCTCGGCCCGGCGGCTGTGGGCCGGCTGCGGGAGCGGCGCGGGCTCGTGCTCCGGTTCGTCGAGGTCGTCTTCGAGTTCGAGGTCGGCCTCCAGTTCAGCGAGGTCGTCCTCCACCGATGGCCGAGACTTCCCGGGATCGTCGGACATGGCGAATTCCTCCCGGTCTTCGTTGCGTCCACTGCGCACGACCCTGGCCGCGAGCGCCGAGTCGGTCGTCCTCGCGACCTGCTGCCGCCGTCGCGCGACCATGGGCACGAGTACGACGAGCCATGCCGCGGCGAGCGCGACGATGATCACGGAGCTGGGCATCTCCCGTCACCTCCCCCGATCCTTCCACCACGAATCACGTTAGTCACAGGAGTAACAGATCGGGCGGAGACTCGCCGGGTTCGATCACGGAAATGCCTCACCGGATTAGGTGAAACTCACAGCATGTGGTAACGCGGCTACCAACCCGGGTGGGTAATCACGTTCAGGCGTAGTCGGCGCGGCCCGCCGCGACCAGCCGCGACACCAGCCCGGACCCGGTTTCTTCGCGCGTCACGGCGTAGCAGAAGTGGTCCCGCCAGCCGCCCGCGACGTCGAGGTAGCGCTCGAACAGGCCTTCCCGCCGATAGCCCGCCTTGGTGAGAACCCGCAGGCTGGCGGCGTTTTCCGGACGCACGGTGGCCTCCAGCCGGTGCAACCCGGCCGGGCCGAAGGCGTGGTCGGTGACGAGCGCCACGGCGGCCGTCGCGACTCCGCCGCGGACCACCTCGGACGACACCCAGTAGCCGATCCAGGCCGACCGCAGCGACGCCCGGATGACGTTACCCACAGTGATCTGCCCGACGAGACGACCGTCCAGGGTGATCGTGAACGGGAGACACTGACCACGGCGAGCGAGCGACCGCAGGGCCGCCCACTGCGACGGCCACGACCAGAAGGCGTTGCGTTCGGGCCACGGGCCGACACCGGTGGGCTCCCACATTTCGAGGTGCGCGCGGTCCCGGAGCCGGATCCGGCTCCACTCGCCGGCGTCGCGCAGCCGGACCGGCCGGATCGCGACCTCGCCCGCGGGCACGCGCAGCGGGCCGAGCCGAGCCGGCCAGCCCGGGTGCCGGCTTTCGACCGGATAGGACACGCCCGACACGGAGCTCATCAGGCCCGTTGCGCCAGGAAGGTGACTTGGACCTGCTCGCCCGCGGGGACGTCGGTCGCCTCTTCCGGCACGTTGATCAGGCAGTTCGCCTCGGCCAGCGACGCGAGCAGGTGCGCCCCGGACTGGCCGAGCGGCTGGACCAGGTACTCGCCGTTGGCCTCGTCGCGCAGCAACTGGCCGCGCAGGAACCCGCGCCGGCCCTCGGTCGAGGTGATCGGCGAAAGCAGCCGCGCACCGACGATCCGCCGGTGCGGGTTGCGGGTCCCGCGCGCCGCCCGGATCAGCGGCCGCACCAGCACTTCGAACACCACCAGCGCGCTCATCGGGTTGCCCGGGATGAGGAACGTCGGCACCGAGTCGGGCCCGAGCCGGCCGAACCCCTGTACCGAGCCGGGGTGCATCGCCACCCGCGTCATGTCGATCCGGCCGAGGTCGGACAGCGCGGCGTGCACCTCGTCGCCGGTGGCGCCCCCGGCGCCACCGGCGACCACGACGATCTCCGACATCAGCAGCCTGCCCTCGACGACCTCCCGCAGCCGCTTCGGCTCGCTCGGCACGATGCCGACCCGGCTGACCTCGGCACCCGCGTCCCGGGCGGCCGCGGACAGCGCGTAGGAGTTGACGTCGTAGACCTGCCCGACCGACGGCGTCCGGTCGATGTCGACCAGCTCGTCGCCGACCGACACGATCGACACCCGCGGCCGCGGGTAGACGAGGACCTTCGCGCGGCCGACCGCGGCCAGCAGGCCGACCTGGGCCGAGCCGATCGTGTCGCCGCGGCGCACCGCGACGTCCCCGATCTGGACGTCCTCGCCCGCCCGCCGCACGTACCCCGCCGACGGCACCGAGCGGTGCACTGTGACCTTGGCCTGGTGCCCGTCGGTGTAGGCGAGCGGCACGACGGCGTCGGCCAGCGTCGGCAGCGGCGCGCCGGTGTCGACCCGGACGGCCTGGCCGGGCTGGAGCCGCCGCGGCTGGCGCGAGCCCGCCGCGATCTCGCCGACGACCGGCAGCTGCACCGGCTCCTGCCCGGCGTTGCGGACGTCCACGCTGCGCACCGCGTACCCGTCGATCGCGGCCTGGTCGAACCCGGGCAGCGCGTGCTCGGCGACCACCTCCTCGGCGCAGAGCAGCCCCTGGGCCTCGGAGATCGCCACCCGCACCGGCTGGGGCCGGACGGCGGCGTCCAAGGTCATCGAGATCTGCGCGTCGACCGAGCGCAGCTCGGCCTCGTCCCCGGCCACTTCGGGCCGCGCCGCGTCGAGGGATTCCGTCATGGGCGCTCTGTCCCGATCCGTTCCGTCAGCCACGCCCGTAAAGATGGACCGTACTCGGGCGTTTCAAGCGCGAAATCGACCGCGGCGCGCAGGAAACCACCCGGATTCCCCAGGTCGTGCCGTCCACCGCGGTGGACG
>NZ_MUMI01000323.1 GCF_002155975.1 Amycolatopsis kentuckyensis
CCCCAGTCACGCGAGTTCCGTCCCCAATCACGCGAGTCACGGCCCCAGTCACGCGAGTCCCGCCCCCAGTCACGCGAGTCACGGCCCCAGTCACGCGAGTCACGGCCCCGATCACGCCGTGTCGACCCTCAGATCACGCGAGTCGACCTCCCGATCACACGTGTCGTGCCGCCAGGGGCGCGTGTCGTCCGCCCGGGGTGCGCGTGTCGTCCGTCCGCGCACGCGAACCGGCCCTCGCGCCGGGTGAGCGGAGGCATGTCCCGGCCCGCGCCGCGCCCGTGACAGGATTGAGCCCATGTTGCGCTGGATCACCGCAGGTGAATCGCACGGACCCGCGCTGGCCGCCGTGCTCGAAGGGATGCCCGCGGGCGTTGCCGTCACCACCGCCGACGTCACCGAGCAGCTGGCCCGGCGCCGTCTCGGCTTCGGCCGCAGCCCGCGGATGGGCTTCGAGACCGACCACATCGAGTTCCTCGGCGGCGTCCGCCACGGCCTCACCCAGGGCGGCCCGGTCGCCGTGCAGATCGAGAACGCCGAGTGGCCGAAGTGGGAGCAGGTCATGGCGGCCGATCCGGTCGCCCCCCAGATCCTCGAGGGCCTCGCGCGCAACGAACCGCTCACCCGGCCCCGTCCCGGCCACGCCGACCTGCCCGGCATGCAGAAGTACGGCTTCGACGAGGCGCGCCCCGTCCTGGAGCGCGCGAGTGCCCGCGAAACCGCGTCACGGACCGCGCTCGGCACGGTGGCCCGCAACTTCCTCCAGCAGCTGCTCGGCGTCGAGATCGTCAGCCACGTCGTCTCGATCGGCGGTGCCGACGCGCCCGAGGGGCCCCTCCCGAAGCCGGAGGACCTCGCGGCCATCGACGAGAGCCCGGTGCGCGCCTTCAGCCAGGAAGGCACCGACGCGATGGTCGCCGAGGTCGACGCCGTCCGGAAGGCGGGTGACACCGTCGGCGGCGTGATCGAGGTCCTCGCCTACGGCCTCCCGCCGGGCCTCGGCTCCCACGTCCACTGGGACCGGCGGCTCGACGCCCGCCTGGCCGGCGCGCTGATGGGCGTCCAGGCGATGAAGGGCGTCGAGGTCGGCGACGGCTTCACGACCGCACGTCGCTGGGGCAGCCAGGCGCACGACGAGATCGACCGCGGCACCGGCCCGGTCGGGGTCACCCGCCGGTCGAACCGCGCGGGCGGCCTCGAAGGCGGCATCACCAACGGCGAGCCGCTGCGCGTCCGCGTGGCCATGAAGCCGATCTCGACCGTCCCCAAAGCACTGTCCACAGTAGACGTCAAGACCGGCGAGCCCGCGGTCGCGATCCACCAGCGGTCGGACGTCTGCGCGGTGCCGCGGGCCGGGGTCGTGCTGGAATCGGTGGTGGCACTCGTCCTCGCCGACGCCGCGCTCGAGAAGTTCGGCGGCGACTCGCTCGCCGAGAGCAAGCGCAACGCCGAGGCGTACCTCAAGGCCCTCGAGGAGCGGTGGTGAGTCCGCGCGCGGTGGTCGTCGGCCCGCCCGGCTCAGGTAAGAGCACGGTCGGCCCGCTGCTGGCGACCGCGCTCGGCGTCACCTTCCGGGACAGTGACGACGACATCGTCGCGCGCACCGGGCGCAGCATCTCCGACATCTTCGCGGAAGACGGCGAACCCGCTTTCCGCGCGCTGGAAGAAGAAGCGGTCGCGACGGCGCTGGCCGGGCACGAGGGCGTGCTCTCCCTCGGCGGCGGCGCCCCGCTCACCCCGGGTACCCGGGCCCGCCTGGCCGAGCACACCGTCGTGTTCCTCAACGTCGGCCTCGCGGCCGGTGTGCAGCGCACCGGCTTGTCGAGTGCGCGGCCGCTGCTGGCCGGGGTGAACCCCCGCGCCACGTTCAAGAAACTGCTCGACGAGCGGGTGCCCGTCTACCGCGAGGTCGCCACCGTCGAGATCGTCACCGACGACCGGACGCCCTCCGAGATCGTCGCGCAGCTCGTGGCGGAGCTCGCCGCTCCCGCCGAAATCAAGGAGTGAGCCACCCCGTGTCCGATCCGGTGCGCATCCCCGTCGCCACCGCCCAGCCCTACGACGTCGTGGTCGGGCGCGGCCTGCTCGGCGACCTCACCGAGCACCTCGCCGACGCCTCGAAGATCGCGCTGGTCCACCCGCCGACGCTGACCGCCACGGCCGAAGCCATCCGCGACGAGCTGAACGCGGCGGGCCTCGACGCCCACCGCGTCGAGATCCCGGACGCCGAGGACGGCAAGGCGCTGACCGTCGCGGGCTTCTGCTGGGAGGTGCTCGGCCGGATCGGGCTGGACCGCCGCGGCGTCGTGGTCGGCCTCGGCGGCGGCGCCGTCACCGACCTCGCCGGGTTCGTCGCGGGCACGTGGATGCGCGGGGTCCGGCTGGTCAACGTGCCGACGACGCTGCTCGGCATGGTCGACGCCTCGGTCGGCGGCAAGACCGGCATCAACACCGAGGCCGGCAAGAACCTGGTCGGGGTGTTCCACGAGCCGAGCGCGGTGTTCGTCGACCTCGCGACGCTGGAGACGCTCCCGCGCAACGAGCTCGTCGCCGGGATGGCCGAGGTGATCAAGACCGGCTTCATCGCCGACCCGCGGATCCTCGAGCTGGTCGAGGCCGACCCGGCGGCCGCGCTCGACCCGGCCGGCGACGTCCTGGCCGAGCTGGTGCGCCGGTCCATCCGGGTCAAGGCCGACGTCGTCGCCGCGGACCTGCGCGAGTCCGACCTGCGCGAGATCCTCAACTACGGCCACACTCTCGGCCACGCCATCGAACGCCGCGAGCGGTACCGGTGGCGCCACGGCGCCGCCGTCAGCGTCGGCCTGGTGTTCGCCGCCGAGCTGGCGCGGCTGGCCGGGCGCCTCGACGACACGACGGCCGAGCGCCACGCCTCCGTGCTGAAGCTGATCGGCCTGCCGACGACGTACGACGCCGACGCGCTGCCGCAGTTGCTGGAAACCATGAAGGGCGACAAGAAGACCCGTTCCGGTGCGCTGCGGTTCGTCGTCCTCGACGCCCTCGCCAAACCGGGCCGGCTGGAGGGTCCGGACCCGGCGCTGCTCGCGGCCGCGTACTCGGCGATCGCGGCGGAGCCGTCCCGCGGCGGCGGGAGCGTGCTGCTGTGAAGGCGTTCGTGTTCAACGGCCCCAACCTCGGCCGGCTCGGCAAGCGCGAGCCGTCGGTCTACGGCTCGACCACGCACGCCGACCTCGCGGCGCTGTGCGTCGAGACCGGTGCCGAGCTGGGGATCGAGGTCGAGGTCCGGCAGACCGACCACGAGGGCGAAATGGTCAGCTGGCTGCACGAAGCCGCCGACGGCGGGCACCCGGTGGTGCTCAACGCCGGCGCGTGGACGCACTACTCGATCGCGGTGCGCGACGCCGCGGCGCAGCTGACCGCGCCGCTGATCGAGCTGCACATCTCGAACGTCCACAAGCGGGAGGCGTTCCGCCACCACAGCGTGCTGTCGGACATCGCGACGGCCGTGATCGCCGGCCTCGGCGTCGACGGCTACCCGCTCGCCCTGCGCTGGCTCGCCACCCACGCGGGATGACGGTGCTGACGGCACCGCGGGTGTCGTTGCGGCCGCTCACCGAGGCCGATCGCGAAGCCGTGGTGCAGGTGTTCGCCGACCCGGAGATGAGCCGGTACTTCGCCGCGGACTTCTCCGACCCGGCCGCGGCGAGCGCGATGGTGGACCATCGGCTCGCCTACCGCGGCCCGGCCGGCCAGGGCCACTGGGTGATCGAGCGCGACGGCGAGGTGATCGGCGTCGCGCACCTGCGTCCTTCGTCGGAGCTGCCGGGAGAGGTGCCCGAGCTGGGCTACTACGTCGCGAGCGCGCACGCCGGGCAGGGCCTGGCCACTGAGGCCGCCCGCGCACTGCTCGACCACGGGCTCGGCACGCTCGGGCTCCCGGCGGTGTGGGCGCTGGTCCACGAGCGGAACGCGGCGAGCCGCACCGTGGCCGCGCGCCTGGGTTTCCTCGACGTCGGCAGCGGCGTCCACTACGGCGACCTGCATCGCGTGCTGGTCGCGCTGCCCCCGGTGCACGGGCGGCCGCACCACATCGAGCTGTGGGTGCCGGACCTCGCCGAAGCCGAGCGCAGCTGGGGCTGGCTGCTCGGCGAGCTCGGCTGGCGCGAGTTCCAGCGCTGGCCGGCGGGGGTCAGCTGGCGGCTGGGAGCGACGTACCTGGTGGTGGAGGCATCCCCGGCGCGGAGCGCGCCGGACCACGAGCGCACCCGGCCGGGCTTGAACCACCTGGCACTGCACGTGGCCACGCGCAAGCAGGTCGACGACCTGTCGGCCCGGGCGACCGACCACGGGTGGCGGCCGCTCTTCGCGGACCGGTACCCGCACGCGGGCGGGCCCGCCCACTACGCGGCGTACTGGGAGAACGAGGCCGGGTTCGAGGTCGAGCTGGTCGCGGCGGACGGATCACCCGCCGGCGGGTGAT
>NZ_MUMI01000324.1 GCF_002155975.1 Amycolatopsis kentuckyensis
GCGCCAAGCCGGGCCGCGCCGTGGGCCGTGGGCCGTGGGCCGTGAGCCGTGAGCCGTGAGCCGTGAGCCGTGAGCCGTGAGCCGTGAGCCGTGAGCCGTGAGCCGTGAGCCGTGAGCCGAAACTAACGCTGCCCGGCGGCCAGCTCCACGAAGGCCCGCACCACCGGGGAAGCCGAGCCGGCCCGCCAGGCCAGGCCCAGGTCGATCCTCGGGGGCGGGTCCTCCAGCCTGCGCAGCACCACGCCACGCCGGCGCAACGCCCGGGCCCGGTGTTCCGGGACCGCGGCGAGGCCCGCGCCTTCGGCCACCGCGCGCATGAGCTGCTCGTCCTCCGGTTCTTCGCGGACGATCGGGGGCAGGCCGCCCGGCCAGACCTGGCCGCTGATCGCGTCGTACTGGCCGGGGCCGTTCTCCCGCGGCCAGAACACCACCGGCTCGGCGGCGATCGCGGCCCGCCGCACCCGGCCGCGGCGGTGGGCGAGCGCGTGGCCCGACGGCAGGGCGAGCAGGACCTCCTCCGAGCCCACCACCGCGACCTCGATGTCCGGGGCGGTGACCGGGGGCCGCACGAAGCCGACGTCGATCTCGCCTGCCGCCAGGCGGGTCAGGTTCAGGCTGGTCCAGCCCGTTTCCAGGGCGAGTTCGACGTCCGGGTAGCGCTCGCGGTAGGCCGCGACCAGGTCGCCGGCCAGCGGGCCGGGCGCCGACCGCGTGTACGCGATCCGCAGCCGCCCGGCGTCGCCCCGGCCGGCCGCGGTGATCGCGCCGCGGGCCCGGTCCAGCCGGTCGAGCAGGTCGCGGGCCTCCAGAGCCGCCACGCGGCCGGCTTCGGTCAACGCGAAGCGCGGACCCGTGCGGTCGAGCAGCGCGACACCGAGGTCCGCTTCGAAGGCGCGGATCTGCTGGCTCAGCGACGGCTGGGACACGAACAGGCGAGCGGCCGCCTTCGTGAAGTGCATCTCCTCGGCGAGTACCGCGAAGTAGTGCCATCGGCGCAGGTCCACCCG
The DNA here is from genome assembly GCF_002155975.1 of Amycolatopsis kentuckyensis. Classification (GTDB taxonomy): domain Bacteria; phylum Actinomycetota; class Actinomycetes; order Mycobacteriales; family Pseudonocardiaceae; genus Amycolatopsis; species Amycolatopsis kentuckyensis. The sequence continues at coordinate 1,008 of NZ_MUMI01000324.1, forward strand.
GTGATTATAGGGCGTTCCTATGATTTGATCGGGACGAAGTCTTGGACCGGCCGCCCACTCCGCTGCTGTCCTGGATCCCATGACCACGACCAGCGCGCCCCTGGCCCGCACCGACCGCAAGCTGCTCGCCCTCGCCGCCGCGGCGGACCGGCGGCTCGCCGCTCCGATGGCCGGGTTCGTCGACCTCACCACGGTCCGCGAAGCCGTCGAAGACCTGACGAAGGCGTTCGCGCCGCTCGGGCGCGTCCAGCACACCGTCGCCGCCAAGGCGTGCGGCCTGGCCCCGCTCCTGCGGTTCCTCGCCGACCTCGGCATCGACGCCGAGGTCGCGAGCCCCGGCGAGACGGCGGTCGCGGAAGCGGCCGGCCTGCGCGGCCCGCGGCTGGTGCTCGACTCCCCCGCCAAGACGACCGCCGAGCTCGCGCACGCCCTCGCCGAAGGCACGGCGGTCAACGCCGACAACTTCCAGGAGCTCGCCCGGCTCGACGCACTGGTCGGGGCGACGCCGCCGCGGTCGGTGCTGGGCCTGCGGATCAACCCGCAGGTCGGGGCGGGCCGGATCGGCGACACGAGCACCGCCACCCCGGCGTCCAAGTTCGGTATCCCGTTGCGGGACCACGGAAACCGGGGCCTGCTGCTCGAGTCCTTCGCGCACCGGCCGTGGCTGACCCGGTTGCACGTCCACGTCGGCTCGCAGGGCTGCCCGCCGGAGCTGATGGCCGACGGCGTCGCCGCGGTGCACGAGCTCGCCGAGGAGATCAACGCCGAAGCCGGGTACCGGCAGGTCACCAGTCTCGACATCGGCGGCGGGCTGCCGGTGGACTTCACGTCCGACGAGCCCGGCCCGACCTACGCCGGCTACGTCGCGACGCTGCTGGCCCGGGTCCCGGCCCTGGCCGACGGGCGCTACGCGTTCGTCACCGAGTTCGGCCGGTCCCTGCTGGCGAAGAGCGGCTTCCTGGTCAGCACGGTGGAGTACACGAAGGTCGCCGGGGGACGGCACATCGCCGTGACGCACGCGGGCGCCCAGGTGGCGGCGCGCACGGTGCTCCAGCCGGAGCACTGGCCGCTGCGGATCGGCGCGTTCGACGCCACCGGCACGCCGAAGACCGGACCTCAGGTGCCGCAGGACATCGCCGGTCCCCTGTGTTTCGCCGGCGACCTCCTCGCCCGCGAGCGGCCGTTGCCGCTGCTGGAACCGGGCGACCTCGTCGTCGCCCACGACACCGGCGCGTACTACTTCGGCGCGCACTACGCGTACAACACGCTGCCGCGCCCGGCGGTGTACGGGTTCACCGTGTCGCCGCGCGGTGACGTCGAGTTCACGCCGCTCCGCCGCGCACAGACCCTCGCCGAACTGGTCGCCGACGCGGGCGGCGAATTCCTCGGAGCGCGCCCGGCAGCGTGATCCACCGCGTACGATCCCGGGCAGCCGAGGGGAGACTGCCATGGGGGCGCCGCCGCGGTTCGCCGCGCTACCGGTCGGGATCGTCGTTGCCGTGCAAGCCGTCGTGCTGACGGCGTTGTCCGGACGCTACGGCTTCCACCGCGACGAGCTGTACTTCGTCGCCGCAGGCCGCCGGCCGGACTGGGGGTACGTCGACAACCCGCCGATCACACCGTGGCTGGCGCGGGCGTCGACGGCGGTGTTCGGCGAAACGCCGAGCGGCCTGCGCGTGGTCGCGACCCTGCTCGGCATGGCGACCGTCGTGGCCGTCGCGCTGATCGCCCGCGAGTTCGGCGGCGGCCGCGGCGTTCAGCTGTTCACCGCGATCGCGACGGCGCTGTCGTCCTACGTCCTGGTCGTGTCGCACATGCTGGCGACCAACTCCGCGGACGTGCTGCTGTGGTCGCTGATCGCGCTCTTCGGCCTGCGGCTGCTGCGCACCGGCGACGGCCGCTGGTGGCTCGCGGTCGGTGCCGCCGCCGGGCTCGGCCTGGCGAACAAGTGGCTCGTGCTGCTCCTGCTGTCCGGACTGGGCATCGGCGTGGCCGTCGCCGGGCCGCGCCGGGTGCTGCGGACGTGGTGGCTCGCGGCCGGCGTCGGAGTCGCCGCCGTCCTGGCCGCGCCGGTGGTGCTCTGGCAGGCGTCGCACGGCTGGCCGATGCTCACCGTGGCCGGCGGGATCAGCGAGGACGACGGCGCCGGGAACCGCCTGTTGTTCGTGCCGATGCAGCTGGTCCTCCTCTCGCCGGTGCTGGTGCCGGTGTGGATCGCCGGGCTCGTGCGGCCGTGGCGCGACCCCGGTCTGCGCTGGGCCCGCGCGCTCGCCGTCGCCTATCCGGTCGTCTGCGTCGAGCTCCTGGTCCTCGGCGGCAAGCCGTACTACTCGGTACCGCTGCTGCTGCCGCTGGTGGCACTGGGCGCGGAACCGGTGCTGCGGTGGCTGGGCCGGGGCGGGACGCTCCGGCGGGCGCTCACCGGCGCGGCCGCCGCGGTGTGCGTGGCCGTGTCCGTCCTCATCGGACTCCCGGTCGTCCCGGCGCCGGCGCTGAACGGCCCGCTGCTGGCGATGAACAAGGAGCCGGGCGAGCAGGTCGGCTGGCCCGGCTTCGCCGGCACTGTCGCCGGTGCGTGGCAGCGGATCCCGGACGCCGAGCGCGACACCGCGGTCATCCTCGCCGGCAACTACGGCGAAGCCGGGGCGCTCGAGCGCTACGGTCCCGAACTCGGGCTGCCGCAGCCGTACTCCCCGCACATGTCGTACGCGGACTGGGGGCCGCCACCGGACCGGCTGGTCGGCCCGGTGCTGCTCGTCGGGCGGATCCAGCCCGGTTCGCCCGCGGCCCGGCTGATCACCGGGTGCCGCCCGGTCGCCAAGCACCACAACGCCGAAGGCGTCGACAACGACGAGGACGGCGTCACGCTTTCGCTGTGCACGCTGACGCGGCCGTGGTCCGAGGCGTGGCCCCAGCTGCGGCATTACTACTGAGCGGTTCGCGCTACCCTCGGGCGCATGGTGGCGAGGCGCACGGCGGTGGCCGTGGTGGGGGCGGGCCCGGCCGGACTCACGGTGGCGAACCTGCTGCGGCGCGCGGGGATCGGCTGCGTGCTGCTGGAGGCGCAGAGCCGGGCGTTCATCGAACAGCGGCCGCGGGCCGGGTTCATCGAAGAGTGGGCGGTCCGCGGGCTCGAAGAGCGCGGCCTCGGCGAGCAGCTCGTCGCGAAGGCGCCGCGGCACGAGAAGTTCGAGTTCCGGTTCGCCGGGCAGCGGCACGTCTTCCGCTACGGCGACGTCACCGGGCAGCGGCATTTCGTGTACCCGCAACAGCTTCTGGTGACCGACCTGGTCGCGCAGTACACCGGCGCGGGCGGTGAAGCGGTCTTCGAGGTCTCCGACGTCGAGCTGCACGACCTGACCTCGGACTCCCCCGCCGTCACGTTCCGCACCGCCGACGGCCGACACCGGATCGACTGCGACTTCGTCGCCGGCTGCGACGGCGCCCGCGGCGTCTGCCAGGGCTACCTGCCGCCGGAATCGACGGTGAAAGCCCACCACGACTACGGAATCGGCTGGCTGGCCCTGCTCGCCGAGGCCCCGCCATCGGCCGACGGCGTGCTGTTCGGCATCCACCCGCGCGGGTTCGCCGCGCACATGGCGCGCACGCCGGAGGTGACGCGGTTCTACCTGCAGACCGCGCCGGGCGAGACCGAGGCGGACTGGCCGGACGAGCGCGTGTGGCAGGAGCTCCACGCGCGGCTCACCGTGCCCGGCGGCGAGATCGTCGAGGGCAGGCTGTTCGAGAAGCGGATCCTCGACATGCACAACTCCGTCGTGGAGCCGATGTCGCACGGCCGCCTGCACCTCGCGGGCGAGTCGGCGCACCTGGTCGCCCCGATCGCGGCGAAGGGCATGAACCTCGCCCTGCACGACGCGTTCCTGCTGACCGACGCGTTCCGGGCGTACTACGCGGGCGACCCGGCGCCGCTGGCCGGCTATTCGGCCGCGTGCCTGCCGCTGGTGTGGCAGTACCAGGAATTTTCCCAGTGGCTGTCGGACATCTTCCACCACACCGCGGCCGCGGGCGAGAACCCGTTCGCGGCGCGCATCGCGGAAGCCCGGATGCGGCGCCTGCTCGGTTCGCCCACGGCCGCGGCGGCGTTCGCGGAGCTCTACATCGGCAAGAACGCCGACCTCTAGCTCCAGGCGATCTTGAACACCCAGGTGAAGCGGCCCGCCTGCCGGGCCGCGGCCGGGACGTCGATCACCAGCGCGCCGTTCTCCACCGTCCAGTGCAGGGTGCCGCGGTACCCGAGCATGGTCACCCGGTCACCCGCGCGGATCGGGACCGGCGCGTCCACCACCACGCGGCTGCCCGGCGCGGCCAGCGAGTGCACGTAGAACGCCTCGTTCTGCTTGACCGTGAACCGCAGGTCGCCGAGCTGGGCCATCCGGGACCAGTACGTCGTCCCGTAGATCGCCTCGCCGTTGACCTTCAGCCACGCGCCCGCGTCCCGCAGGTGCCGCTGCATCACGTCCGGGATCGTGCCGTCGAAGTCGGGGCCGATGTCGAGCAGGAAGTTGCCGTTCTTCGAGACGATGTCGACCAGCGTCCGGACGACCTCCGCCGCCGTCATGTAGCGGTCGTCGGGGGTCGCGCGGTTGTAGCCGTAGGAGAACGGGTCGAGGCCGCGGCTCGCCTCCCACTTCGCCACCACCGTGTTCGGGTACGTCGTGTACTCGGGCGTCGTGAAGTCGTGGTCCGGGATGCCGCCGCGGTCGTTGTAGGTGACGTCCTTGGGCCGCTTGCGGTTCTTCGCGCGGTTGAAGTACTCGGTGAGCACGGTCCGGCTGTCGTTGACGCCGCCGATGTCGAACCACAGGACGTCGGGGTCGAACTCGCGGATCAGCTCGAGGACCTGCGGGGCCTGGTAGTCGCGGACGAAGTCCTTCCCCGCGGTGTAGCCGGTGTAGGGCAGCGGTGCGCCGGTGTACGGATTGCGCGGCGCGTGGCCCATCCACGGGTTGTCCGGGTTGAACCACTCGGGCAGCGAGAAGTACAGGCCGTTGCGCAGCTGCGGCGTGTACTTCCGGGACGCCGCGAACAGCTCCGCGATGACGTTCCGGCGCGGGCCCAGCTTCACGGAGTTGCGGTCGCTGACCTTCGTGTCCCACAACGCGAAGCCGTCGTGGTGCTTGGACGTCAGGACGTAGTACTCCGCGCCCGCGTCCGCGATCAGCTTCAGCCAGCTGCGCGGGTCGAACTTCGCCGCGGTGAAGAGCGGGATGAAGTCGTCGTAGGTGAAGTTCTCGCCGTACTTCTGCCGGTGGTAGGCGTAGGTCGCGCCGGCGGGGTCCTGCTGGTTCTGCCAGTACCACTCCGCGTACTGCTGCCCGACCGGCGCCCACGCGGGCACGGCGTAGACGCCCCAGTGGATGAAGATGCCGAACTTGCTGTCGTTGAACCAGTAGGGCGCCCGGTGCGTCGAGAGCGAAGCGTCGGTGGGCCGGAAGTCCGGGACGCCGAGGGTGATCGGCACCTGCTGGGTGGCGAGCGTGCCGCGGCCGGCGGTGACGCGGATCTGGCCGTTCGTGGTGGTCCCGGGCGGCACGGAGGCGTTCGGGGCGAGCCCGAGCCGGACCGTCGCCTGCTCCCCCGGCGCCAGCGCGCGGACGGCCGCGGGCACGGTCGTCCGGCCGCCGGGGACGTCGACGGTGACGCTCACCCGGTCGCCCGCGCCGAGCCACACGGTCCCGGCGTTGACGATGGTCGCTTCGGCGGCCTGCGGACCGCCGTCGGTCAGCAGGTTCGCCGTCGACCGGCCGTCCAGGACCAGCGCCGAGCGGCCCACGGCGACCGGCTGGAGGGTGAGCGCGAAGACGTGCAGGCTGGAGACGTTCGGCGCCGGGTTCGCCGTCGTGGGCAGGGTCAGCGCGACGGCTTCGCGGGCCGGGTCGACCCAGACCTGGCCGATGGCCAGCGAAACCGGGTTGTTGTCGACGACACCGCCGGGGGCGTACCGGAACGGCGAAACGAGCGCGCCGCTGCCGGTGTACCAGTCGGGGCCGGAGAGCGAACCGGTGCTCGCGCTGCCGTCGGCGTAGTGCACGGTCGCCGGGCCGCCTGCCGCGCCGTAGCTGGCGGCGACCAGGAAGTAGGCGACGAAGTAGCGACCCTTCGGCAGGTCGATCCGCTGGCCGGTGGCGGCGATGTTGTTCTTCGCCCCGGCGGCCGCGGAGCCGAGCTTGAAGGGGACCCCACCGGCGGTGACGGTCTGCCCGGCGGGGACGTGCTCGGCGGGGAAGGTGTAGCCGGAGCCGTCGAAGTCGCCTCCGGTGGCGGACGCGCTGTCGATGCCGTCGCAGGAGAACCAGGAGTCGAGGGTGACGGGGACGGGCGGCGGGGGCGGGACGATCGGGGTCTCCGGGCCGTCGGGAGCGGCGTCGACGGGACTGGCGGCGCCGGCCGGGGTGTGGCCGGCCACGCCGAGCGCGACGGCACCTCCCAGCGCGATACCGAGGGCTTGACGGCGGGGGAAGGTCGGCACTGAGCCTCCAGGGATCGGATGACTACGGCGGGATTACGACAAAGTTCGCCCTCAGGACGCACATCTGTCGTCGGCGGAACTGATTCATCCGATGAATGAGCCTGCTTGGTGGCCCTCGCTGTGTCAAGGGGCCAACTGGCCCGATCGTGCTGAACCGAGCTCGTGTTCGCCGCGTATCCCTAGGTAACGAGCTGCAGCCCTCGCGCCAGAACCCAGCCGCACCGAAAGGCCAGACCGATGTCCACCGACCCGCACGCGCTGAGCCGCCGCGCGATCGCCATGCTCAAGGCGATCGCGCGGCGGCTCA
>NZ_MUMI01000325.1 GCF_002155975.1 Amycolatopsis kentuckyensis
GAGCTCGCCCAGCGCGAACACGCCCAGCAGCACGTCGAGCAGGTGGCCTCGGACAATGCCGCGCACCAGCGGCGGCTGGCCGAGGACGCGCGGGTCGACGCGGCGGAACGGCGGATCACCGAGCTCTACACCAAGGCGGCCGACCAGCTGGGCTCAGAGAAGACACCGATCCGGCTGGCCGGCCTGTACGCGCTGGAGCGGCTGGCCCAGAACACACCGGACCAGCGGCAGACGATCGTCAACCTGCTCTGCGCCTACCTCCGGCTGCCGTACACGCTGCCCACCGGATCCCGGCTGCCACCCTGGTCGTCGTTGCGTGCGCCCGGCGCGGACCAGGACGAGCCCGGCACCGAAGAACCCCCGGGCGACCAGGAGCTCGAGGTGCGCACGACGGCCCAGCGCATCCTGGCCGACCACCTCTACCCCGGCGGCACGGCGGAGGTGGCGCGCCCGGAGTTCTGGCCCGGGATCACCCTCAACCTGACGGGCGCCCTGCTGTGCCACTTCGACTTCCGGGGGTGCCGGGTCGGCAACGTCCGGTTCGGCGGCGCCCGGTTCGCCGGCTGGACCCGCTTCGAGGACGTCGAATTCACCGGCTACGCCATCTTCGGCGGCAGCGAGTTCGACCGGTCCGCGAACTTCAAGCGGGCCCGCTTCCACGGCTCGGCGCTGTTCCGGGGAGCAACCTTCCGCAACGGCGCGCTGTTCGACGAAGCCGTGTTCCGCGACGAGGCCGTGTTCGGCGGCGTGCGCATGATCGACGGCGTCCCCCACCAGGACGGCGCCGTGTTCGGCGGCGCCGTCTCCTTCGCCGCCGCGACCTTCGAACGAGACGTCGTCCTAGACCAGGTCCAGGTGGCGGACGGCGCTGACGGCCATGTCTGGCCTCCGGAGGCTAGGTTGGGGCCATGAGCGCTGATCTGGAGCAGGTTCGCACGCTGTCGCTGCAGGAGCACGGCCTCGCCACCGTCGCCACGACGCGCGCCGACGGCACGGTGCACGCCTCCGTCGTCAACGCCGGTGTCATCGACGATCCGGTGACCGGCGTCCCGGGTGTCGCGTACGTCGCCGTCGGGAAGGCGCACAAGCTCGCTCTGCTGCGGCGGGCCGGGCACGCCACCCTCACGTTCCGGCGCGGCTGGAACTGGCTGTCGGTCACCGGCGCCACCCACCTCATCGGGCCCGACGACCCCGACCCGGCGTTCGACCCCGCGGGCCTGCCGCAGCTGCTGCGTGACGTCTTCATCGCCGCCACCGGAACCCACGACGACTGGGCCGAGTACGACCGCGTGATGGCCGAAGAGCGGCGGGTCGCGGTGTTCGTCCGGGCAGACCGGATAATCGGCAATCCCTGACCCCTCTGGCCCCAGGAGTCGTCCCGTTGTCCGAGTCCCCGCCCCGCGTCAGCACACCGGTCAAGGTCCTCGTCGGCTTGCTCATGGTCGCCGACGCCGGGTTCGCCG
>NZ_MUMI01000326.1 GCF_002155975.1 Amycolatopsis kentuckyensis
ACGGCGGTGTTGGTGATCGGTGCGTTGGCGAAACCGACCCCGATGCCCAGGAGCAGGTAGGCCGCCAGGAGCACCGCGGTGATCGTGCTCGGTGTCAGGGCCGCCCACAGCACGCCACCCCCGGCGGCGATGAACACTCCGGCCAGGACAAGGGGGACACGTGGCCCCAACCGGCCGGTCAAGATGCCCGACAGCGGGGCGCACACGGTCGCACCGACCGCCAGCGGAAGAACCGCCGTACCCGCGGCCAGCGGTGTCCAGCCGCGACCTTCCTGAAGGTAGAACGTGGTGAACAGCACGGTCACCGACAAGGCGACGAACACGGCGACCGCGCCCAGCACCGCCGCGGCGAAGGGCGGGCGCCTGAACAACCTCAGCTCGATCAGGGGCGCCGGCCTGCGCAGCTCGACCCACGCGAAGGCGAGCGAGATCGCCGCGACACCGGCGTATCCACCAAGAATGATCGGTGAGGTCCAACCAAGAGCTGGGGCCTCGATGAGCAAACCCACGACCAGTGCGAGGAGCCCCGCCAGCAGCGCCTGGCCGACCGGGTCAAGGCGCCGTGCGTGGCCGCCGCGCGACTCCGGGACCAATCTCGCGACGAGCACCATGGCGGCCGCCACCAGCGGGACGTTGATCCAGAACACCGATCGCCAACCGAATCCGGCCAGCAGGGCTCCTCCCGCCACCGGGCCGGCGGCCATGCTCAGGCCGAACACCGAGGCCCACACGCCGATCGCGCGGGCCCGCTCGCGGGGATCAGGCGTCGCGTTCACGACGATGGCCAGCGCCACCGGGCTGAGCATCGACGCCGCCACGCCCTGGACGGCCCTCGCGGCGATCAGGGCGCCCACCGAAGGGGCCGCCGCGCACGCCACCGACGCGAGCCCGAAGCCCACCAGGCCGAGCTGGAAGATCCTACGGCGGCCGAACCGGTCGGCCAGGGCCCCGGAGGTGATCAGCAAGCTCGCGAACACGATGGTGTAAGCGTCGACGACCCATTCCAGGGCCCGAGTTCCCACCGCGAGACCGTGACCGATCCGAGGCAGCGCGACGTTGACGATGGTGGTGTCGAGCCCGACCAGAAACAGGCTGGAGGCACAGATCACCAAGATCGCCCAACGCCGGGCAGCGGTCAGCACTGGAGAAGTGGGTGCAGTGGTCGTGGTCAAGTGATGGCTCCCCGGGGTCGGCGGCAAGGTCAAGGACAGGGTGCACACGACCCGGCAGGGTTCCCCAGCATCTTTGCGGAAACTGCAAAAGACGGCGGCGTCATGGTGCAGACTCCGCGGCATGGACGCCGAAACCGAAGAGATCCTCAACGGGATCGCGCCTCGCTTGCGCGCAATCCGCCAGTCTCGCCACCTGTCCCTCGAGACGGTTGCGGCGGAGACCGGGATCTCGGTCAGCACCCTCTCGCGGCTGGAGTCGGGCAAGCGCCGGCCCACGCTCGATCTGCTGATACCCCTCGCCCGCGTTCACCACGTCGCGCTCGACCAACTCGTCGCCCCGCCGGCGACCGGGGATCCGCGCGTCCATCTCAAGCCACACCGTCACGGCCAGGGCAGCATCGTCGTTCCGCTCACTCAGTACCCCGGCCGCATCCAGGTCTTCAAGCAGGTCCTGGCACCCCGGGAACCGGAACTTGTCACCCACAAGGGCTACGAATGGCTCTACGTCCTCGCCGGCACGGTCCGCGTCATCATCGGGGAGCGCGAGTTCACCTTGAACCCCGGCGAAGTCGCCGAGTTCGACACGGCGGAACCCCACTGGTTCGGGCCCGCCGCCACCGACTCCGTCGAGCTACTCCACCTCTTCGGCCCACGCGGTGATCAAGCCGCGGTTCTTGCACATCCGCGAACAACGTCCTGACCCGAAACCGCCCGGGCGGCGTGGCGGAAACGCTGGGGCGACGACGGGCGCGAGCCCGGACCCGGTCGCGGACGAAGCCGCCGCGTTGCCGGCGCCGGTGTCGCGGGGTGTCAGGACTCGGCGAACCCCAGGGCTCAACGGCCGTCGGTCACGGGGTTGCGGTGTGGAGGGTGAGGCCGCGCTCGGTGGCCGGGTGTCAGGACTCGGGCGCGGTGGTGAATTCCAGGGCCCAGCGGCCGTTGGTCACGGGGGCTGCGCTCCGGAGGGTGAGGCCGCATTCGGCGGCCAGTTCGGTTAGCTCCTCGACGGTTCTTTCCTTGCTGCCGAAGCACATCAGCATGAACAGGTCGATCGCCGTGTCGGCGCCGTGGCCCTGGACCGGTTCGATCAGGATGACGGTGGCGTCCGGTGCGGCGGCGCGGCGGCAGCCGGCCAGGATCGCGCGGGCGTGCTCGTCGTCCCAGTCGTGCAGGATGTCGGACAGCAAGTACGCGTCGGCCCCGGCCGGCAGCGGGTCGAAGAAGCTGCCGGGCACCGCGCTCGCCCGGTCGTCGAGCCCGGCCGCCTTGAGCCGTTCGCCGGCGGCCGCGGCCGTCGGCGGCAGGTCGAGGATGCGGCCGCGGACGGCCGGGTGCGCCCGCAGGATCTCGACGAGCAGCGGCCCGTCGCCGCCACCGACGTCGACGATGTCGGGGAACCGGCTCCAGTCGAAGTTCCGGGCGATCAGCGGCGCTTGTTCCCGGAACCGCCAGTTCATCTGCGCGTCGAACGAAGTCCGCAATTTCGGCTCGGCGTCGAGATCGGCCCAGAAATCGCGGCCGTACCGGCGTGGATAGGCGGGCGCGCCGTCGGTCATCACGTCGAGGAGCTCGACGAAGGCGAGTTCGGCCCGGCCTCCGGCGCAGGTGATGTCGAGCAGGGGCTGGACACCTTCGGGCGCGTCTTTCCGCAGCTGCGCGCCGAGCTCGGTCGGCCGGTAACGCCCGTCGGCGGTCAGCTCGAACACCGCCACGGTGACCAGGTGGTCGAGCAGCCGGCGCAGCGCCGCCGCCGACGTCCCGCTCAGCGACGCGAGCCGCTCCGCCGTCGCCCCTTCGGTTCCGGCGTGTTCGGCCAGCCCGAGCGTCGCGGCCACCCGCACGGCCATCGGGGTGGCCAAATCGGCCAAGGGCATGATCGACTGCTTCGCTGTGGGCTGGTCCATTTCGCCAGGCTAGCAAAGCGCGCTTCAGTGGTATAGACCGGTGCAACCGCGGAAGTTCCGCACTTGACAGGTCCCATTCCCGGCCGGCCGCGCCGCGGTTTGCCGCCGCGGATCACGGCTCATATGGTGGCCGGAGCAATCCGCCGAAAAGCCTTTTCCCTTCGGAAGCGGCCGAGCGATGAACGGACGTGATCTCTATTTCTCGTCGAAATCTCGAGTTGCCGGACTGGCCGCAGTACGACGATTCCGAAAAAGCCGCTCTCCTGCGTGCGCTCGACCAGAGCGGGTGGTGGCGCTTCGGCGGGCAGGAGGTGTCGGAGTTCGAGCGGGAGTTCGCCGAGTACCACGGCGCGCGCAACGCGCTGGCGGTGACGAGCGGAACCCACGCGCTGGAACTGGCCCTCCAGGTCATCGGCGTGGGGCCGGGGACCGAGGTCATCGTGCCGGCGTTCACCTTCATCTCCTCGTCCCAGGCCGTGCAGCGGCTGGGCGCGGTGGCCGTGCCGGTCGACGTCGACCCGGACACCTACAACATCGACGTCGCCGCGGCCGCCGCCGCGGTGACCGGGAAGACCCGCGCGATCATGCCGGTACACATGGCCGGCCTGCTCGCCGACCTCGACGCGCTGGGCAAGTTGTCCGGCGACACCGGGGTTCCGCTGGTACACGACGCCGCACACGCCCACGGCGCCGAATGGCGCGGAGCGCGGCTCGGCGAACTCGCGGCCATCGCCGCCTACAGCTTCCAGAACGGCAAGCTCATGACGGCGGGGGAGGGCGGCGCCCTCCTGTTCGCCGATTCGCTGGAGTACGAGACCGCATTCCTGCGGCACAGCTGCGGCCGGCCGCCGTCCGATCGCGCCTACGAGCACAAGGTATCCGGCTCCAACTTCCGGATGAACGAGTTCTCGGCGAGCGTTCTGCGTGCTCAGCTCGCCCGCCTCGGCGGGCAGATCGACGTGCGCGAGCGGCGCTGGCCGCTGCTTTCCGGGCTGCTGGCCCGGATCCCGGGCGTGGTTCCGCAGGGAACGGACGACCGGTGCACCCGCAACCCGCACTACATGGCGATGTTCCGGGTGCCGGGGATCACCGGCGGCCGGCGGCGGCGGCTGGTCGACGAGCTCATCGCGCACGGTGTGCCGGCGTTCGCGGCCTTCCGGGCGATCTACCGCACCGACGCCTTCTGGGAACTGGCCGCCCCCGCCGGAGACGCCGCCGCCATCGCCGCCCGGTGCCCGAACGCCGAAGCGATTTCCGGGGACTGCGTCTGGCTGCACCACCGGACCCTGCTCGGCACCGAGGACCAGATGACCACGGTCGCCCAGATCGTCGCGGACGTGGTGGCGAAGGTGGTCGGCTCCCGATGACCCGGGAGATCGTCGCCGGTCCGGTCGTGGCGCACCGGGCCGCCGGGACCGCGCTGAACGCCGTGGTCTTCGACCTCGACGGCGTGCTCGTGAACTCGTTCGAGGTGATGCGCTCGGCGTTCACGCACGCGTTCCGGGAAGTGGTCGGCGCCGGGGAGCCGCCGTTCGAGGCGTACCTGCGCCACCTCGGCGGGTACTTCCCCGAGATCATGCGGAAAATGGGGCTGCCGCCGGAAATGCAGGACCCGTTCGTCCGCGAAAGCTACCGGCTGGCGGACCGGATCGAGCTCTACCCCGGGGTGCGGGAACTGCTCGCCGGGCTGGCCGAGCGCGGCATCCCGTGCGCGGTCGCGACCGGCAAGGCGGGGGACCGTGCCCGCTCGCTGCTCGCCGGGCTCGGGGTGCTGGACCGGTTCACGCACGTGATCGGCTCGGACGAGGTCGGCCGCCCCAAGCCGGCCCCCGACATCGTCCGCAAAGCCCTCGCGTCGATGGACGTCGACGCGAATGAAGCCGTGATGATCGGCGACGCCGCCTACGACGTGGCGGCCGCGCGGGCAGCCGGCGTCACCGCGGTGGCGGCCCTGTGGGGCGAGGGCGACCGCGACGCGCTCTTGGCCGCCGGTCCGGACGCGTGCCTGGAGAGCGCCGGCGAAGTCCTCGAGTTCGTGCTCGCGACGAGAAAGCGGGCCTCCGGATGACCATGACCATCGAGCAGGTCCTGGACGGCGGCGGGACGGCCCGGCTCGTCGTGGGCGGCGTCGAGTGGCCTGCGGAAAGCCTGCTGCGCGCCGGAACCCGGCTGGCCGGCGAGATCTCCCGGCGGTTCGGCGACGTGCGGATGCTGACGACGTCCACCGCCGACGCGGCCCTGATCGTCGCCGCGGTCGCCGCGGCCGGCCGGCTGGGCGTTCCCGTGCTGCTGCGCGACCCGGCGGCCACCGGCACCTTCGACGCGGCCGATGTGCTGATCGGCGACCGGCCGCCCGGCGATCCGGTGCCGCTCGGCGAAAACCTCGGCTGCCACCTCGCGCACCTCGCGACGGCGCTGCCGGTGCCCCTGCCCGGCGAGTCGATCCTGTTCCAGACCTCGGGCTCGACCGCCGCGCCCAAGGCGGTGGTGAAGCCGGTCGACGCCGTGCTGCGCGACGCCGCCCGGATCGCCACCGCGTTGCACGGCGAGGGCGCTCCGGACGCCGTCGTCTGCGCCGCCCCGGTGTACCACTCCTACGGGTTCACGCACGGGCTGCTCGCCGGGCTGCTGGCCGGCGCGGAAACCACGTACCGCCCGCCTTCGTCGCTGCCCCAGTCCCTCGTGAAGACCGTGGCGAGCACCGGTGCCGGCACCCTCGTCGCGCTGCCGAACCACGTCCACATGATCGCGGACGCCGGCTCGCTCGACTTCGGCGGAGTGCGGCAGGTGGTGTCCGCCGGTGCCCCGTTGCGGCCGGACGCGGTGGCCCGGATCTGCCGCGGCCACGGGTTCCGCCTCCTCAACGCCTACGGGGCGTCCGAAGTGGGCACGATGGCGATCGCGGCACTGGCGGAGACGTCGGCACCGGGCAGCATCGGCTCGCCGCTGGCCGGCGTCGACCTTCGGATCGGGCCGGGGGAGGGCGAACTGCTCGCCCGGAACGACTCGTTCGCCACCGGCTACTTCACCGAGGGGCGGCTGCGCCCGCTGCCCGCCGAGGACGGGTGGTACCGCACCGGAGATCTCGCCGAACGGGACGCGGACGGCCTGCGCATCACCGGACGGCTCGGCGACCTGATCAACATCGCCGGCCGGAAGACTCGCCGCTCCCGGCTGGAGGCCGTCCTCTCGGCGCACCCGGATGTGGCCGAAGTACAGGTGATCGTCACCGAAGACGCGGTGCGCGGGGAGTTCCCGGTGGCGCGGGCCGTGGTCGCACCCGGGCGCGAGCGCCCGGACCTGCTGGGCTGGAGCCGGACCCGGCTCGACGCCTTCGAAGTGCCGCGACAGGTGGAGTGGGTGGACCGGCTGCCGCGGACCTCCACCGGGAAATTGAGCTACGCGCCCCGCCGTGCCGACGGCGGCCGTTGACGTTGGGAAGGAACGAGCATGTCGAGCATCGATGAGGCTGCGGCCCGGGGCGACGTCGTCGACCTCTACGAGGCCAAGGACGAGTTCTACCGCGACCCGCACGCCGTGATGAAGTCCCTGCGGGACGCCGGCCCCGTGCACCGGGTGCGGCTGCCGTTCGACCTGCCCGCCTGGCTGGTCGTCGAAACCGAGGCGATCCGGGACCTCCTGGCCGACCCGACGCTGGCGGCCGGCCCGCGCTTCCTCGGCGTCGCGCACCCCGACGGGGGCGGCAATTCGACACTGGGGATGCTGACCTGCGACGAGCCGCGGCACGGGCAGCTGCGCCAGACCGTCGCCGGGGCGTTCAAGCCCAAGGTCATCGCGCAGCTGGCCCCTCGGCTGACGGAGATCGCCGGCGAGCTGCTCGGGAACCTGCGCGAGGGGGACGAGGTCGACATCGTCGACGCGTTCGCGTACCGGTTCGCGCTGGAGATGATCATCGAGATCGTCGGGGTGCCGCTGGTCGACCGCACGCTGTTCCGGCACTGGACCAACGAAACCGTGACCGACGGCGACGACTCGCACGCCATCACCGCGGCGCGGGAACACCTGGAGGAGGTACTGCGCCGGACCTTGCGCGAGGGCGATGGCAGCACCCTTGCCGAGCGCATGGCGGCGGCGGAAGGACCCGACGGCGCGCCCCCGATGTCGTTCGACGAGCTGGTTTCGATGGTGTACCTGCTGCTGATCGCCGGGCACGAAAGCTCGACCAACCTGATCGCCAACACCCTCGTGACGGTGCTCGAATCGGCGGAGCTGACCGGCAAGGTGCTGGCCGGCCGCATCGACTACGAGACGCTCGTCGAGGAGTCCCTGCGGTTCGACACGCCGCTGATGATCTCGACCAGCCGGATCACGACCTGCCCGGTGTCGGTCGGCGGGAAGACGATCCCCGGCGACGGCGAGATGATCTTCTTCTCCTGGGCCGCCGCCGAGCGGGACGCGTCCACGATGGACAACCCGGACGAGTTCGACCCCCACCGCAAGCGCAGCCGGACGCTGGCGTTCGGCGCCGGTACGCACTACTGCCTCGGGGCGAACCTCGCCCGGCTGGAGGCCGTGGTGGCGTTGCGGGAACTGTTCACGCGGTTCCCCGGCATGCGCCTGGCCAAGCCGCCGAAGCGGTGGGCCAGCACGGTGACCCGCGGGATCGAAAGCCTGTTCATCCGCCTGTAGCCACGACCGGAGGCAACCGATGGTGAAGACCGAGCG
>NZ_MUMI01000327.1 GCF_002155975.1 Amycolatopsis kentuckyensis
CCGCACGTCAACCCCGGCGGTACCGAAGGTCAACCCTGGGCGCATGACGCACCGCAGCCGGGCGGATACGGTGGCCCGGTGCGGGCGGCGTGGACGCGGGTGCGGCGGTACGGGGAAGCGCACCCGCAGCTGCTGGACGGCGTGGTGTCGTGGCTGGTCGTCGCCGGCGTCGTGCTGGCCGCTCGCTACGACTACGCCTCGCACGGCCGGGTTTTCGGTCTCCCCGGCGTGCTGCTCACGGCCGCGGCCATCCTGCCGGTCACGCTGCGCCGCCGGGCACCGGTGACGGTGCTCCTGTTCTGCCTGGCCGGGTCGTTGGCGTCGGTGGTGGCCGGTTACTGGGACGCGTTCAACAACTTCGGCCCGCTGCTCGCCCTGTACACCGTTGCGGTGCACCGGTCCCGGCGCGTGTCGCTCGCCGCCACCGTGCTGGCCACCGCGGTGCTGGCGGCCGGGACGATCGCCGCGGAGCTGGGGCCGGTGTGGCTGCTGGTCGTGCTCGCCGCGCTGTTGAGCGCGACCGCCTGGGCCCTCGGCGACATCCGCCGGATCCTCACCGAGCGCAACGCCCGGCTGGAGGTCCTGACCAGGCAGCTCGAGCGGGATCGGGAGGCCCGGGCCCGGCGGGCGGTCACCGAGGAGCGGATGCGCATCGCCACCGAACTGCACGACGTCCTGGCGCACCACATGTCGGTGATCGCCGTGCAGGCCGGGCTGGCCGGGTACGTGCTCGAGTCCGACCCGCCGACCGCCGCCGGCGCGCTTCGCGCGGTCGCCGACACGAGCCGCCAGGTGCTGGACGAACTGCGGCGGCTGTTCGTCCTGCTGCGGATCGGTTCGGATCCCGTGGTCCCGGCCGACGATTCCGCTCCGGTGTTCAGCATGGACCGGATCGACGTGCTGGCGGATCGCGTCCGGGCGCTGGGCCTGCCGGTCGACCTGGTCGTCGACGGCGTCGTCCGGGCGCTGCCGGACAGCGTCGCCCGGTGCGTGTACCGGATCGTCCAGGAATCGCTGACGAACGTGGTGAAACACGCCGGCGGGGCGGGGGCGCGCGTCCATTTGGACTACGGCGACGCGGATTCCGCGGTATTCGTCGCGCGGATCACCGACGAGGGACGAAAACGCGGTGTCCCCGCGGAATCGGGCGGGCACGGCCTGATCGGGATGCGTGAGCGGGCAAGGCTTTACGGCGGCACGCTGACCGCGGGCCCGCGCGAACGCGGCGGGTTTGAGGTCGTGCTCACCCTGCCGATAAGCTCGGCGGGAGGAACGCGCAGCCGGTAACGCGGACAGCCCGGGGGAACGATCGCGGATGGTTCGGGTGCTCGTCGTCGACGACCAGGAGTTGATCCGCGCGGGGCTGGCGGCGCTGATCCGGGCCACGCCGGGATTCGACGTCGTCGGTGAGGCGGGCAGCGGGGAGCAGGCCGTCGCCGTCACGGCGGAGCAGCCCGTCGACGTGGTGCTGATGGACATCCGGCTACCCGGGATGAGCGGGATCGCGGCCACCGGCCGGATCCTGGCCCGGGCGGGCGAACGCCCGAAGGTCCTCGTCCTCACCACCTTCGACCTGGACGAGTACGTCTACCAGGCGCTGCGGGCGGGCGCCTCGGGGTTCCTGCTGAAAGACGCGTCACCGGACCAGATCCTGGCCGCGATCCAGGCGGTCGCGGCCGGGGACACGCTGTTCGCGCCGGCCGTGACCCGGCGGCTGGTCGAGGCGTTCGCCCCGCCCGCGGAAACCCGGCCGGTGCCGGCCCTGACTTCGCTGACCGAGCGGGAAACCCAGGTGGTCCGCCTGGTCGGGCACGGCATGTCGAACGCCGAGATCGCCGGCCGGCTCACGGTCAGTGCCGGCACGGTGAAGACCCACCTCAACCGGGCCATGGGCAAGCTCGGCGTGTCCAGCCGCGCCCAGGCCGTCGTCGTCGCCTACGAGTCCGGGCTGGTCGTCCCGGGAGCAGGCAGCCGCTACACCGGCGGTTGAACCCGGCTGACGCGCAGGTGCACCCGGGTGTTCCCGGCTGCCGCGTGATTCACGCCGAGAACAAACCGGTGGCAGATGTCCCTTTCCTTTCCGGTGGCTAGATTTCTTTCTGCGCGCATCGAAATCCGGAACAAAACCACGGAGGGGAAACAATGGGCAGGATGTTGACGCGGATGATGCTGGTGGCACCGGTGCTGGCGCTGGGCTCGGCCGTGCTGGCGGCCACCCCGGCCGCCGCCGCGGCGCACAACGACAGTTTCACCGTGTACACGACCGACGGCTGCGGCGCGGTGGATTTCGTCGACTACGGCGCGGGGGCACCCGGCGGCGGCAACAACGACGATTACGCGGTCGTGCACGACTACTGCGGGGACGGGCACGGCGTGAAGGCGTGGGCGTGGCTCAACGGCTACGCCATCGGGTCGAAGTACAACGGCAACGGGCTGGCCGGGGATCCCGTCGTCTGGGATCCGTTCGAGGCCTACGGCAACATCATCCCCGGCGACGCGGTCGGCCTGAAGGTCTGCCTCGTCGACGGCAACGGTGACACCACCCCCGCGCGGTGCGCTTCGAAGACCCAGACCAGTGTCGACGGCTGAGCACTGAGGTGACGGACAGCCGCCCGGGGACGGCGTCAGCGTCCCCGGGCGGCGTTCGTGCGGTGCCGGTACAGGAGCCAGACGAAGTAGGGCGCGCCGAGGATCGCGGTCATCAGGCCGGCCGGCAGCTGGCCGGGGGCGATGACCGTGCGGCCGGCGGTGTCGGCCGCGCAGACGAGAATCGCGCCCAGCACCGCCGCGGCGGGCAGCAGGCGGGAATGCCGGCTGCCCACGACCGCGCGGGCCGCGTGCGGGGCGACCAGCCCGACGAACGTCAGTACCCCGATGCCCGCGACCGCGGCGCCGGTCAGCAGCACCGCGCACGAGAGCAGCAGCAACCGCGTCCGGGCCACCGGCACGCCGAGCACGCGCGGTGTTTCGTCGTCCAATGACAGCAGGTCGAGTTCGCGCCGGGTGCGGACCAGCACCGGCGTCACCAGCAGCAACGCCAGCGCCATCGGTACCAGGTGCGGGAAGGCCCGGCCGTAGGTCGAACCGCCCAGCCAGGTCAGCGCCTTGGTTTCGTTCCACGGATCGGACAGCGTGATCAGCAGCGTCACCAGCGCCTGCGACGCCGCGTGCACGCCGAAGCCGATCAGCACCAGGCGTTCGCTGGTGAACCCGCCGCGGGCGGCCACGGCGAAGACCACGGCCATCGCCAGGGCGGCGCCCAGGCCCGCGGAACCGGTCAGCGTCCAGAACCCGACCCCGGACACGGCCGTGATCACGGCGACCGCGCCGAGGCCCGCGCCGCCGACGACGCCGATCATCCCCGGCTCGGCCAAGGGATTGCGGGCGACCGCCTGGGTGAGCGCGCCGCCCAGCGCCAGCGCCGCGCCCGCCAGCAGCGCGGCCGCCACGCGGGGGACGCGGGTGTCCAGCACGCCGGTGACGATCGGGCCGGCCTGGCCGGTCACCCAGTTGACGACGTCGCCCAGCAGCAGTTTCGCGTCCCCGAGCAACACCGCGCCCACGGTGACGCCGGCCAGCGCGAGCACCAGCACGACCAGGATCACCCGGTACCGGGTCGCGCTCACCCCGCCGCGGGCGCCGGCCGCGGGTGGTGCGGCGGTCGCGGACGTGATCCGGGCGGTCCGGGCCAGGACCACGAGGAACAGTGCGCCGAGGATCGTCGTCACGACGCCGGTCGGCACCTCCAGGGCGCGCTGCGGGCCGATGACGGCGCGGAGCAGTACGTCGGCGCCCAGCAGGAGCGCCGCGCCGAGCGCCGCCGAGCAGGGGAGCAGCGCCGCGTGCCGGTGCAGGCCCGGCACCACGGACGCGAGCAGCCGGGCCACGGCCGGTGCGGCGAGGCCGACGAACCCGATCGGGCCGGCCAGGGTCACCGCCGTCGCGGCCAGCAGCACGGCCAGCGCGATCGCCGCGAACCGGGTCCGTCCGATGTGGACACCCAGGGTTCTGGCGTGGTCGTCGCCGACGTGGATCAGGTCGAGCCGCCGGGCCATGCCGAGCAGCACGGCCAGCGCCACGCCGGCGAGCGGGCCGAGCGTGCGGATGCCGCCGAGCCCGTTCTGCTCCAGCGATCCCTCGCCCCAGGCGAAGAGGCCGCGGGTTTCCTGGGCGTACAACAGCAACAGGACCTGGGTGACGGAGATCAGGGCCAGCGCGATCGCCGTGCCCGCCAGCACCAGCCGCACGATCCCGGTGCCCCCGGTGCCGGACAGCGCGAGCACGAACACGGCCGCCGCCAGCCCGCCCGCGAAGGCGATCCCGGTCGCGCCGAGCAGGGGCAGCGAGACGCCGAACGCGGCGACGGTGACCACCGCCAGGTGCGCACCGGCATTGACGGCGAGGGTGTCCGGCGACGCCAAGGTGTTGCGGGACACCGATTGCAGCACCGCACCGGCCACCCCCAGCGCGCCTCCGACGACCAGCGCCGCGAGCAGCCGCGGCAACCTCGATTCGAGGACCACCGCGGTCGTGTCGCCGGTCGCGCCGCCGAAGACCAGCCGCAGCACGTCCAGCGCGCCGAGGTTCGCGGTGCCCTGCGTCAGGTGCACGGCCGAACCCAGCAGGACGAGCACGGCGAGCCCGCCGCCGAGCAGCGCGAGCCGCCCGCGCCGCCGGACGGCGACGGCGGGCGGCCGGGGCTCGGTCAGGGTGACCACCGTTATTTCTCGAGCGCGGCGACGGCCGCGTCGACGAACTGCGCCATCGACTTCGGCCCGCCGAACATCCAGAGGGAGTCGGGGAAGCGGTGCACCTTGCCGCTCTTGACGAACGGGAGGTTCGTCCAGATCGCGTTACCCGCCAGCTGCTGCTGGTACGGGTCGCCGTCGGCGTTGTTGGCGATGTACCAGAACCGCACGTCGGGCAGCTTGGTCAGGCCTTCGACGTCGGCCTGCGCGAGGCCGTAGACCGCGTCGCCGTCCATCGGCCAGGCGGTTTCGAGGCCGAGCTTGCCGAACACCGCGGACACCAGCGCGCCCTTGGTGTACGGGCGGATGCTGACCGAGCCCGAGGTGACGTAGGCGTCGGAGAAGGCCACCTGCTGGCCGACGGCCCCCAGCTTCTCCACCGCCGCCCGGCCCGCGGTCAGCTTCTGCTCGAACTCGGATTTCAGCTGCGCGGCCCGGGTTTCGGTGCCGGTGGCCTTGGCGATGGTGTCCAGGTTGGCGTACATGCCGGCGATCGGGTCCTTGGCGTTGCCGCCCTTGACGACGACGACCGGGACCTTCGCCTCGATCTGTTCCAGGGCCCCTTCGGTCACGCTGTCGGTGACGACCACGAGGTCCAGCCCCAGCGAGCCGAGCGTGTCGAGGCTCGGTTCGCCGCGGGTGCCGATGTCCTTCGGGGTGCCGTCGAGCTTTTCGGCGCTGACCCACTGGCCGTAGCCCTTGATGTCGGACACGCCGACCGGCATGACGCCGAGCGAGACGAGGTGCTCGACGGCGTTCCACTCGGTCGCCGCGACGCGCTTGGCCGGGTGGGGCAGCTTCACCTCCTTGCCGCGCGAGTCGACGACGGTGACCGGGCCGGCACCACTGGTGGCGGCGGCGTTGCTGGTGGGCGCCTCGGTGGTGCCGCAGCCCGCCACGAAGAACGTGACGGCCGCGGACAGGCCGAGGAGCAGCCGGGTGATCCGCATGTTTCTCCTGTTTTTGCTCGGTCAGACTGGCGCGGTGCGCGCTCGTGAGTCGTTGAAGCGGCCGATCGCGCGGGTGTGGATCCGCCCGTCGGCCGGGTCGGCCACGACGTCCACGCGGATGCCGTAGGCGCGGCTGAGGTTCTCGGCCGTCAGCACCTCGGCGGGGGCGCCTTCGGCGGTGACCCGGCCGCCTTCGAGCAGCAGCACCCGGTCGGCGACGGCGGCGGCCTGGTCGAGGTCGTGCAGCACCACGCCGACGCCGACACCGTGCCGGTCGGCGAGATCGCGGACGACGTCGAGGATCTCCACCTGGTAGCGCAGGTCGAGGAAGGTCGTGGGTTCGTCGAGCAGCAGCAGCGCGGTGTCCTGGGCCAGGCAGGCGGCGAGCCAGACCCGCTGCGCCTGCCCGCCGGAGAGGGCCTGCACGGGCCGGTCGGCGAGGGCGGCCAAGCCGGTCAGCGCCAGCGCCCGCTCGACGGCGGCGGGGCCTCCGGGATCGCGCCCGCCCCAGCGGGACCGGTGCGGGTGCCTGCCGAACTCGACCAGTTCCCGGACGCAGACCCCGCCCGGTGCGGTCCGTTGCTGCGACAGCAGGGTGATCCGCTTGGCGATGTCCTTTCCGGACAGTGCGCGCAGGTCGGCGCCGTCGGCGAAGGTGACCGACCCGGCGACCGGCGGGTGCAGCCGGGCGAGGGCCCGCAGCAGCGTCGACTTCCCGCTGCCGTTCGGGCCGATCAGCGCGGTGACGGTCCCGGCGTGCAGCGAGAGGGAAGCGGCCCGCACGACGACGTCGCTGCCGTAGGCGACGTCGACCTCACGGGCGTGCACGCCGGTTTCGGCGTGGTGGGGGACGAGGGACACAGGAGGACAATAAGGTCAGGCTTACCTAAGCTACAAGGTGGCGGACGGCACAATTCGGACTCCGTGCCGCGCGGGAGCTACCGGAGGGCCAGGCGGACGATGTTCGGGATCACGATCAGCGCGGCGGTCGCGAGCCAGTAGGCCGCCTTGTTGAGCGCCGGGGCGCGGAACGCGAACAGGGCGTTCAGTCCGAACGCGACGAGGGCGGCGAACCCCAGGGCGACCAGGCCGAGGGTGATCACGATGCCCGCGCCGTCGTCGACCACCGTCGGGTCGACGGCGGTCAGGCCCAGCTCGCCCGCGATGACCTGGAACGCCAGCAGTCCCAAGGCCACGGGGTAGAAGCACGGGATCGCCAGCAGCAGGTTGAGGGGGACGCCGATGAGCCAGACCGACTGCGGGGAGAGCTCACGCCGAGGCATCCGGTCATCATGCCCGAGCCTGCCGAAGGGGTGCGGGCATTCGACGGATTCGCCGAGCGGGCCGGATCCGGGCGGTTGACGGCCGTGACCGCGGTCACCTAACCTCACGAAGTCCCGCTCGATTGAATCGTTTCAAGTGTCCCGGGAGTCGATGTGGCCGGACGGCAGCGCCGCAGGAAAGCCCCTCGTACGGCCAAGAGCCTGCTGGTCGTCGTCCTCGTGGTGCTCGGTCTCCTGCCGGGGCCCGACGCCACCGCGGCGACCGCGGCCACCCTCGACGGGCTCACCACGAACGGCCGGGTCGACCCGCTGGGGATTCCCGGCGCCGACCCCGTCTTCGGCTGGAAGATCTCCTCGCCGCGCCGGGCGGTCACCCAGACCGCGTACGAGCTCGAGGTCGGGCGGAAGCCGGGAGCCGCCGACGTCTGGCGCTCCGGCCGGGTCGAGTCGGCGCAGCAGGTCGACGTCGCCTACGGCGGGCCGGATCTCGCCTCCGGCACCCGGTACTTCTGGCGGGTCCGCAGCTGGGACGACCGGGGCGCACCCAGCCGCTGGAGCCGGGCCGCGTGGTTCGAGACCGGGCTGCTCACCGCGGCCGACTGGGGCCCGGCCGCGTGGATCGGCAAACCGGCGCCGTCGTACGACCAGTGGACCGACTACACCGTCACCGAGACCTTCCGGCTGAACAACCTGGCCTTCGGGACCTTCCTGCGTGCCCGGGACATCAACAACGCCTCCATGTGGCAGCTCAACGTCGGCGACTCCGCGACGTCCGTGCCGCTGCTGCGGCCGCACCTGCGCGTCAACGGCGGCTACTCGGTCCTGGCCGAAGTGGACCTGCGGCCGTTCGGGTTCACCCGCGCCGGGTTGCTCGCCGGGACGCACACCGTGGCCTACACCGCCGAAGGCACCACGATCCGGACCACTTTGGACGGTGTCGTCGTCGACACGCGCACGGTGCCGGACTTCCCGAGCGGGCGGGCCGGCCTGCGCACCTACGACGCGGAATCGGTGACCGTGCAGAAGTTCGCCGTCACCAAACCGGACGGCACCGTGCTGGCGAACCCCGAGTTCGCCGTCCCCAACCCCTTCACCGGCGGCAGCATCGACAACGGAGCATTGACCGTCACGGGAAGCACCGATGCCCTGCTGGCCGGGCGCGACTCCTACGAACCGCTGCTGCGGACGTCGTTCTCGACCACGCCCGGCAAGCGCGTGGCGCAGGCCCGCGCCTACGCGTCGGCGCACGGCGTCTACCAGCTCACGCTCAACAGCCGCAAGGTCGGCGACCAGTTCCTCGCGCCGGGCTACACCGAGTACGCCCGGCGGATCCAGTCCCAGACCTACGACGTCACCGATCTCGTCCGGGCCGGTGCGAACGGGTTCGGCGCGGCACTGGGCGACGGCTGGTGGGCCGGGAAGATCGGGCTCGCGGGGAAGGGCCAGTACGGGACCGACCTGGCCCTCGTCGCCCGGCTGAAGATCACCTACACCGACGGCAGCGTGCAGTGGGTCGACACGACCCCGGGCTGGAAGTGGGCCACCGGCCCGTTCGCGGCGACCGACAACCAGCTCGGCGAGACCTACGACGCCCGGCTCGAGCAGCCCGGCTGGGCGGCCGCCGGGTTCGACGACTCGGCGTGGTCGCCGGTGGTGACGCGGCCCTCGGACACGGCGAAGCTGGCGCCGCAGCCGGACGAGCCGGTGCGCGAAACCCAGGTCCTCGGGACGAAAGCGGTCAGCCACCCGGCGCCGGGGGTGACCGTGTACGACCTCGGCCAGAACATGGTCGGCGTGGCCCGGGTGAAGATCACCGGCAAGGCGGGGGAGACGGTCAAGCTCCGCCACGCCGAGGTGCTCAACCCGGACGGCACGGTGTACGTGGCGAACCTGCGGGCCGCGACCGCGACGGACCATTACCGGTTCGCGAAGGACGGCACGATCACCTACCAGCCGACGTTCACCCAGCACGGCTTCCGGTACATCGAGGTCACCGGCCTCGCCACGCCGCCGGCCGCCGCGGACGTGCAGGGTGTCGTGTGGGGTTCGGACCTGCGCCGCACCGGCACGCTGGGGACGTCCGACGGCATGCTGAACCAGCTGCTCAGCAACGTTTCCTGGGGCGCGCGGGGCAACTTCCTGTCCATCCCGACCGACACCCCGGCGCGGGACGAGCGGCTGGGCTGGACCGGTGACATCAACATCTTCGCGCCGACGGCGAGCTACCTCAGCGACACCCGGGCGTTCCTCGGGAAGTGGCTGACCGACGTCCGCGACGAGCAGAAGAGCAGCGGGTCCATCCCGGCCGTCGTCCCCTCCACGAACGGTGCGTTCGACGAAAGCGGCGTCGGCTGGGAGGACGCGCTGATCACCGTGCCGTACGCGGTGTGGCACGCCTACGGGGACACGCAGGTGCTGCGCGACAACTACGACGCGATGAGCCGGTTCTTCGCCTACGCCCGCGCGAGTGCCGGGCCGGACAACCTGGAGACCGGGCGGCTGACGTTCTTCACCAACGACTGGCTGAACCTCGACGACCCGTCCGACCAGGGCGTGCTCGGGACCGCCAGCTGGGCGCAGGACGTCCGGATGATGGCGGAGATGGCGGCCGCGGTCGGCCGGACCGCCGAAGCGGCCGAGTACACGAAGCTCTACGAGGACGTCCGCGCCGCCTTCACCC
>NZ_MUMI01000328.1 GCF_002155975.1 Amycolatopsis kentuckyensis
GAACTCGCGAGTTCCGGGCCTGATCACGCGAGTTCCGGTCCCCATCACGCGAGTGACGAGTTCGAGCACGGGCCGCGGGCTGGTCAGGTGGCGAGGCCGAGGTGGGTGGCGAGGGCTTGGGAGCCTTCCGGGGTGAGGCGGAGGGCTCGGTGGGCCGGGGAGCGGCGTGTCACCCAGCCCGCGTCGAGGAACCTGGTCGCCAAGGCCGCGCCCAGCGCGCCCGCCAGGTGGTGCCGTTGCTCGCTCCAGTCCAGGCAGAACTTCAGCAGCGGACGACGTCCGGCCGCGGCCAGGTCCAGATCCACCCCCAGCGAACCGAACACCGCAGCGGCCGCAGGACCCAGCGTGTACGGGTGTTCGCGCAGCGGAGCCGAAATCCGATCCCCCGGACGCCGTCGCGTGTCGGAAGCCCCGGCCAGGGCGCCCCGCAGGAGCAACGCCGACGTCACCGCCACCCCGAGCCGTCCGGCCAGGTGGTCGTAGCACGTCCGGGCCGTCCGCAGCGCATCCGCCCGCGTCCCCTCGCGCAACGACGTCACCGTCTGTGACGGCGAACACCGCGCCAACGTCTCCAGCAGCTCCGCGGTGTCCGGGCCGGCCAGCCGGTAGAACCGGTGCCGCCCCGACTTCTCCGCGACGACCAGCCCCGCCGACCGCAGCTTCGCCAGGTGCGCGCTGACGCCCTGTGCCGACAACCGCGCCTCGGCGGCCAGCACCGACGCCGCCAGCGCCCGGCCGTCGGCGAGCGCGAGCAGCACCCGGACCCGCGCCGGGTCGGCGAACAGCGCGGCCGTGCGCGCGATGTCGGCGTCGCCCTCCACGTCACCCAGGATGCCCGCGCGACACTTCCACCCAAACGGAAGTGTCCCCGCGGTCCACTGGGGGCATGCTCCTGTTCACCATGTGCGCCGGGATGTTCCTGGTGCAGCTGGACGTCACGGTCGTCAACGTCGCCCTGCCCGCCATCGGCGCCGGCCTCCACGCCGGCCTCGCCGCGCAGCAGTGGGTGGTGGACGGCTACTCCGTCACCCTGGCCGCGTTCCTCCTCACCGGCGGCGCCCTCGGCGACGTTCAAGGCCACCGCCGGGTCGTCCTGACGGGCTTCGCGCTGTTCGGCACCGCGTCGGCCGCGTGCGGGCTCGCCACCTCCGCACCCCTGCTCGTCGCCGCCCGCGCCGGCCAGGGCCTGGGTGCGGCGTTGCTGCTGCCGGGCACCCTCGCCGTGATCACGAACGCCTACCCGGGACACGCCGAGCGAGCGCGGGCCCTCGGCATCTGGGCCGGGGTCTCGGCACTCGCCCTGGCCGCGGGCCCGGTGCTCGGCGGCGCCGTGGTGACCGCGGTGGGCTGGCAGCCGGTCTTCTGGCTCAACGTCCCCGTCGTGCCGGCGGCCGCGTTCGCGACGGCGCGGCTCGTCCCGCGCGGCGCGCGCGTGCCCGGACGGCGGATCGACGTCGCCGGCGTCGTCACGGCGGTGCCCGCCCTCGGCGCCGGCGTCTACGCGGTCATCGACCGGAACGTCGTGGCCGGGATCGTGGCGGCCGGCGCACTCGCCGCCTTCGTGGCCGTGGAACGCCGCTCGCCCGATCCGATGCTGCCCCCGGACGTCGCCCGCCGGACGCTCGGCCCGAACTTCGTCGCGGCGGCGATGAACTTCACCGGCATCGGCGCGATCCTCGTCCTGACGCTCTACCTGCAGGGCGTGCGGCACGCGAGCCCGCTGCAAGCCGGCCTCGAGGTCCTGCCGCTGTTCGGCCCGCTCTCGCTCCTGGCTCCCGTCGCGGGCCGGCTCACCGGCCGCTTCGGCCCCCGCCCGCTCATGGTGACCGGCTTGGCCCTGGGCGCGCTCGGCATGCTGAACCTGCTGCTGCTCAACGAAACCAGCGGCTACCCGGCCCTGCTGCCGACCCTGCTCGGCCTCGGCATCGGGATGGGCCTGCTGACGACGGCGGTGGTGACGGCCGCGGTCGGCGGCATCCCGCCCGAGCGCGCCGGCGTGGCCAGCGGCGTCAACAACACCGCCCGCCAGGCCGGCGGCGCGCTCGGGGTGGCGGTGCTCGGCACCGCCGTGGCCGGCCCGTTCGTCACCGGCCTGCACGAGGTCGGCCTGATCGCGGGCACGCTCTGGCTGGTCGCGATCGGCGTGACCGTACGTGCCCCTCGTGACAACCCGGTTGCGCGGGCCGGTTAACCTGGTAGGCAACACGGCGTCGATCCGGCCATCACCGGGGAGCCTCCGGAAGAACCGAGCGTCACGCTCTCAGTAGAACCGGACGGGTGCGGCCCGTGACAGCCGTTCAACGAAGCGGCCTGTGAGAACAGGCAAGCGGGGTGGTACCGCGGAACACCGGAAGGTGTCTCGTCCCCGTGTGGGTGACCGGTGCGGGAGCCGGTCGTCCGTACGCGAGCGACGAACCGAGGAGCACCCGGATGTACCCCCAGGCCCAGCTTGGCGACGGCGCAGGAGTCCCGTCGCAGCCGTCGTTCCCCGCCCTGGAAAAGCAGGTCCTCGCCTACTGGGAGAGCGACCGGACGTTCCAGGCGACGATCGACGCGCGTCCCGCGGGCGAGAAGGGCGAAAACGAGTACGTCTTCTACGACGGCCCGCCCTTCGCCAACGGCCTGCCGCACTACGGCCACCTCCTCACCGGGTACGTCAAGGACCTGGTGCCGCGGTACCAGACCATGAAGGGCCGCAAGGTCGAGCGCCGGTTCGGCTGGGACACCCACGGCCTGCCCGCCGAGCTCGAAGCCATGCGCCAGCTCGGCATCACCGAGACGTCCGAGATCGAAGAGATGGGCATCGCGAAGTTCAACGCGGCTTCGCAGGAGTCCGTCCTCCGCTACACCGACGAGTGGCGCGAGTACGTCACCCGCCAGGCCCGCTGGGTCGACTTCGACAACGACTACAAGACCCTCGACGTCACCTACATGGAGTCGGTGCTCTGGGCCTTCAAACGCCTGTGGGACAAGGGACTCGTCTACGAGGGCTACCGCGTCCTGCCGTACTGCTGGCGCGACGCGACGCCGCTGTCCAACCACGAGCTGGGCATGGACTCCGACGTCTACCGCAACCGCCAGGACCCGGCCGTCACCGTCGGCTTCCGCCTGGAGGGCAACGACAACGAGCTCGACGGCGCCTACCTGCTCATCTGGACGACGACCCCGTGGACGCTGCCGTCGAACCTCGCCACGGCCGTGCACCCGGACGTGCAGTACGTCGTCGTCGAGAACGACGGCAAGCGGTTCCTGCTCGCCGAAGCGCGCGTTGCCGCGTACGCGCGTGAACTCGGCGAAGAGCCCACGGTCGTCGCGCACTACACCGGCACGGAGCTGCTCGGAACCCGTTACGCGCCACCGTTCCCGTACTTCACCGGCACCGAGAACGCCCACCAGGTGCTGGCCGCCGACTACGTCACCACCGACGACGGCACCGGGATCGTCCACATCGCACCCGCCTACGGTGCCGACGACAAGCTCGTCACCGACGCCGCCGGCATCCCGCCGGTCACCCCGGTCGACGCGCACGGCAAGTTCGACGCGACCGTGCCGGACTACGAGGGCCAGCAGGTCTTCGACGCCAACCCGAACATCGTGCGGGACCTCAAGAACGGCACCGGTTCCGCGGCGCAGCAGGGCGCCGTGCTGCTGCGGCACGAGACCTACGACCACAGCTACCCGCACTGCTGGCGCTGCCGGAACCCGCTGATCTACCGCGCGGTCTCCTCGTGGTTCGTCGCGGTGACGCAGTTCAAGGACCGGATGGTCGAGCTGAACCAGCAGATCACCTGGTACCCGGAGAACGTCAAGGACGGCCAGTTCGGGAAGTGGCTGGAGAACGCCATCGACTGGTCGATCTCCCGCAACCGGTACTTCGGCACGCCGATCCCGGTGTGGCAGTCCGACGACCCGGCGTACCCGCGCACCGACGTCTACGGCTCGCTCGACGAGCTCGAGGCGGACTTCGGCGTGCGGCTGGACAACCTGCACCGGCCCTACATCGACGAGCTGACCCGGCCGAACCCGGACGACCCGACCGGGAAGTCCACCATGCGCCGCGTCCCGGACGTCCTCGACGTCTGGTTCGACTCGGGCTCGATGCCCTACGCCCAGGTGCACTACCCGTTCGAGAACGCCGAGTGGTTCGAGCACCACTACCCGAGCGACTTCATCGTCGAGTACATCGGGCAGACCCGCGGCTGGTTCTACCTGCTGCACGTGCTCGCGACGGCGCTGTTCGACCGGCCGGCCTTCCGCACCTGCGTCTCGCACGGCATCGTGCTGGGCTCGGACGGCGCGAAGATGTCCAAGTCGCTGCGCAACTACCCGGACGTCAACGAGGTCTTCGAGCGCGACGGCTCCGACGCCATGCGCTGGTACCTGATGGCGAGCCCGATCCTGCGCGGCGGCAACCTCGTCGTCACCGACAAGGGCATCCGCGACGCCGTCCGCCAGGCCGTGCTGCCGCTGTGGAACTCGTACTACTTCCTCGCGCTGTACGCGAACGCCGAGGGCGTGGAAGGCCAGTGGCGCACGGACTCGCCGAACGTGCTCGACCGGTACGTCCTGGCGAAGACGCACGAGCTGGTCACCGACGTCGAGTACGCGATGGACAACTACGACGTCGCGGGCGCGTGCCAGACCGTCCGGGACTTCCTCGAAGTCCTCACGAACTGGTACGTGCGCCGCTCGCGCGACCGCTTCTGGGCCGGCGACCAGGACGCGATCGACACGCTGCACACCGTGCTGGAGGTGACGTCGCGGGTCGCGGCGCCGCTGCTGCCGCTGACCACCGAGGTCGTCTGGCGCGGCCTCACCGGCGGCCGTTCGGTGCACCTGAGCGACTGGCCGAACGCGAACGACCTGCCCGCGGACGCGGCGCTGGTCACCGCGATGGACCGGGTGCGGCAGGTGGCGTCGTCGGCGCTGTCGCTGCGGAAGGCGAACAAGCTGCGCGTGCGGCTGCCGCTGTCGTCGCTGGTCGTCGCGGCCGAGGACGCCGAGACCCTGGGCGCCTTCGCCGACATCCTGCGCGACGAGGTGAACGTCAAGGCGGTCGAGCTGACCACCGACGTCGCCGCGCACGGCGGGTTCGAGGTCGCGGTGAACGCCCGCGCCGCCGGGCCGCGCCTGGGCAAGGACGTCCAGACGGTGATCAAGGCCGTCAAGGCGGGGGACTGGTCGTTCCAGGGCGGCGCCGTGGTCGCGGCCGGGATCGCGCTGCAGGAGGGCGAGTTCGAACGCCGGCTGGTCGCCAAGGGCAGCGGCGCGGCAGCGGAACTGCCCGGCGGGTCCGGGCTGGTCCTGATCGACACCGACGTGACGCCGGAGCTGGCGGCCGAGGGCCTGGTCCGCGACCTGGTCCGGGTCGTGCAGCAGGCGCGTCGCGACGCTGGGCTCGACGTCGCCGACCGGATCGCGCTGACCGTCGACGCGCCCGCCGACGTCGTGGAAGCGGCGCGGACGCACGAGGAGTTCCTCGCGTCCGAAACGCTTTCCACGTCGGTGACCCACGGCCCGGCCGGCGAGGGCTTCGCCGGGACGGTCGGCGACGGCACGAAGGTGACCGTGGCGGTGGCGAAGGCCTGATTGTCAGGGGTGGCCGGTAGGGTGCAGACTCGATCGGCCACCTTCGGGTGGCTCCTTGGGGGAGGGGAACCGGGATGAGGCCTGGCACGAGACGCGGCGTCCTGATCGGTGGCGCGCTGCTGGTCGTCGTGGTCGTGGTGGCCGCGTTCTTCCTGCTGAACAGCGGGAATTCGACACCGGAGGCCGCCGCCGGCGCGACCACCGTGGAGAGTCCGGGTGCGCTCGACCCGAACTCGGCGATCACCGAGTACCTGCAGGACCTTTCCGAGAACAACCCCGACGCGGCGGGCCGGCTGACCGACGACAACGCGGCCGCCGCGGTGGCGCTGCGGGCCACGCGGAACACGCTGAACCCGACGTCGGTGGCCGCCAAGCTGACCGTCCTGCAGCCGTCCCCGGCCGGGGCGAAGCGGACGGGCGGCACGTTCAGCATGGCGTGGACGCTGAAGCCGGGCCAGGTCTGGACCTACGACGTGCCGTTCGAGCTGGTGCAGAGCAGCGGGAAGTGGCTGGTGCACTGGGCGCCGTCGCTGGTGCACCCGAAGCTGGAGGCGGGCCAGCGGCTGGTGATCAGCACCGCCGCGCAGGACACCGTCGCGGTCGCCGACCGGGACGGCAAACCGCTGGTGATCAGCGGGTCCGGCGGCCCACGGATGGTGGATGGCAACCCGGCGCCGCTGCTGCGTTCGGCGCTGGTCGGGCAGGTCACCGCCGCGGCGGGCGCGGGCTTCGCCGTCGAACGCGTCGATGCCGGCGGCAAGAGCCTCGAGCGGCTGTACGGGAAGACGTCGGACGCCGAGGCGAAGCCGCTCGTGTCGAGCCTGAGCCTGACCGCACAGAACGCCGCCCAGGCCGCCGTCGACGGCTACCAGGGGTCGGCGATGCTCGTCGCCCTCGACACGGGTTCGGGGGACATGCTCGCCGTCGCGCAGAACGCCGCCGCCGGGAACTCGCCGAAGGCGCTCAACGGCCTGTACGAGCCGGGGTCGTCGTTCAAGATCGCCACGGCGGTGGCGGCGGTCCAGCAGAGCGGCCTCAACGCGACGTCGCCGGTCGACTGCCCGGGCGTCGCGACGATCGGCACGCGGACGGTCAAGAACGAGGGCTTCGAGCTGGGCGCGACGAACCTGCAGACGGCGTTCGCGCGCTCCTGCAACACGACGTTCGGCCAGCTCGCGCTCGGCCTGCCCGCGGACGGGTTGAAGAAGGCGGCCGACGAACTGGGCCTCAACGCCGACTACGACATCCCCGGGATCAAGACCGAGCTGGGGAAGGTCGAGCCCGCGGCGAGCAAGGACGAGCAGGTCGAGGACGGGTTCGGCCAGGGCCGGATCCAGGCCAGCGCCCTCGGCGGCACGCTGATGGCGGCCACGGTCGCCACCGGCAAGGCGATCACGCCGAGGCTGTGGCACGACCTGGAGACGACCGTGGTCAAGGGCTACTCGCCGCCGCCGTCCTCGGTGCTCGGTGAGGTGCGGAAGCTGATGCGCGCGGTGGTGACGAGCGGCACCGGCCGCGCGGCGGGGGCGGCCGGGAACGTCTTCGGCAAGACGGGCACGGCCCAGTTCGGCGACGGTTCGAACGCGACGGGCTGGTTCGTCGGCTACCGCGACAAGATCGCCTTCGCGGTGGTCTTGGAGAACTCGAACGACTCGGGCCCGGCCGTCCAGCTGGCCGCCAAGTTCCTCAAGGCCCTCTGACCCCGCCCACGGGTAACTTTCCCAGGGAAAGTGCGGCTCAGGCCGGCCTCGAGCGGCACTTTCGTAGGAAAAGTGCCGCGTCGCTTCGGCCGTGGCCGACGGGTCGGGGCTCTAGCGTGGGGGCATGGAGACGATCGCGCTGGCCGAGGTGGCCGCGGTGCTGGCCGACCCGAGCCGGGCCACCATGTGCCTCGTGCTGCTGGACGGGCGGGCCTGGACCGTCGGCGAGCTCGCGAAGGCCGCCGGGATCGCCCTGTCGACGGCCAGCGAGCACGTCACCCGGCTGGCCGGGGCCGGCTTCGTCGCCCGCGTCAAGCAGGGGCGGGCCAGCTACGTCCGGATCGCCGACCCGCGCGTCGCCGAGCTGATCGAGCACCTGGCCCAGCACGCCGAACACCGGCCCGTCACCAGCCTGAAGTCGTCGCTGCGGGCCCGGCGGCTCGGGTTCGCCCGCACCTGCTACGACCACCTCGCCGGCGAGCTCGGCGTCGCCCTCCGCGAAGGCATGCTCGCCACCGGCCTGGTCGACACCGCCGACGGCCTGGCGCTGACCCCGCGCGGCCGCGACGTGCTGGCGAACCTCGGCGTCCCCGTCGCCGCCGGGCGGCGGCCGCTGCTGCGTGACTGTCTGGATTGGACGGAGCGCCGCGACCACCTCGCCGGGGCCCTGCCCGCGGCGCTGCTCGACCGGGCGGTCGACGCCGGCTGGGTGGCCAGGGACGGCCACCGCGCGGTCAAGGTGCTGCCGGCGGCGGGGGAGCCGTTCGCCGCGCTCGGTGTCGATCTCGACGCGCTCGGTGGTGTCGCGGCGCCTTAACACACCGGGTGTCCGGCGCCGGGCAGCGGTACACGAACGAGTTAACCCTCGCGCCTCACTATTCTGAGGGCCCCACGGCACTCGGGAGGAGGCGGGCATGGACCAGCTTCCCGTGCTGCTCGGCGTCGGCGGCGTCGTGCTCCTCGCCTCCGTGCTGGCCGTGCGCGTGTCGATCCGGCTCGGCCTGCCCTCCCTGCTGCTGTACCTGGGGATCGGCGTGCTGCTGGGCGAAGCCGGGTTCGGCATCCGGTTCGACAACCCGGAACTCACCCAGTCGCTCGGCCTCGCCGCGCTCGTCATGATCCTCGCCGAAGGCGGGCTGACCACCCGGTGGTCGGCGGTGAAACCCGCACTGGGCCGCGGGATCGCACTGTCCACAGTGGCCGTCGTGGTGAGCGTCGCGGCCACCGGCGCGGCCCTGCACTGGCTGCTGGGCCTCGACTGGCGGCTGGCGCTGCTGTGGGGCGCGGTGCTCGCCTCGACCGACGCGGCCGCGGTGTTTTCGGTGCTGCGCACGGCGGGGATCGGAAAACGGCTCACCGGCGCGCTCGAACTCGAGTCGGGGATCAACGACGCACCGGCCTACATCGCCGTCGTGGTGCTGGCCGAAGGCACCACTGTGGACTGGACGCTGCCGCTGCTGGTGGTCTACGAGCTGACGGCGGGCCTGGTCATCGGGCTGGCGTTCGGCTGGCTCGGCGGGATCGCGCTGCGCCGGGCCGCGCTGCCGGCGACCGGCCTCTACCCGCTGGCCACGGTCGCGGTGTGCGTCGTGGCGTACTCGTCCGGGCAGCTGCTGCACGCGTCCGGGCTGCTCGCCACCTACGTCGCCGCGCTGGTGCTCGGCAATTCGAAGCTGCCGCACCGGTCGGACACGCTCTCGTTCGCCGAAGGCCTGGGCTGGCTGGCGCAGATCGGGCTGTTCGTGCTGCTCGGCCTGTTCGCTTCGCCGAGCCGGCTGCTCGACGCGATCGTGCCGGGCCTGGTCGCGGGCGCTGTCGTGCTGCTGCTGGCGCGGCCGGTCTCGGTCGTGCTGTCGATGCTGCCGTTCCGGCTGCCGTGGCGGGAACAGGCGTTCCTGTCGTGGGCCGGGCTGCGCGGTGCCGTGCCGATCGTGCTCGCGATGATCCCGCTGTCGCAGGGCCTGCCGGGCGCGCAGCGGCTGGTCGACGCGGTGTTCGTGCTGGTCATCGTGCTGACCCTGGTCCAGGGGGCGACGCTCGGCCCGCTCGCCCGCCGGCTCGGGCTGGCCAAGAAGTCCGAGGCGCACGAAATCGAGGTCGACTCCGCGCCGCTGGACGAGCTGGGCGCCGAACTGCTGCAGGTCCGGATCCAGCCGGGGTCGAAGCTGCACGGGGTGTACCTGTCCGAGCTGCGGCTGCCCGTCGGGGCGACGATCAGCCTGGTCGTGCGCGACGGCGCGAGTTTCACCCCGCAGAAGACCAGCCGGCTGCAGGAGCACGACCAGCTGCTGGTCGTCACGACGAGCGCGGTCCGCGACGCGGCCGAACGCCGGCTGCGCGCGGTCGACCGGGCCGGGCGCCTGGCTCGCTGGAGGGGCGAGTCCGGCAAGTAATTCACGAACAGTCTTCCCAGTCGTCCCTCTTTTGGCTTAATGTGCGCTCGATCGAGTGAACATTGCGTCAGAGGAGAACACGCCGTGACTGTTTCCGTGCGCGCGGCGGGCTTGACCGCCGCGGTCATCGCGGCCGTGGGCCTGCTCGCCGCTCCGGCGTCCGCCGCGGCGTTTCCGGAGCTCACCTTGCCGTTCGAAGCGGGCCAGCAGGTCTACTCGGCGGGCATCCACTCCGACGACGGCAGCACCGGCGTGAAGAACGCCATCGACTTCAGCCCCGCCGACGGCACGGTCCGCGCGCCCCTGGCCGGCACGGTCCACCTGCAGCACTGCTCCGGCGGTGACTGGGTGACCGTCGATCACCCGGATGGGTGGCGGACCGGCTACTACCACCTGGAGGGCATCCGGGTCACCGACGGTGAGCAGGTCGAGGCCGGAATGGTGCTGGGCTCGACCGGCAACGCCCTCCCTTGCGGGGGCAGCAGCACCGGCGCGCACGTGCACTTCACGCTCTGGACGCTCCCGGACGCGGCCGCGGGGAACTGGGACGGCGTCGCCTTCTCCCGGATCGCGACGACGGTCGCGGCGGCGCTCGGCGAGCCGATCGACGGCAAAACCCTCGGCGGCTGGCGCTTCACGGCGGGCTCCGAGCAGTACTCCGGCACCGCGACGCACCTCGCGGACGGCGCGGTGGTCCAGCTGCCGGGCAGGTTCCGCGCGAGTCTCTGACGCCGCGACCGCCGCCGGCCGCGCTCGGTGCTCCGCCCCGAGGTGGCATCGCGACCGCCGCCGGCCGCGCTCGGTGCTCCGCCCCGAGGTGGCGTCGCGACCGCCGCCGGCCGCGCTCGGTGCTCCGCCCCGAAGTGGCATCGCGGCGGCTACCGTCTGTGAGCGGCGTCTCAGAATGTGAGTCCGGGGTTGGCCGCCGCCCGCCTTCTCGGTTACCTTCTGCCTCAGGTCATGAGTGCCAGCGCGAAGCCCCGGCTTGCTGGCCGGCAACCCTCCTACCGCGGTGGGGTGCCCCGGGTGAAGACCGGGCCGGTCGCGCCGTGCGACGGGCAAGCGCGGGCCCCTCGCCGGGGTCCCCCGGATCGCCGAGGAGGCACCCCGATGACTCTCGCCATCGACCGCACCCAGTTCGAAAGCCTCGAAACCGAGGAAACTCGGGAACCCCACGGCATCCCCACCGTCGCCGGGGCGTCGCTGCGGGTTCCGCTGGTGACCGGCGAAACCATCGGCTACGCCAACCTCGACCACGCCGCGAGCGCCCCCTGCCTCGACGCCGTCCGCAAGAAGGTCGACGAGTTCCTGCCCTGGTACGCCAGCGTCCACCGCGGTGCCGGCTTCGCGTCGCAGGTCTCCACCAAGCTCTACGAACGCACCCGTGACGTCCTGCGGCGCTTCGTCGGCGCGCGGCGGACCGACACCGTCGTCTTCACCCGCAACACCACCGACTCCTTCAACCTGCTCGCGCGCAGCCTTCCCCGCCACACCACGGTCATCGTGTTCGACACCGAGCACCACGCCGCGCTGCTGCCGTGGCCGGGCCCGAACGTCCGGCGGCTGCCGACCCCGCGCACCCGCCTCGCCGCGGTGTCCGCTGTGGACGAAGCACTCGCGAGCGCCCCGCAGGGACCGCGGCTGGTCGTCGTCACCGGAGCGTCCAATGTGACCGGTGAGCTGCTCCCGGTCGCGGAAATCGCCGCCGTGGCGCGGAAACACGGCGCCCGCATCGCCCTCGACGCCGCCCAGCTGGCCCCGCACCGCCGGATCTCGCTCAAGGAACTGGACGTCGACTACGTCGCGCTGTCCGGCCACAAGCTGTACGCACCCTTCGGCGCGGGCGCCCTGATCGGCCGCGCCGACTGGCTGCGCGCGGCCCGCCCCTACCTCGCCGGCGGCGGCGCGACGAAGCTCGTCACCGAAGACGCCGTCGTCTGGAACACCGGCCCGGAGCGCCACGAAGCCGGCTCGCCCAACACCGTCGGCGTGTACGCGCTCGGCGTCGCGTGCGAAACCCTCGGCGAAAACTGGGCCGCGATCGAGGACCACGAGCAGGTCCTGCTCACCCGGCTGCGCAAGGGCCTCGAAGGCATCCCGGGCTGCGCCGAGCTGCGGCTGTTCGACGCGCCGGTCGACCGGGTCGGCACGGTCAGCTTCGTCGTCGACGGCTTCGACCCCGGCTGGCTCGCCGCGGTGCTGTCCGCCGAGTACGGCATCGGCGTCCGCGACGGCGCCTTCTGCGCCCACATCGCGGCCAAGCGGCTGATCGGCGTCACCGGCGGCGACGGGCAGCAGGCGGTCCGCGTCAGCCTCGGCCTCGGCAGCACGGAGGAGCACGTCGACCGCGTCATCCTGGCGCTGCGGCAGATCGTCGCCCGCGGGGCCCGCTGGGAGTACGCGAAGGTGGACGGCCGCTGGGCGCCGGTCGGCGACCCGCGGGAGCTGCCGCCCTTCTGCTGAGCGCTAGCCTGGGCCGATGGGGAGAGGGCCGCGTTTCTGGTTTCCGCTGGCACTGCTGGGGTTCGCCGAGGTCGGCGTGGCTGCGGCGGAACTGCTGGCCCGCCGCAGCGGCGCCGAAGCCGAGTCCGCGAACCTCCTCCTCCACCCGGTGGTCCCGACCGGCCCGACCTACGGCTACGCGCAATTCCTGACCCAGGACGAGTTCTTCGCGCACGGCCGGGAACTGCCCGACGGGCCGGCGTGGCTGGTCGCGCTCGGCGTGGTGCTCGTCGGCACGGCCGTCTGGTACGCGGTCGCGTCGCGGCCGGTCCGCACCGGGTGGTTCGTCCTGGGCACGGTGGGCGCGCTGCTCGCCGTCCCGCTGCTCGACCTGGTCGGGTCCTGGCAGTTCCGGCTCGACGACAACCTGCGCGGCCCCCTCCTGGCCACGCTGGGCCTGCTCATCCTCGCCGCCTACGAGCGCAGCCGCTTCGTCCTGGTGACGACGGCCGCGTTCGCCCTGGTCGCCGTGGTGCTCTCGGCGGACATGGCGGGCGTGCTGATCTCGGCGCTGATCCTGCTGGCCGCCGCCTTCATCGCCCTGCTGCGGGGAACCCCGCGCTCGATACCCTGAGGCGATGGGGAGTTCACGGCAGTCCTGGTTCCCGCTGGCGGCGCTGGGGTTCGCGCTGCTGGTGATGGTGGCCGTCGAAGTGGTCCCGGCCGACATCGAAGCCGCGCAGGTGTACCAGCCGTCCCAACGCCTCTACGGCTTCGGCACCGGCGGGGTCGGCGGCACCGGCTATCCGGACGGGAACGTCTTGCACGGAGTGGCGACCGCCGTCGCGGTCGCCGGGGCGCCCTCGGCCAGGCTCGGCTGGCTCGCCGGTCTCGTCTGCGTGGTGCTCGCCGTGGCCGCCTGGTACTGGTGGCAGCTGCGGCCGCCGCGGCCGGCCCGGTTCCTGCTCGGCACGCTCGGGGCGGTGGCCGCCGTCCCGCTGCTCGACCTGGTCGGCGCCCTCGAGTTCCGCCTGGGCGCCGACGTCCGCGGCGCCCTGCTGGCGGCGCTCGGCCTGGTGCTGCTGGCCGGTTACGAACGCAGCTGGTTCCTGCTCGCCGTCGCCGGGGTGTTCACGCTGGTCGCGACCGTGTTCCTGCCCCCGGCCGCCGGTGCGCTCGCCGCGGCGGGCGTCCTGCTCGCGGCCGCGTTCGCCGTGCTCCTGCGGCCGCGTCCGGACGGGCCCGCCGCCGCCTGACCCGGGCCGTGGACAATGGACCGGTGAGCACCGAGCCCAGCCACTCCGAACCCGACACCGCCGCGCCCGCCGATGCGGTGCCCGATCCGGCCGCCGACGCGCCCGAGAACCCGGAGGTCCCGGCGAAGCCGCTGCTGCCGAAGCGGCGGGTCGGCTGGGTCTTCGCGGTCGCCGTCGTGTTCTGGGCGATCGACCTGGTGACGAAGAACCTGGTCGTGGCCAACCTGGAGGGCAAGGAGCCGGTCAAGATCCTCGGCGGGCTGATCTACCTGCAGGTGATCCGCAACCCCGGTGCCGCGTTCTCGATGGCCACCGGCATGACGTGGGTGCTCGCCCTGGTCGCGCTCGCCGTGGTCATCGCGATCATCTGGCTGTCGCGGCGGCTGCGCTCGATCGGCTGGGCGATCGGCCTCGGCCTGGTGCTCGCCGGCGCCACCGGCAACCTGACCGACCGCATCTTCCGCGCGCCCGGCGGGCTGCAGGGCCACGTCGTCGACTTCATCTCGGCCTTCGCCCCCAACGGCAAGGGCTTCGCGATCTTCAACATCGCCGACTCCGCGATCTGCGTCGGCGGCGCCCTGATCGTCCTGCTGTCGCTGCTGGGCAAGGACTACGACGGCACGTCGACCAAGGACAAGAAGAAGCAGGACCAGCAGGAGGAGCAGGCGTGAACTCGCGGATGCTCCCGGTGCCCGACGGGCTCGACGGGATGCGGGTCGACGCCGGCCTCGCCAAGCTGCTCGGGCTGTCCCGCACGGTCGTCGCCGAGCTCGCCGAGGCCGGGGACGTGCTGCTCGACGGCCGTCCCGCGGGCAAGTCCGACCGGCTTTCCGGCGGCGGCCTGCTGGAAATCACCCTGCCGGAGCCGGCGAACCCGGTCGAGGTCGTCGCGGAGCCGGTCGCGGGCATGCAGATCCTGCACGACGACGACGACATCGTCGTGATCTCGAAGCCGGTCGGCGTCGCGGTGCACCCGAGCCCGGGCTGGACCGGCCCGACCGTCGTCGGCGGCCTCGCCGCGGCCGGCCTGCGCATCGCGACCTCGGGCGCGGCCGAGCGCCAGGGCGTGGTCCACCGGCTCGACGCGGGCACCACCGGCGTGATGGTGGTGGCCAAGAGCGAGCACGCCTACACCGTGCTCAAGCGCGCGTTCAAGGAGCGCACGGTCGACAAGGGCTACCACGCGATCGTCCAGGGCCACCCGGACCCGACGCGCGGCACGATCGACGCGCCGATCGACCGCCACCCGCGCCACGACTACAAGTTCGCGGTGGTCCAGGGCGGCCGCCCGAGCGTGACGCACTACGAGGTCGTCGAGGCGTTCCGGGCGGCGTCGCTCGCGCACATCAAGCTCGAAACCGGGCGGACGCACCAGATCCGCGTCCACTTCTCGGCGCTGCGGCACCCCTGCGTCGGCGACCTGACCTACGGCGCCGACCCGGTCCTGGCCCGCCACCTCGGCCTGAGCCGGCAGTGGCTGCACGCGAAGACCCTGGGATTCGCCCACCCCGCGGACGGCCGCTGGGTCGAGTTCGAGTCGGAGTACCCGGACGACCTCGCGAAGGCCCTCGAGATCCTGCGCGACGAAAGCTACTAGTCCTCGATCGACCAGGTGAGCGTGCGCTCGTCCGGCTCCGGCCGCGGGCTCCAGCGCACCGAGACCACGCGGGTGGCGTCCGGGAGGACGTACACCGTGTGGCCGCCCAGCGTTTCGCCCGGTTTGACGCCGATCTTGTGCGGTGGCCGGGACGTCAGCGACACCGGCGCCTTGCCGATCGCCTGGCCGTCGGCGGCGAGCAGCTCGAGGTAGTTGTCCGGCAGCGACGCGAACGGGATCGACCCGCGGTTGGTGATCTCGGTGTGCACCACCACCGCGCGCTCGCCCTCCTCCAGGCGGTAGCCGGCCGCGCTGAACAGGTAGTCGGCCGGGTCCTGGACCTCGAGGAGCTGCACCGACAGCTGCTCGCCCTCCAGGCCCTGGGTCTCCATGACCTCGCCGAGCCTGCCCTGCCGGCCGGCCGCGGGCCCACTCGGCCGGGCGGGCTCGTCGCCGCGGGCCCACGACGCGGTCTGCGGCACGCCCCAGGTGCTCACGGCCGGGTCGAGCGGCACGGGCGGCGGCGTGAACGGCCGGGGCGGGCGCGGCGGCTGCGGTTGCTGGGGCGGCGGGCCCGGGTAGCGGCCGGACGGCGTCCCCTGCACGTGGTGCGGCCCGGACGGCGTGCCCTGGACGTTGTAGGGCCCCGAGGGCGCGCCTTGGACGTTGTAGGGCCCGGATGGCGCGCCCTGGACGGTGTACGGCCCGGAAGGGGCGCCCTGCACGGTGTACGGCCCCGAAGGCGTCCCCTGGACCGGCGGGGGCATCGGCGGGCCGGGCGGCTGCGGCTGCTGCGGCACGGGCTGCGAAGGCGGCGGCGGGAACTGCTGCTGCGGCGGCCGGTTCGCCCACGACGGCGGCGAGCCGGCGATGGCCGCGCGGAGGCCGTTCGGGTCGCTTTCGACGCCGACGAGCAGGGGAAGCCCGCTGCCGGAGAGGGCGACCAGCCGGTAGGCGACCTCGCGGGGGTCCATGCCGACCTTGGCCGCCAGCTCGTGCACCGCCGCCTTGCCGAGGTCGGCGAGCGCGGCGAGCAGGCGGGTATCCACGGGATCGGTCACGGCCACCCGAAGAACGCTACCGCCTGGCCGATCGGCGGTGCCGCAGGCCGTCCGCCCCGGGCGAACGGCCCGCCGTTCCTGTCGGTGATCTCCGTTAGGGTCGGCCGGGAGCACATCAGCCGAAGCTGGGGGTCCTGCCATGACCGCGGTCACCGAACTCGCCGACGAGTTCGTCGAAGCGCTGTTCGCCGCCGATCCGCTGACGCCGGCCCTGCTGGGCATCCGCCCGGCGGAGCCCGGCCTGGCGGACCTGTCGGCCGAAGCCGAGCGGGCGTTCCGCGCCCGGCTCGTGGCGTTCCTCGAGCGGGCCCGCGCGCTGGAGACCGCGGACGCCGAGGACCGGGTCACCCGCGAGGTGCTGATCACCACGGCCGAGAACCGGATCGCCTCGATCGACAGCCGGCTGGCCGAATTCGCGGTCACCGACCTGTCCATCGGGCCCGCGGCGGGCCTGCTGATGGCCCTGCCGATGACGACGGTGACTGCGGGCGAGGCCGCGGAGGCCCAGCTCGGCCGGCTCGCCGCGATCCCCGGGTACCTGCGCCAGGCCGCGCGGCGGCACGCCGAGGGCATCGCCGACGGCCTGCTCCCGGTGGCCCACCTGGTCGACGCCGCGGTCGCGCACCTCGACCGCTACCTCGCCGACCCGGCCGCCGATCCGCTGCGCCGCCAGCCCGCCCCGGACGAGGAGTTCGAGCGGCGGCGGGAGGAGCTGCTCGCCGACGTCGTCCGGCCGGCCTTCGCCGAGTACCGCGACTTCCTGATCACCGAGGTCAAGCCGCACGGACGGCCCGCGGACCGGCCCGGCGTGTCGTGGCTGCCCGGCGGTGGGGAGACCTACGTCCGCTTGGCGCGGATGCACACGACCACCGGGCTCACCCCGGAAGAGCTGCACCGGATCGGCCTCGACACGATCGAGGCGCTCGCCGTCGAGTACCGCGAGCTGGGGCTCAAGGTGTTCGGCACCGACGACCTGGCCGCGATCTTCGAGCGCCTGCGCACCGATCCGGAGCTGCGCTGGCGCAGTGCCGACGAGCTGCTGGAGACCGCCCGCACGGCCGTCGCCCGGGCGGCCGCGGAAGCCCCGAAGTGGTTCGGCCGGATCCCGGAGCAGCAGTGCACGGTCGAAGCGGTGCCGGCCGAGGTCGCCCCCGGCGCGCCCGCGGCGTACTACCTGCGCGCGGCCGCCGACGGTTCCCGGCCGGGCATCTACTTCGCGAACACCCACGAAGCCACCGAGCGGTTCCGGCACATGGCCGAGACGACCGCGTTCCACGAAGCCGTGCCGGGCCACCACTTCCAGATCAGCATCGCGCAGGGGCTCACCGAGCTGCCGCTGCTGCGCCGCATCGGCATGTTCAACGCGTACGTCGAGGGCTGGGGGCTCTACAGCGAGCGCCTCGCCGAGGAAATGGGGCTCTACTCCGACGACATCGCCCGGCTCGGCATGCTGGCCGGCGACTCGGTGCGGGCGGGCCGGCTGGTCGTCGACACCGGGCTGCACGCGCTGGGCTGGAGCCGGCAGCAGGCGGTCGGCTACCTGGCCGAGCACACGCCGATGGCGCCGCTGGAGATCGAATCCGAGGTCGACCGCTACATCGCCTGGCCGGGTCAGGCGCTCGGGTACATGGTGGGGCGGCTGGAGATCCAGCGCGCCCGGGCCCGCGCGTCGCAGCGGCTCGGCTCGCGGTTCGACGTCCGCGCGTTCCACGACCTCGTGCTGGCCGGCGGCCAGCTGCCGCTGTCGGTGCTGGCCTCCGTCGTCGACGAGTGGGTGGCCGGGCACGGTGACACCGTCGACGGCCTGGCGAGCGAGCTGGTCGAGCTGTCGTTCGAGCAGGAGCCGCTGCACCCGTCGGTCCTCGGCCTGCCCGGCGACCACGACCGGCTCGGTGACCAGACGCGGGCGGCGCAGGAGCGCTTCCGGACCGGGTACCGCGCCCTCGCGGCCCGGGCGCGGGCGCTGGCCACCGACGGCCTGACGCCGGAGGAAGCCGTCACCCGCGAGGTCGTGATCGCGTCCGCCGAGGTCGAGGCCGACCGGCTCGGCGCGCGGTCCGCCGATCTCGCGGTCAGCGACGGGCTCACGTCGCCCGCCCTCGGGCTGCT
This sequence comes from Amycolatopsis kentuckyensis, assembly GCF_002155975.1. Classification (GTDB taxonomy): domain Bacteria; phylum Actinomycetota; class Actinomycetes; order Mycobacteriales; family Pseudonocardiaceae; genus Amycolatopsis; species Amycolatopsis kentuckyensis. The sequence goes on from NZ_MUMI01000328.1 coordinate 18,148, forward strand.
GATGTACCTGCCGTACTACAAGCTGGACGACGAGAAGAAGGCGCGCGGCTACCTCGCCCGGCTCGCCGCGATCGAGCCGTTCCTCGCCGAGTTGACCGAGCGGCAGCGCGCGAGCCTCGCCGAAGGCCTGGTGCCACCGGCGTACCTGGCCCGCGTCGGCATCGAGTACATCGGCCGCTACCTGGCCGCGGCGGACACGGACCCGCTGAAGGTGGGCACGACCGCGGCCGTCGAGGGCTTCGACGTCGAGCGCGATCGCCTGCTCGCCGAGGTCGTCCACCCGGCCTACGCGCGGTACCGGGACTTCCTGCGAACGGAGGTCGAGCCGGTCGGGCGGCCCGACACCGCCCCGGGCATCTCCCACGTGCCGGGCGGGGCCGAGCGGTACGCCGCGCTGATCCGCGCGGAGACGACCACCGAGCGCACGGCGCAGGAGCTGCACGAGACCGGGCTGGCGCTGATCGGGAAGCTCGCGGAGGAGTACCGCGAGCTGGGCGCGAAGGTGTTCGGCACCACCGAGCTCGCCGAGATCTTCGAGCGCCTGCGCACCGATCCGGCGTTGCGCTGGCGGGACGGCGAGGAGCTGCTGGCCGCGGCCCGGGACGCGATCGCCCGCGCCGAAGCCGTCGCACCGCGGTGGTTCTCGCGCATCCCGGCCGAGAAGTGCGAGGTCGCGCCGGTGCCGGAGGCCGACGCGGCGAGCGGCACGATCGCGTACTACCTCCAGCCGTCGCTGGACGGGACACGCCCTGGCACGTACTACGCGAACACGCACGAGGCGGAGAAGCGGCCGCGGTTCACCAGCGAGGCGATCGCGTTCCACGAAGCCGTGCCGGGGCACCACTTCCAGCTCAGCCTGGCCCAGGAACTGGGGGACCTGCCGCTGCTGCGGCGGATCGGCATGTTCAACGCCTACGCCGAAGGCTGGGGCCTCTACGCCGAGCGGCTGGCGGACGAGATGGGCCTGTACTCCGACGACGTCTCGCGGCTGGGCATGCTGACGCAGGACTCGATGCGGGCGGGCCGGCTGGTCGTCGACACCGGGCTGCACGCGCTGGGCTGGAGCCGGCAGCAGGCCATCGACTTCCTGGTCGAAAACACGCCGATGGCCCAGCTGGAGATCGAAGCGGAGATCGACCGGTACATCGGCTGGCCGGGGCAGGCCCTGGGCTACATGGTGGGGCGGCTGGAGATCCAGCGGCTGCGTGCCGAAGCCGAGCAGGCGCTGGGCGAGCGCTTCGACATCCGCGGCTTCCACGAAGTCGTGCTGGGCCACGGCATGCTGCCGCTCTCGGCGCTGGCGAAGGTGGTCGAGGACTGGGTGGCCGAGCGGCTCGACACGCCCGATCGGCTGGCCGACGAGCTGGTCGCGCTGGACTTCGAACGGCAGCCGCTGTACCCGTCGGTGTTCGGCCTGCCCGGCGACCACGACCGGCTGCCCGATCCGAGCGCGGAGGAGGCGGCCCGGCTTCGCGCGGGCTACCTCGCGATCGCCGAGCGCGCCGAAGCCGTCGACCCCACCGGGCTGCCCGCCGTCGAGCGCGTCACCCGGGAAGTCGTGCTCTCCCAGGCGAAAGCGGCCATCGACGAGATCGACTCCGGCCGCGCCGACATCTCGGTCAGCGACGGGCTCGGCGCGCCCGCGCTGCAGCTGCTGCTCTACCTGCCGCAGACGGTGCTGGACGACGAGCCGAAGGTCCGCGGCTACCTGAGCCGGCTGGCGGGCCTGGGCGGCTACCTCGACGCGCTGATCGACCGGCAGCGCGCCGCGGCGGCCGAAGGGCTGGTCCCGCCGGACTTTTTGGTGCGCATCGGCGTCGAGTACGTCGACCGCTACCTCGCCGCGCCGGAGAGCGACCCGCTGCGGGTGACACCGCCGTACGCGCTCGAGGGCTTCGAAGCCGAGCGCGACCGCCTGCTCGCGGAGGTCGTCCGGCCCGCGTATGCGCGGTATCGCGCGTTCCTGGCCGACGAGCTCGCGCCGGTGGCCCGGCCCGAGACGTCGCCGGGCATCGGCGCCCTGCCGGGCGGGCCGGAGCGGTACGCCGCGCTGATCCGCGTCGAAACGACCACCGACCGGACGGCGCAGGAGCTGCACGAGACCGGCCTGGCGCTGATCGGGAAGCTCGCGGAGGAGTACCGCGAGCTGGGCGGGAAGCTGTTCGGCACCACGGACCTCGGGGAGATCTTCGACCGGATCCGGACCGACCCGGCGCTGCGCTGGAAGGACGGCGAGGAGCTGCTGGCCGGAGCCCGGGCCGCCATCACGCGCGCGGAAGCCGTGGCCGGGCAGTGGTTCTCGCGGGTGCCGGAGCAGAAGTGCCAGGTGGCGCCGGTGCCGGCGGCCGAAGCCTCCAGCGGCACGATCGCGTACTACCTGCGGCCGTCGCTCGACGGGACGCGTCCGGGTGTCTACTACGCGAACACGCACGAGGCGGAGAAGCGGCCGCGGTTCACCAGCGAGGCGATCGCGTTCCACGAAGCCGTGCCGGGGCACCACTTCCAGCTGTGCCTGGCCCAGGACCTCACCGGCCTGCCGCTGCTGCGCCGGATCGTGCACGTCAACTCCTACGGGGAGGGCTGGGGCCTCTACGCCGAGCGGCTCGCGGACGAGATGGGCCTGTACTCCGACGACGTGTCGCGGCTGGGCATGCTGACGCAGGACTCGATGCGGGCCGGGCGGCTGGTCGTCGACACGGGCCTGCACGCACTCGGGTGGAGCCGGCAGCAGGCGGTCGACTACCTCGCCGAGCACACGCCGATGGCGCGGCTGGAGATCGAGGCGGAGATCGACCGGTACGCGGCCGATCCGGGCCAGGCGCTGGGCTACATGGTGGGGCGGCTGGAGATCCAGCGGCTGCGCGCCGAGGCCGAGCAGGCGCTGGGCGAGGCGTTCGACATCCGCGAGTTCCACGACGTCGTGCTGGGCAGCGGAACCCTGCCGCTGCCGGTGCTGGCCGGCGTGGTCGCCGAGTGGGTGGCCCAGCACCGCGACACGCCCGAGAAGCTCGCCGACGAGTGCCTGGAGCTGATGTTCGAGGCGGAGCCGCTGTTCCCGTCGCTGTACGGCCTGCCGGGCACGCACGACAAGCTCGCCGACCAGACCGCCGAAGCCGCTGCCCGGTTCCGCGCCGGGCTCACCGGTGTCATCGCGCGCGCCGAGGCGATCGACGCGGCGGCGCTGACCCCGGCCGAGCGGGTCACCCGGGACGTCGTGATCTGGCAGGCCCGCACCCAGATCGACGTGCTCGACTCGGGGCGGGCCGACATCGCGGTGAGCGACGGGCTGGACGCGCCGGCCCTCAGGCTGCTGATGCAACTGCCGCAGACGATCCTCGACGACGACGTCAAGGCACGCGGCTACCTGAGCCGGCTCGCCGCGATCGGGACGTACCTGGACCAGGTGATCGAGCGGCAGCGGGCCGCGCTCGCCGAGGGGCTGACGCCGCCGGAGTTCCTGGCGCGCATCGGCGTCGGGTACGTCGAGCGGTACCTCGCCGCCCCGGACACGGATCCGCTGAAGGTGCCGGTCCGCGGCCTCGAGGCCGAGCGCGACCGGTTGCTGGCCGAAGTGGTGCGGCCGGCGTACCGCCGGTACCGGGACTTCCTGGCCGACGAGGTCGTCCCGGTGTCCCGCCCGGAGACCTCGCCGGGGATCGGCGACCTCCCGGGCGGCCCGGAGCGCTACGCGGCCCTGATCCGCGCCGAGACGACGACCGAGCGCACCCCGCAGGACCTGCACGACACGGGCCGGGCGATCATCGAGCGGCTGGCGGCGGAGTACCGCGAGCTGGGCGCGGAGCTGTTCGGCACGACCGAGCTCGCGGAGATCTTCGACCGCATCCGCACGGACCCGGCCCTGCGCTGGCGCGACGGCGACGAGCTGCTGGAATCCGCCCGCGCGACGATCAGCCGGGCGGAAGCCGCGGCGCCCCAGTGGTTCTCGCGGGTGCCGGAGCAGAAGTGCCAGGTGGCCCCGGTGCCCGAGGCGGAAGCCGAAAGCGGCTCGATCGCCTACTACATCGAGCCGTCACTGGACGGTGCCCGGCCGGGCACGTACTACGCGAACACGCGCGACGCGGACCAGCGGCAGCGGACGCTGAGCGAGTCCGTGGCGTTCCACGAAGCGGTGCCGGGCCACCACTTCCAGCTGACGTTGGCCCAGCAGGTGACCGACGTGCCGATGCTGCGCCGGATCGGCATGTTCAACGCGTTCTGCGAAGGCTGGGGCCTGTACGCCGAGCGCCTGGCGGACGAAATGGGCCTGTACTCGGACAGCACGTCCCGGCTCGGCTTGCTCACCCAGGACTCGATGCGCGCCGCCCGGCTGGTGGTGGACACGGGCCTGCACGCCCTGGGCTGGAGCCGCCGGCAGGCGGTGGACTACCTGGTGGAGAACACGCCGATGGCCCGGATCGAGATCGAGGCGGAGATCGACCGCTACGCGGGCCTCCCGGGCCAGGCCCTCAGCTACATGGTGGGCCGCCTGGAGATCGAGCGCCTGCGAGCGGAGGCCGAGAGCGCACTGGGCGACCGGTTCGACATCCGCGAGTTCCACGACACGGTCCTGGGCAGCGGAACCCTGCCCCTCCCGGTCCTGGCGGACGTGGTGGCGAACTGGGTGGCCACCCGCACCGCAAAGGCCCCCAGGTGACAACAGCCGGCGGCCCCCACCGCCGAGCCCAGCCCCACCTGACGGCGGCCGGCTTGGTTGCCGGTGCGGGCCGCCCAAGGCGGGGCGTGCTGGCCGCCGCCGGCGCGGCCCAGCGGCCCGAGGCGGAGCGCGGTGGCGGCCGGCTGGCGGCAAGGACGGCCCGAGGCGGAGTGCCGTGGCGGCCGCCCTGGCGGGCCGAGCGGCCTGGCCGTGCTGCCTCGCGACCGGTCCTGGCGGTGCCTGCCGCGGAAGGCGGGCAGTGATGGCGACGGCAGGCGTGGCTTGCCCGAGGGTGAGCCCGACCGCCGCGGACCTGGCCGGCGCCGCGGGCCGCCCACGGCGATGCTCGATCGTGGCGGCCGCCCCGTCCGGCGGCGCCGCCGACCCGAAGCCCCGCGTGATCGTGGGCGATTACTCGGCGGTGCGAGCCGCCTCGGATGAGGAGTTGACGTGACCTGGCTCGAGCTTGCCGAAGACAGCCCCTTCGGCCTGGACAACCTGCCCTACGGTGTCTTCTCCGTCGGCGGGGCACCCGCGCGGCGGGTCGGCGTGCCCGTCGGCAATCAGGTGCTCGACCTGACCGCCGCGGCCGCCGAAACGGCCGCCGCCTTTGCGCCGCTGCTCACCGCCGGTGTCCTCAACCCGCTGCTGGCCGCCGGGCCCGCCACCTGGCGCGAAGTCCGCTCGAGCCTCACCGAATGGCTGACCGAACCCCGCTACGCCGACCAGCTCCGGCCGCACCTCGTGCCGCTGGCCGAGGTCACCACGCACCTCGCCGTCGAGGTCGCCGACTACGTCGACTTCTACTCCAGCGAGCACCACGCCCTCAACGCCGGCAAGATCTTCCGCCCGGACGCGACCGAGCTTCCGCCCAACTGGAAGCACCTGCCGATCGGCTACCACGGCCGGGCCGGCACCGTCGTCACCTCGGGCACGCCGGTCGTCCGGCCGCACGGGCAGCGCAAGCCCCGCAACGCCGATGCCCCTTCGTTCGGCCCCTCGCAGCGGCTGGACATCGAGGCGGAGGTCGGCTTCGTCGTCGGTACTCCGTCCGCTGCGGGCACCCGGGTGTCCACAGCGGACTTCGCGGACCACGTGTTCGGCGTCTGCCTCGTCAACGACTGGTCGGCGCGGGACATCCAGGCCTGGGAGTACCAGCCGCTGGGCCCGTTCCTCGGCAAGTCGTTCGCGACGTCGGTGTCGCCGTGGATCGTCCCGCTGGCCGCGCTGGAGCACGCGCGCGTCGACGGCCCGCCGCAGGACCCGGAGCCGTTCGAATACCTCCGGACCTCCGAAAAATGGGGGCTGGACCTGGCCCTGGAGATCCGGCTCAACGGTCACCTGGTGTCGAGCCCGCCGTTCGCGACCCAGTACTGGACGGCTCCGCAGCAGCTGGCGCACATGACGGTCAACGGCGCGAGCCTGCGCACGGGCGACCTCTACGCCTCCGGCACGGTGACCGGCCCCGAGCGCGACCAGCGGGGTTCGTTCCTGGAGCTGTCCTGGGGCGGCCAGGAGCCCCTCGAGCTGCCGGGCGGCGTGACGCGCACGTTCCTCGAGGACGGCGACGAGGTGGTGATCAGCGCGACCGCTCCCGGCCCGGGCGGCACGCGCATCGGCTTCGGCGACGTGCGGGGGACGGTGGTCGCGGGCGGATAGTGGCGGTGCCCATACCGGCCGGAGCCGGGCAGCGCGCATAATGACCTGCGACTAAGCGCTTGCTCACCACGGGAGGACGCCCATGAAGATCGGGACCGGGATCAGCTACTCCGGAGGCTTCGCCGAAAGCGTCGCCGACGTCGTCGAACTGGAGAAGGCCGGCCTCGACGTCGTCTTCGTGCCGGAGGCGTACTCGTTCGACGCGGTCAGCCAGCTCGGCTACCTGGCCGCGAAGACCGAGCGCGTCCAGCTGGCGTCCGGCATCTTCCAGATCTACACCCGCACGCCGACGCTGACCGCGATGACCGCGGCGGGCCTCGACTTCGTCTCCGACGGGCGGTTCATCCTCGGGCTCGGGGCGTCCGGCCCTCAGGTCATCGAAGGGTTCCACGGCGTGAAGTACGACGCGCCGCTGGGCCGCACGCGCGAGATCGTCGACGTCTGCCGCCAGGTGTGGCGCCGCGAGCGCGTGGTGCACGAGGGCAAGCACTACACGATCCCGCTGCCGCCCGAGCAGGGCACCGGGCTCGGCAAGCCGCTCAAGCTGATCAACCACCCGGTCCGCGAGCGGATCCCGGTGCTGCTGGCCTCGATCGGGCCGAAGAACGTCGCGCTGACGGCCGAGATCGCCGAGGGCTGGCAGCCGATCTTCTTCCACCCCGAGAAGGCGGCCGACGTCTGGGGCGCGTCCCTCGCCGAAGGCAAGGCCAAGCGCGACGCGGCACTGGGCGAGCTGGACACGTTCGTCACGGTGGCCCTGGCCATCGGCGACGACGTCGAGCCGCTCCTCGACCACGTCCGGCCGGTGCTGGCCCTGTACATCGGCGGCATGGGTGCGCGCGGCAAGAACTTCTACAACGACCTGGCCTGCCGCTACGGCTACGAGGCCGAGGCGAAGCTGATCCAGGACCTGTACCTGGACGGCAAGAAGGAAGAAGCGGCGGCGGCGGTTCCGCTCGAGCTGCTGCGCGCGATCTCCCTGGTCGGCCCGGCGGGGTACGTGAAGGAGCGCGTGGCGGCCTTCGCCGAGGCGGGTGCGACGACGCTGGTGGTGAACCCGCTGCAGCCGGGCCGTGAGGGCCGGGTGGCGGCGGTGTCGCAGCTGCGTGAGCTGATCGGCTGACCTCGCCGCGCCGTGAATGACTCTTTCCTTGCGGTCCCACGCAGGAAAGAGTCATTCACGACCCACCGCGCGTCAGGCCGGGGACGCGTAAACCGCAACCCGCGTCTCGCCGAGCCCCGCGCCGTCATACGTTCCGTCGCTGGTGATCAGCCGCAGCTCCGGCCCCGCCCCGTCCGGCGCCACCAGCGCCCCGTCCGGCTCATCCGCGGGGAACACCGCCGTCCGCCGAACCGTGAAGCGCGCCTCCTGCCCTCGAGCGTCACGCACCGTGATCACCGCTCCCGGCGAGAGCTTGCCCAGGCGCGCGAACGCGCCCGCCGAGTACCCGAAACTCGCGTGCGCGGACAACACCGCCACCCCGGGCGCTCCCGGCACCGGCCCGTCGGCGAACCAGCCGACCCCCAACGCGGTTCCCGGCTGCTCGCGGCGCCCGTCGACGTGACCGAGCGCGATCACGGGAGCCGGCGTCAGGCCCAGTGCCGGGATCAGCACCGTGACCGGCGGAGCTCCGGCCACCGGGGGACGATCCGCCGCCGGGGCGATCGCGGGCGCCGGGGACAGCACCGAGGTCACCCCGAGCAGGACGCAGCCGAGCCCCGCCACGACCGCGAGCACGACCGCGGCCGGCCGCACGAGCCGCTCGGGCCGTTGCATCTCTTTCCCCTGCTCTACGCCGGTTCCGATGTCCGATTAATCGCCGTGCGCACACGGGCGTTACCGAATCGTGTCCGGTTGCACCGTAGTTCACTCGATCGGGTTATCTCACTGTGACCTTCGCGTCAGGAAGGCACGCCCGGAGGGCCTCAATACCGGAAATGCCCGGCGGCGAGCCGTGAGATCGGACATCATTGCTGGTTTCGAGCGGCCGGACTGGGGATATTCAGCAGGCGGAAGTGAGGTGCGCCGAGCAGTGCGAAAAAGAGAAGAGCCCGCGGTGGGCGTGCTGGACGTCGGTTCGTTCAGCGCCCGGCTCGTGGTGGTGCCGGTGGACGGCTCACCCCGCGAGCCGGTGGTCAACCACCAGACGCGGCTGCGCCTGGACCGCGAGCTCGACGTCCGCGGCCGCCTCTCCGATCGCGGCATCGAGGCCGTCACGGCCGCCGTCGCGGCCGGCATGACCACGGCGTACCGCCACGGCGTCAGCGACGTCTACCCCCTGGCCACGTCCTCGATCCGGGACGCGGCCAACGCGGCGGACGTCGTCCGGCACGTCGCCGGCGAAACCGGGGTCGAACTGCGGTTCCTCTCCGGCCGTTGCGAGGCCGAACTGACCTACCTCGCCGCCCGCCGCTGGTACGACGCCGAGCCCGGGCCGATGCTCGTGCTCGACATCGGCGGCGGCACGGTCGAACTGGCCGCCGGCTCCGGCGAAAAAGCCACGTTCGCGCGCTCGCTGCCGCTGGGCGCCCGCTCGATGACGCGGGACTGGCTGCCGTCCGAGCGCGTGTCGAACAAGCAGGTCAAGGCCCTGCGCGCGCACGCCCTCGACGTCGTGACCACCACGCTCGGCGCCGCCGACGTCGACGACCCGCGGGTGGTCGGCTGCTCGAAGGTGCTCCAGCAGCTCGCGCGGCTGGCCGGCGCCCGCCCCGGCAAGTGCAAGGAACTGCGCCTCGGCGACCTCCGGGCGTGGATCCCGCGGCTCGCCGCGCTGCCGCCGTCGAAGCGGGCGGAACTGCCGGGCATCTCGCGCAGCCGCGCCCACCAGGCGCTGGCCGGCGCGATCGTCGCGGAAGCCCTGCTGACCGTCGCCGGCGGCAAGGTGACGATCTGCCCCTGGTCGACCCGCGACGGCCTGCTGCTCACCCTGCAGGACAAGGCGCGGGCCGCGGCGGGCAAGCGCGCGGCCTGATCCCGCTGGCCGTCGCCGGGAAAACCGGGTATTCCGGAAGGCATGAGCGAGCAGCAGCGCCGCCACGGCCGCGACGAAGAAGACGAAGAGCTCCCGAAGCTCCCGACCCCCGGCAAGCTGACCCACGACGTGCCGACCGCACCGGATCCGGACGTGAGCCCGGGTGGGACCGAGGAAGTCCCGGCCCCACCCGCACGCGAGGCCGCTAGCGACCTTCCTCGGTGATCGGGTTCGCCGGCTCCGCGTACTGACGCACCGCCTCCGAGTCGCGCCGCATCGGCGCGCGGCCGGGAGGCTGCTTCGGCGGTGTGCCGGGGTCGACCTTCGGGACCGCGTACCGCCGCGGCTCCGCCGTGACGGTGATGCGCTCGCCGTGGTGCAGCACTTCCAGCGGTGGACCGGCGATGACGTGGTACGTGGCCTGGTCGGGGTCGATCTCGACCTGAAACCGGGTGCCCCGGAACATCAGGCGGAAGGTGATCCGCCCCAGCTGCGGGGGCAGCCGCGGCGCGAAGGCCAGCGTCCCGCCGTGGTCGCGCAGGCCGCCGAACCCGGCCACCGCGCCCTGCCACGCCCCGGCCAGGGACGCCATGTGCAGGCCGTTGCGCACGTTGTTGTGGACGTCGTGCAGGTCGGTCAGCGCGGCTTCGGCGAGGTAGTCGTAGGCCAGCTCCAGGTGCCCCACCTCGGCCGCGATGACCGCCTGCGTCCCCGCCGACAGCGAAGAATCGCGCACGGTCCGTGCTTCGTAGTAGGCGAAGTTGCGGGCTTTCTCCTCCGCGCTGAAGGAATCGCCGCACAGGTGCAGCGCCAGCACCAGGTCCGCCTGCTTGACGACCTGCTTGCGGTAGAGGTCGAAGTACGGGAAGTGCAGCAGCAGCGGGTAGTGCGCCTGGTCGGTGCCCTCGTAGTCCCACTCGTCGTGGTCGAGGAAGCCCTCCGACTGCGGGTGCACGCCCAGTTCTTCGTCGTAGGGCAGGAACATCGCCGCCGCGGCCGCGCGCCAGGAGTCCAGCTCGACGGTGTCGACGCCGAACCGCGCGGCCACGCCCGCGTGCCGCTCGCACGACTCGGCCGCCGCCTGCAGGTTCCGGCGCGCCATCAGGTTCGTGTAGACGTTGTTGTCCGCCACCGCCGAGTACTCGTCCGGCCCGGTGACGCCGTCGATGCGGAACGCGCCGTGCCGGTCGTGGTGGCCCAGCGACGCCCACAGCCGCGCGGTTTCCAGCAGCAGCTCGGTGCCGTAGTCGCGTTCGAACTCCTCGTCGCCGGTCGCGTTGAGGTAGCGCACGACCGCGTCGGCGATGTCCGCGCTGACGTGGAACGCCGCCGTGCCCGCCGGCCAGTACGCCGAGCACTCGGCGCCGTTGATCGACCGCCACGGGAACGCCGCGCCGCGCAACCCCAGCTGGTGCGCGCGTTCCCGCGCTTTGTCCATTGTGGAGTGACGCCAGCGCAGGGCGTCGCGCGCCGCGTCCGGGATGGTGTAGGTCAGCACCGGCAGGACGAAGGATTCGGTGTCCCAGAAGGCGTGCCCGTCGTAGCCGGGCCCGGTCAGCCCCTTGCCGGCGATCGCGCGGCTCTCGCCGCGGGCCCCGGCCTGCAGGATGTGGAAGAGGGCGAAGCGGACGGCCTGCTGCAGTTCCGGATCGCCCTCGATCTCGATGTCCGACGTGGTCCAGTAGTCGTCCAGGAACTCGCGCTGCTCGGTGAGCAGGCCCTTCCAGCCGGTCTGGCGGGCACCGGCCAGCGCCGCCTCGACCTGCGAGCGCAGTGCCGGCACCGAGCGCTGCGCGGACCAGCCGTAGGCGAGGAACTTGGTGATCCGCAGCCGGCCGCCCTTGGGCACGTCGACCGCGACGGTCAGCCGCGCGAGGTCCTCCTCGGCGTGGATGCGGGCGCGGATCCCGTCGTCCACCTCGATCTTGTGGTCCATCGCCGCGGCCATCCGCAGCCCGGACCGGCGGGTCCGGTGCACCAGCACGGCGTTGTACTCCGACGCGCGGTGGAACTCACTCACCAGCGGTGCCTCCAGCGCCGCGGCCACCCGCGGGTCGCTGGTGTCGGATTCGATCGGCTCGTTGGCCAGCAGGTCGGACTGGACGACCAGCTGCAGGTCCTCGTCGAGCGGCTCGACCTCGTACCGGATCGCGGCGATCGCGCGCTGGGTGAACGACACCAGCCGCTCGGTGCGCACGCGGACCCGCCGCCCGGTCGGCGACGACCATTCGGTGGTCCGGCTCAGCGTGCCCTTGCGGAAGTCCAGCACGCGGTCGTGCGCGGTGGCCGCGCCGTAGCGCATGTCGAGCGGTTCGTCCTCGACGAGCAGCCGGATGATCTTGCCGTCGGTCACGTTGACGACGGTCTGCCCCTCTTCGGGGTAGCCGTAGCCCGCTTCGGCGTAGGGGAGTTCGTGCTGCTCGTAGAAGCCGTTGAGGTAGGTGCCGGGCAGCCCGCGCGGCTCGGCCTCCTCGAGGGTGCCGCGCAGGCCGATGTGGCCGTTGGACACCGCGAACGCCGATTCGGTGCGCTGCAGGGCGTCGACGTCCATGCCGCGCCAGCGCAGGGCCCACGGCGAGCATTCGTAGCCGTGCGGTTCGGTCATCGGTCCTCCAGGAGGTCGGCGAGGTCGTCGACGACGATGTCGGCCCCGTGGGCCTCGAGCGCGGCGGCCTGGTCGGCCCGGTTCACGCCCACGACGTAGCCGAAGCCGCCGGCCTTCCCGGCCTGGACGCCGGACTGGGCGTCCTCGAACACGGCCGCGTGCGCGGGTTCGACGCCGAGGGCCGCGGCGCCGGCCAGGAACGAGTCCGGGGCCGGCTTGCCGCGCAGGTGGCGTTCGCGGATGACGATGCCGTCGATGCGCGCCTCGACGTACTTGCTCAGGTCGGCGCCGTCGAGGACCTTCGCGCCGTTCGCCGACGACGTCACGACGGCGATCCGCAGCCCGGCGGCCTTGGCCGCTTCGAGGTAGCGCACCGAACCCGGGTACGGGTTGACGCCGCGCTCGTCGATGATCTTGAGGACGAGTTCGTTCTTGCGGTTGCCCACGCCGTTGACGGTCGGGGCGTCCACCGGGTCGTCCGGTTCGCCTTCGGGCAGCACGATCCCCCGTGACCGCAGGAACTCCCGCACGCCGTCGGCGCGGGGGCGGCCGTCCACAAAGGCCGCGTAGTCGTGGTCGGTGAACTCCGCGAACCCGGCGCCGTCGCGGGTGCGGAGGAATTCGTCGAACGTCCGCTTCCAGGCCTCGCGGTGGAGGACCGCCGTGCCGGTCAATACTCCGTCGAGGTCGAACAGGCAGGCGGTGATGGTCTCGGGCAATCCCGTCATGCCCGCACGCTACCGGTCTTTGGTTGTGTTCGCGGGTTGTTCGGAGTGGGGCCGCACCCGATGGATGAGTTCGTGCACGGTCGCGTCGGCGAGCCGGTACCGCACCACGCGGCCGGTGCGCTGCGGTGTGACCAGCCCGTGTGCCCGCAGCAGCCGCAGGGCCTGCGACACCGCGGTGTCGGTCATGCCGGTGGCGGCGGCGAGGTCGGTGACGCTGATCTCGCGGGCGTAGTGGATGGAGACCAGCAGCGCCAGCCGCGAGGGGTCGGCGACCACGGAGAAGCGCCGGGCCCACTCGTCGATGACGGCGCGGTCGCCCAGTCCGTCGACCGCCGCCGCGACGCGTTCCGGGTCGATCAGCTTGCGGTCGGTGCTCACCCCCGGATGATTCCACCCTCGCCGCGGGCGGACCACCGGTGGTGTGGGTCACGACGCGCTTGACGCTCGCGTTCCCGCGGGCGACGCTGGCGTTAAGACAGTTGTCATAATCGAGGAGCCCGCATGACCGACGTCGAAGCCCCGGTCCGTTCGAAGACCATCACGTGGCAGGACCCCCTGGAGACGGCCCGGCTCGGCGCGACGATGTCCGGCCTGGAGTACATGCGGGCGATCGCCGAGGGCCGCGTCCCGCCGGCGCCGATCGCCGAACACTTCGGCATGCGGTGGGAAAGCATCGAACCCGGCGAGGTCGTCGCGGTCGCCGAGCCGGACGAGTCCCTGTACAACCCGATCGGCATGGTGCACGGCGGGGTGGCGGCGACGATGCTGGACTCGGTGGTCGGCTGCGCGGTCCACACGACGCTCCCGGCCGGCGTCGGCTACGCGTCGGTGGAGCTGAAGGTGAGCTACCTGCGCGCGATCCACGCCGGCCGCGGGGAAATCCGCGCGACCGGCCGCGTGGTCAAGGAGGGCTCCCGGATCGCCTTCGCCGAGGGGGAGATCCGCGACGCCGAAGGCAAGCTGCTGGCCACGGCGTCGGGGACCTGCGTCATCACGCGCTGATCGGCTGCTTGACGTCCCAGTGCTCGACGAGCAGGCCGTCCTCGACGCGCAGGATGTCGACGATGGCGGTCCCGGCCACGTGCAGGTGCGCGACGACGAGGTCGTCCTCCGCGACGACGTGCTTGAGCACCGCGCTCGCGCCGGCCAGCGGCGAGTTCTTCACGGCGTCGGTGAACGCCTCGCGGCCGGAGGGCAGCCCGGGGCTGTGGGTGACGAAATCGGGGTGGAGCGCGGCCATTGCCGCGTCGAAGTCCTGGCGCACGAACAGGTTCTCCAGGCAGTCGACGACGATCATGCGGTTCTTCGCGGATTCGCTCATGCGCCGATCGTCGGCCTTCCGGGCGACGGCGTCGATTACGCCGGAGGTAGTCAGCGCGGCGGCCGGACCCGCCGGGCGCGGATCGCGTCGCCGCCGCCGTAGCGGCCGATGACCGCGGCCAGGAGGGCGCGCGCGTCTTCGACCCGGCCGGCGCCGTACTCGGTGACCAGTTCCTCCTGGAGTTCCTGCCGCAGCGCCCGCGTCGCTTCGACGGCGGCCAGCGCGTGGTCGGTCAGGTGCAGCAGTTTCGTGCGCGCGTCCGCCGGGTCGGCCTCGCGGCGCACCAGCCCCCGGCGTTCGAGGTCCGCGACCGCCTTCGACGCGGCCTGCTGGGTCACGCCCATCCGCTCGGCCAGCGCGGTGATGGACAGCGGCGCGGCCAGGACGTGCTGGATGACGACGCCGTCGTTGAAGCGCAGGTCGCCGAAGCCGCGGGTCGCGAGCCGCCGCTGGACCTCGTCCGTCATCGCCCAGCCGGCGAAGAGGGCCGTCAGTGACAGGTCGAGGCTCTCGGCGGTAGGATGCACAACCATGGTTGTGGAATCTAGCGGAGTGCCGGCGGAACTGGCGGAAGCGTTCGTCCGCGTGGCGCACCGGATCGTCTGGTGCACCTTGGCGACGGTCGACCGGCGCGGCCGCCCGCGGTCCCGGGTCGTCCACCCGATCTGGGAGCACACGCCGGACGGCCTGGTCGGCCGGCTGTTCACCCGGCCGACGCCGGTGAAGCTCGCGCACCTGGCGGTGTCGCCGTACGTGTCGTGCTCGTACTGGGACCCGCAGCACGAGGTGGCGGTGGCGGAGTGCCGCGCGGAGTTCGAGGACGACGAGGAGACGCGCAAGAACCTGTGGGACCTGTTCGCGGCCACGCCCGGGCCGCTGGGCTACGACCCGAAAATCCTCGGCGGCGAGGACCACCGGGACCCGAAGATCACGGTCCTGCGCTTGACACCCTGGCGCATCTCGGCCGGCGGCGAGGCCTGGCGCGCGGCTTAGGCGGCACCCACGCGGCGGTCGAACACCAGCCCTTCGGCCGCCCGCAGGCCCACGCTGATCGCGCCGGCCAGCACCGCGTCTTCGCCCAGCTCACCCTGGACCACCTTCGGCACCAGCGGCGTGAACGCCCGCAGCGCCCGGTCGATCGGCTCCAGCAGCAGGTCCGCCGCCGTGCCCATGCCGCCGCCCAGGACGATCAGTTCCGGGTCGATCACCGCTGCCACCGAGGCCACGGTGTAGGCGAGGCGATCCGCTTCCGCCGCCAGAGCCTGCCGCGCCAGCTCGTCGCCTTCGCGGGCCAGGCGGAACACCTCACGGGCCGATTTCGCCGTGCCCAGGCCGAGTTCGCGGGCACCCTGGACGACCGACTGGGCCGCCGTCGCCTCTTCGAGGTGGCCGCGGGCCGGGGGTGTGCTCGGCTCGTCGGCCGCGCGCGTGCGGCCGTACGGGAGGTAGCCGATCTCGCCCGCCGCCCCGGTCGCGCCGCGGAACACCCGGCCGTCGACCATCAGGCCCATGCCGACGCCGGTGCCGATCGTGATGCAGCCGAACACCGACGCGCCGCGCGCGGCCCCGCTTTCCCACTCGCCGACCGCGGTGAGATTCGCGTCGTTCTCGACCATCAGGTCCGGGCCCAGTGCCGCCTCGAGGTCGTCGATCAGTCCCGCCCGGCCCCAGCCCGGCAGGTTCGGCGCGTGCCGGAAGCACCGCTTCTCCGGATCGGCGACGCCGGGGGAGCCGACCACGCGGACAACGATGTCGCCCGCCGAAAGCCCGGCCTCCGCGACCGCCGCGGCCGCGATCTTCCCGACCGCCGTCACCAGCGCCGCCCCGGACCGCGCCGTGTTGCGCTCGTCGCGGCGCACCACCAGCGTGCGGCCGAGGTCCGACACCGCGACCCGCAGGTGCTCGCGGCCGATGTCGACGCCCAGCACGTACCCGGCGGTGGGGTCGGCTTCGTACAGCACGGCCGAGCGTCCGGTGCCGGTGGACGTCTGCCCGGTCGGGCGCGCCAGCCCGGCCGCCTCCAGCGCGAGCAGCGCCTGGCTGACCGTCGGCTTCGACAGCCCGGTGTCCTTCGCCACCTGCGGCCGGGTCGCCGGCCCGCCGCGGCGCAGCAGGTCGAGCACCGCCCGCTGGTTGATCTTGCGCATCCCGGCGGGGGTACCGACCGTGGGGATCTCTACGCCGGCCACCCGTGCCCGCCTCCTGTCGTCCTCGTGCTGCCTGCCACGCTAGCCGTCCCGGCCCGGATCCCGGCGGAATACCCGCACTTCGCGGCCCGTTGAGCGGAGCATGAACACTCCGGGACGCGGCCGGGTCCGCGTGGTACAGGGCGCGAAGCGGGTACGGGTGTTCCTCGGCGGGCAGATCGTCGCGGACACGGTGCACCCCCTCCTGGTGTGGGAAGTTCCGTACTACCCCACGTACTACATCCCGCGCGCGGACGTCGTGAGCGGTGTTCTCACCCCCTCCGGCCGGACGGCGCACTCGCCGAGCCGCGGAGAAGCTGTTCTGTCGACGATAAAGGGTGCCGCAGCCGAGGCGGTGGACGGCGCGCTGGAGTACCCGGATTCCCCGATCGAAGAGCTCCGCGGCCACGTCCGCTTCGAGTTCGCCGCGTTCGACTGGTTCGAAGAGGACGAGCAGATCTTCACCCACCCCCGCGACCCGGGCGTCCGCGTCGACGTCCTGCCGAGCTCACGCCACGTGCGGATCGAGGTCGACGGCGTGCCGGTGGCGGACTCGGTGCGGCCGCACCTGCTGTTCGAGACCGGCCTGCCGACCCGCTACTACCTGCCCCGCGTGGACGTCCGGATGGACCTGCTGGCGAAGATCGACGTGGTCACGCACTGCCCCTACAAGGGCGCCGCCGAGCACTTCGACGTGGCCGGGCACCAGGACCTCGCCTGGAGCTACCCGACGCCGCTGCCCGAGAGCATCCGGGCCGCGGGACTGGTGGCGTTCCTCGACGAGAAGGTGGACGTGTACGTGGACGGCGTCCGGCAGGAACGCCCGAAGACGAAGTTCGCCTGACCCTCGTATAACGCCCTATACCTCAGGCGGCGTGTCGGCCGTGGGCGTGCCGCCGGAACGGGCGGGGACGCGGCCGTCCCGCCGCCGGGGCGTCCACAGTGGACCCCGACGTCGCGGCGCCGTCGTCGGCGGTGGCGGCCGGGAGCGGGGCGCCCCGGTCCCGGTGGCCCCGGTGCACCGCGTACAGCAACGCCAGCCCGAGCACCACGAGCAGGTGCGTCGACAGCCGGGACAGCGTCACCTGGCCCGCCGCCAGGTCGCCCGCCGAGAACACCAGCAGCACCCCGACGAACCCCGTCAGCAGCGGCAGCTGGCCGCCCGCCGTCCGGGGGAGGAGGGCCGCCGTCAGCAGGCCGATGCCCACCGCCAGGTTCCACGCGCCGGTTTCGTGGCCGAGGTGGACGCCGCCGTGGGCCGTTCCGAGCAGTTCGGCGAACGCCAGCCCCAGCTGGGCGATCGCCACCGCCGCCAGTGCGATCCGCCGTCCCCAGCGCTCACCGGACGGCGCCGGCGTCCGCTCGAGGATCGCCGCGGTCAGGTCGGGCACCGGCGGGGCCGGGCGCAGCAGCATCGCGCGTCGCAGCCGTTCAGCGCCGGTGAGCCATGCCCGGCACTCCGCACAGGACGCCAGGTGCTCATCGGGCGAAACCGGCTCGGCCTCGCCGTCCAATCGCGCCGACAGGGCTTCACGGCAGTCCTCGCACCTCATGGTCCGGTAGTCGGACGGCGGATCCGGAAAGTTCCCGGTCACTGCTAAGTTCCGGATCATGACCCACCGTGAGGACGACGACCGCGTCACCGCCCTGGCGCTCTCCGCCGGTCGCGGCGACCAGCGCGCGCTGGAAGCGTGGGTCCGCGCCACCCAGGCCGACGTCTGGCGCTTCCTCGCCCACCTCACCGACACCGCCGCGGCCGACGACCTGACGCAGGAGACCTATCTCCGCGCCTTCGGCAGCCTTCGCCGCTTCGCGGGACGCTCGTCTTCGCGGACCTGGCTGCTGTCCATCGCGCGCCGCGTCGTCGTCGACCAGATCCGGGCCGCCGGCGCGCGGCCCAAGATCGCCGACACCGACTGGGAGGCCGCCGCCGAGCGCACCCGCGATCCGGGCGCCGGCTTCGAGGACCTCGTCGAACTGCGCCTGCTGCTCGACGGGCTGGAGCCGGACCGGCGCGAGGTGCTCGTCCTGACCCAGGTGCTCGGGCTGTCCTACGCCGAGGCGGCCGACGTCTGCGGCTGCCCGGTCGGCACCGTCCGCTCCCGCGTCGCCCGGGCCCGGGAGGACCTGATCCAGGCCCGGCGCGCCCGCGGGGCCGGCTGAACCAGGCCGTACCCCCATCCGGCGCTGTGGCGGCGCACACATTCGGCGGCTTCCGCTGTCATCTCGTCACAGAGATGGGCGAACACGACTACTGCGCGTTGACGCCCTGCCGAGGGGTCCTTAGCGTGGCGCGCACCCCGCCACCACCCAGCAAGGGATCCCCGATGGCCAGTCCCACCACCGAACAGCCCGAGCCCGGGCAGGTCGGCCGCCGCCGCTTCCTGACCTACCTCGTCGCCGCGCCCACGCTCACCGTCGCCACCAAGCTCACCGCCGACGCGGTCGCCCCGGCCCGCGCCGACGCCGTCGTCCCGACCCTGCCGCAGCCGGCGGAGATCCTCGACCTCGGCGACGTCCTGACGCTGTCGTGCGCGCCGACCGCCGGGATGCTCGTGCTCGAACTGACGTCCGACGGCCGGGCGCGGCTGCAGCTGCCGCGCGCCGAGGTCGGCCAGGGCATCACGACGGCGACCGCGATGCTCGTCGCCGAAGAGCTGGACCTGCCGCTCGACCGCGTCGACGTCGTGCTCTCCGACGCCCGCACCGAGCTGCTGTTCAACCAGCTCACCGGCGGGTCCAACACGATGCGCTCGCTCTACGACCCGGTCCGCGCCACCGCGGCGGCCGCGCGCGCCCGGATGGTCGCCGCGGCCGGGGCGCAGTGGGGGACCGACGCTTCGCGACTGTCCACACGCGACGGTGCGGTGTGGGCGCCCGACGGGCGCAGCGCCTCCTACGGCACCCTCGCCGGGCCGGCGTCGCGCACGGACCTGACCACCGGGGCCATCGCGCCGAAGGCCGAGTCGGCGCACACGCTCGTGGGGACGCCGACCTCGCGCACGGACGCCCGCGCGATGGTCACCGGGAAGCAGGTCTACACGCTCGACCTCGACGTCCCCGGCGCCAACCCGGTGATGGTGCGCCGGCCGCCGACCATCAACGGCACGGTGCGGAAGGTCAACAACGAGGCCGCCGTCCGCGCCATGCCCGGGATCATCGACATCGCGGTCGTGCCGACCGGTGTCGCGGTGATGGCCGAGACGTTCGGCCAGGCCCTCGACGGCAAGAACGCCCTCGACGTCACCTGGGGCCCGGGCACCGTCGACGGCGAGGACAACGAGACGATCAAGAAGAAGCTGCGGGCCGCGGCGCTGCCGTTCGTGGTGCCGCCGCTGCTGACCCAGTACGTCGACGGCGAGTTCGACTTCGCCTTCGCGAGCCACGCGCCGATGGAGTCGAACTCCGCGGTCGCCGACGTCCGCGAGGACAGCGCGACGATCTGGGCCGGGCTGAAGTCGCCGATCGTGGCGAAGCAGACCATCGCGCAGGAGCTGGGGCTGCCGGAGAACAAGGTCACCGTGCACGTCCAGCAGGGCGGCGGGTCCTTCGGGCGGCGGCTGTTCTTCGACGCCGCCCTCGAAGCCGCGCACATCTCGAAGGCGATGAAGAAGCCCGTCCGGCTGATGTGGAGCCGCATCGACGACATGCGCCACGGCCGGGCGCGCGCGGCCAGCTACCACCGGATCCGCGCGACCTTCGCGCTCGGGCAGGTGCTGACGTTCGAGCACCGCGTCGCGAGCGTCGAAACCGACTGGAGCCACGGCCTCGGCGAGATCCTCACCGCATTCGCGGCGAAGCTGCCCGTCGGCGGCAACCTGAGCTTCGCGCAGACGGTGTTCCTGCTGACCGTGAAGTCGCCGTACAACTTCGGCGTCACCACGCAGCTGCTCAACGAGGTCCCGCTGAAGTTCCACACCTCGGCGTGGCGGTCGGTCTACTCGGCGAACACCCGGGGCGCCGAGGAGATCATGGTCGACGAGATCGCGAAGAAGCTGGGGAAGGACCCGGTGCAGTTCCGCCGCGAGTTCATCAAGGAAGAACGTCAGCGCGCGGTGCTCGACAAGGTCGCCGAGCTCGGCGAGTGGGGCAAGAAGATGCCGGCCGGGTTCGCGCAGGGGATCGCGGTGCACGGCGAGTACAAGTCCTACACCGCCTGCCTGGTCGAGCTGGACGCGCGCGATCCGAAGCACCCGCGCGTCACGAAGGCGACCATCGCGGTCGACGTCGGCAAGCCGGTGAACCCGCGCGGCATCCAGGCGCAGATGCTCGGCGGCCTGACCGACGCGATCTCCACGACGCTCACCGCGGGCCTGCACATCGACAAGGGCCTGCCGCTGGAGGGCAGCTACTCGCAGTTCCACTACGCGCGGCAGAAGAACTCGCCGACGGACGTCACCGTGCACGTCATGCCGGCGACCGGCGACGACATCGGCGGCGCGGGCGAGCTGGGCCTGCCGGCCCCGGTCGGCGCGATCGCCAACGCCTACGCCCGGGCCACCGGGATCAAGCCCCGCAGCTTCCCGATCACCTTCCCGGTCGACTTCGACCCGTTCCCGCGCTGAGGAGACCCATGCCGAACTACACCTTCGTGGTGAACGGGAAGACCGTCACCGTCGACGCGCCCGCCGACCTGCCGATGCTGTGGGCGCTGCGCGACAAGCTCAAGGTCCGCGGGCCGAAGTACGGCTGCGGCATCAACGTCTGCAAGGCCTGCACCAGCCACCTCGACGGTGAGGCGTTCAACCCCTGCGTCACGCCGGTGTCGGAGTGCGCCGGGCGCGAGGTCACCACGATCGAGGGCCTGGCCGACGGCGACGAGCTGCACCCGGTCCAGGAGGCCTGGCTTGAGCAGGACGTCGCCCAGTGCGGCTACTGCCAGCCCGGCCAGATCATGGCGGCGGTCGCGTTGCTGAAGAAGACGAAGAACCCGACGGACGCCGACATCGACGCCATCCAGAACGTCTGCCGCTGCGGCACCTACTTCCGGATCCGGGAGGCGATCAAGAGCGCGGCCGCCAAGATGGCCTGACGCGAATGCGGAGGTTCCACAAAAGAACCTCCGCATTCGCGGTTCCTGTAGCAAGTTCACCCGAACGTGGTGGCCTCGTTCGGGTTAGATGTCGGTCTCGGACCTCGACGAAGAGGCCGGGGACCGGAGGCCACCATGCACTACCAGGCGCTTCTGTCCGACGGGCTCGCCCCGCGTGTCGCCGTCCTCGCCACCGAGGTCGAGCGGAAACTGCCGGAACTCGTCGAGAGCACGGTGCGGCAGATCCGCGCCGAAATGCCGGTCTACGCCGACGCCCGGTTCGTCACGCACGCCGAGCTGCGGAATTCGGTGCGCGCCAACCTCGAGCACGTGATGCGCACGCTGCGCGGCTCGGACGTGCCCGACCTGTCCCAGGCCCGCGCGACCGGCCGGGCCCGGGCCCTGCAGGGCGCGCCGCTGCCGGAGCTGCTGCGGGCCTACCGGATCGGGCTCACCGAGGTCTGGCACCGGTTCGTCGAGCTGACCGCCGGTGCCGAGGACCTCGCCGGCCTGGTCGCCGCGACCACGGCGATCTGGGCGCTCATCGACGACCTCGCCGAAGCCCTCACCACGGCCTACCGCGACACGACGGCGGAAGTCATGGTGGCGCACCAGAACCGGCGCTCGGCGCTGGTGGAAGCGCTGTTCGCGGGCGGCGCCGCGACCGAGGGGACGCTCTGGGACATCGCCCGCGTGCTCGACCTGTCCCTGGACGGCACGTTCGTCGTCGTCGCGGCCGAAACCCCGCGGCTGGGCCACGAACCGCTCCCGCAGATCGAGGCCCGGTTGCGCGCGGCGCAGCACGCCTCGGCGTGGCGCCTCACCCCGGACCTGCAGGTGGGTGTGGTGTCCCTGCGCGACCCGGCCGCTTCGAAGGCGATCGTCGCCCTGGTCCGCGAGCACCCGGTGGGCCGGGTCGGGATGAGCCCGGTGTTCACCGGCCTCGGCAACACGGCCCGCGCGCTCCACCTGGCCCGGGTGGCGCTGTCGAGCATGACGCCGGGCACGCCGGGGCTGGTGCAGTTCACCGAGTCCCCGCTGGCCGGCCTGGTGGCCAGCGCCCCGGAGGCGTCGGTGCAGCTGGCCCACCACGTGCTCCAGCCGGTCCTGGACCTGCCGGGCGACGACCGCAACGTGCTGCTGCTGACGCTGCGCGCGTGGTTCGACTGCCAGGGGTCGACGAAGCTGACGTCGGAGCGGATGTTCTGCCACCCCAACACGATCCGCCACCGCCTGAAGCGCATCACGGAGGAACTGGGCCGCTCCCTGACGAACCCGGCGGACATCGCCGAGCTGGGCGCGGCCCTGCGGGCACTGAACCTGTTCCCGGACGCGACCCACCTGCCGGCACCGCGTTAGCCCTCGCCGGGCTGTTCCGGCTCATCCGCCCCGGAGCCGCGGTGGTGGCCTCCCGGGGCGCCGAAATTGTCGGTGCCTGCCGGTAGAGTGGAAAACGGGGGGCGCCCCCGCGGGCCGGCTCAGGTGTTCGCGCAGCCGCCGCACGACCGGGCGCAGGTCGTCCGCCAGGGCCGGTTCACGCGGCCAGCAGTTCCCGGGTGCGGGCCTGCTCCTCCGCCGAGCCGACCGGCATCACCAGCAGCTCCGTCGCCCCGGCGTCCGCGAGGGATTTCACCTGGCGCCGCACCGTTTCCTCGTCGCCGATGAGCGCGCTGTCCGACACGCGCTCGTGGCCCTCGCGGTCGAGGATCGCCCGGTACGCCGGGATGTTCGCCGCCCCGCCGTAGGTTTCCTCGACCCACCTGCGCCGCTCGTCCACTTCGGACGTCACGCAGACCAGCTGGCCGGAGACCACGCGGGACGGCCTGCCCAGCGCCGGCACCACGAACTCGCCGATCGCCCGCGGGCCCGCCCAGGTCGTGATCACGCCGTCGGCGAGCTCGCCGGCCAGGCGCGTCGACTGCGGGCTCACCGAGCCGATCAGCACCGCCGGCCGCTGCGCGCCGGGTGCGTTCACCGCGCCCGCGGCCGTCAGGGACTCGCCGTGGACGTCCGCCCTTTCCCCGCGCAGCAACGGGTGCAGCGCCTGGAGGTACTCGCTCAGGTGCCGGATCGGACGGTCGTAGGAGTAGCCGAACTCGCCTTCGACGATGAACCGGTGGCTCAGCCCGAGGCCGAGGTGGACGGGCACCCCGGCCGCCGCCTGGACCGTCAGCGCCTGCGCGGCCATCGTGATCGGGTGCCGCGAGTACGTCGGCACGACGCAGGTGCCCAGTTCGAGGCCGGGCGCGGCCGCGGCGAGCGCGGGCAGCGCCGTGAGCGCGTCCCAGCCGCCGCGCTGCGCCACCCAGAGCGTGCCGTAGCCGAGCTTCGCCGCTTCGCGGGCTTGGGCCGTCATGGTGTCGAAGCCGACGCCGAGTTCGTCGATCAGGATTCCGGTGCGCATGGGTCCTCCCCGTGGTCAGTACGCGCGTTCGAGCTGTTTGCGGTCGAGTGCGACGGCTTCGGTGAACAGCGCCAGCGCCCGTGGCGCCACGGCGCGCAGCTGCCTCGTCGACACGGCGAGCGGCTCGAAGGCGTGCGCGACGGTGTCGGCGATCAGGCCCGGCTCGGGCGGGGGAGTGCGGCCGAGGAAGCCGTGCAGCACGGCCTGGAAGGCGACGGCGAGTTCGCGGACCGGCCGGTCGGTGCGCAGCAGGTCGTTCGCGGCCAGCAGCTCGAGGTAGTCGACGAAGGCTTCCGCGTGCCGCGGGTCGAGCTTGCCGTGCAGCTTCGGCAGCAGCTTGCCGAGCGTGTCGGCGTCGTCGGCGTAGCCGGCCCGCAGCAGCGGGCGGCCCAGCACGTTGGCGTACTGGAGCTCGGTCAGCCGCGAAAGCCGCACGGCGAGGGGGTCCGCCGCGATCGCCGCGACGAGATCTTCGAGCGCCCGGACGGATTCGCGGAGCAGGACGCCGAGGAACAACTCCTCGCGGTTCTTCCAATGCAGGTAGACGGTGCCCTTGCCGACACCTGCCCGCTCGGCGACGTCCTCGACGGTCGTACGCCGGTAGCCGGCACGCAGGAGCAGCTCGGCGGCGGCGTCGAGGATGCGTTCGGCCCGTTCGGCCCGGTCTTCGGCAGGAGGCACGCTGGCATCGTATGACCAGATTTCTCATTTGGTCAAACGTCGGTGCTCTTCCAGGTGACCGGCGTCACCTCCTCGTGCTGTCACGGGTGTCCGGCTGCCGGTGTCCTGTGGGCAATCGCATGCAGTGCAGAGAATGGGGAAACACCATGAGCAAGGTCTGGTTCGTCACGGGTTCGTCGCGCGGCTTGGGGCGCTGCTTCGTCGAGGCCGCCCTCGGCCGGGGTGACCGGGTCGCCGCCACCGCGCGGTCCACCGAGAGCCTCGACGAACTCGTCGCCACCTACGGCGACGCGATCCTGCCCCTGGAGATGGACGTGACCGACAAGGCCGCCGTCTTCGAGAACGTGAAGCGGGCGGCCGAGCACTTCGGACGCCTCGACGTCGTCGTGAACAACGCCGGGTACGCGCAGATCGGCGCCATCGAAGAGCTGACCGAGGCCGAACTGCGCGCCCAGCTGGAGACCAACGTGTTCGGCCCGGTGTGGGTCATCCAGGCCGCCCTGCCCGTCCTGCGCGACCAGGGTGCCGGCCACTTCATCCAGCTGTCGTCGGCCGCGGGCCTCATCGCGATGCCGCTCGGCGGCGCGTACCAGGCGTCCCGGTGGGCGATCGAGGCGCTGAACGAAACCTTGGCCAAGGAGGTCGCCGGCTTCGGGGTGAAGGTGACGATCATCGAGCCGGGCGGCTACGCCACCCGCGACGGCAAGAACCCGGACCCCCTGGCCAACGGCCACGTCGCCGAGACCAGCCCGGTCTACGACGAGCTCCGCCGCCGCCTCGGCGAGGTGGCGGGCAAGCAGCCGGCCGGGGACCCGGTGGCGGCCGCCCAGGCCCTGCTCAAGGTCGTCGACGTCGCCAACCCGCCCCTGCGGGTGCTCTTCGGCAAGGGCTTCTACCCGATGATCCAGCAGGCCTACGCGGACCGGCTCGCGACCTGGGACGAGTGGCAGGACCTGTCGGCGGAGGCCCAGGGCATCGCCCCGGCCGAAAATGTCGGTGCCCACCGGTAGCGTGGAAAACGGGGGGCGCCCCCGCGGGCCGGGCTTGCGGCGACCGGGCCGGGCTTGCGGCGACCGG
>NZ_MUMI01000329.1 GCF_002155975.1 Amycolatopsis kentuckyensis
AATCACGCGAGTTCCGGCCCGGGTCACGCGAGTTCCGTCCCGAATCACGCGGGTTTCGGGTTCCGGCCCGGTCAGGCGAGTTCCGGCCTGGATCACGTGGGTTCCGGCCCGGGTCACGTGGGTTCCGGCCCGGGTCACGCGGGTTCCGGCCTGGGTCACGCGGGTTCCGGCTCGAATCACGCGAGTTCCGGCCTGGATCACGCGAGTTCCGGCCTGGATCACGCGAGTTCCGGCCTGGATCACGCGAGTTCCGGCCTGGATCACGCGAGTTCCGGCCCGGATCACGCGAGTTCCGGTCTCGCGCACGGGCGCGCCGCCGAAGCCGCTCAAGTGCGTCCCGAAGCCCGGCTTTCCCGGGAAACTCCCGATTTCGCCCGAGCAGCCGGAGCAGCCCGAGCGGCCAGAGCAGCCCGAGCAGCCCGAGCAGCCCGAGCAGCCGGAGCAGGCTGCCGGATGACCGATGCGCCACGGTTGCTCGTGCTGTGGTGTCCGGACTGGCCCGTCGTCGCCGCCGGGGCTGCTGCCGGGGCGCCGCCCAGCTCGCCCGCCGCCGTTTTCTCCGCCAATCGTGTTGTGGCCTGCTCCGCTTCCGCGCGGCAGCACGGGGTCGGGCGGGGGATGCGGCGGCGGGATGCCCAGTCTCGGTGCCCGGGACTCGTGGTGCACCAGCACGATCCCGATCGCGATGCCCGGCTGTTCGAACCCGTCGCCGCCGCCGTGGAAGCGCAGGCCGTCGGGGTGGAAGTCGTGCGGCCCGGGCTGGTTGCCGTGCCCGTTGACGGCGCTTCCCAGTACTTCGGCGGGGAGGCCGCGCTGGCCGAGCTGCTCATCGACGAAGTCGCCGCGCGGGCCGGGGTCGAATGCCAGGTAGGGGTCGCCGATGGGCTGTTCGCCGCCACCCTCGCCGCCCGGCGGTCCGCGCTCGTCGCGCGTGGCCGGACCGCGGCGTTCCTCGCGCCACTCTCGATCACCGAGCTGAACCAGCCCGGTGATGACCGCGGTGAACTCGTCGACCTGCTCAAACGGCTCGGGCTGCGCACCCTCGGCGCGTTCG
>NZ_MUMI01000033.1 GCF_002155975.1 Amycolatopsis kentuckyensis
ACTTGCGGCGGCCGGCCCGGGTGATGCCGGCCGGGCCGCCGCGGTGGGCCGGCCGCGTCAGGAGTCCGACGAACGCTTCCAGAGGTTGATGTCCGCGTCCGTCGCGTGGCCGTCGATCTCGGTCAGCTCCTCGGCCGAGAACTCGAGGTTGCCCAGCGCGCCGACGTTGTCCTCGAGCTGCTTCACGCTGCTCGCGCCGATCAGCACCGACGTCACCCGGCTGTCGCGCAGGGCCCACGCCAGCGCGAGCTGCGCCAGCGACTGCCCGCGGCGGCCGGCGATGTCGTTCAGCGCGCGGACCCGGCCCAGCCGGTTCTCGTCGAGCGTGTCCGGGTCGAGCGACTTGCCCTGCGCCGCGCGCGAATCCTCCGGGACACCCTTCAGGTACCGGTCGGTCAGCAGGCCCTGCGCCAGCGGGGAGAAGGCGATGCAGCCGGCGCCCGCCTGCTCGAGCGTGTCGAGGAGGCCGTCGTCCTCGATCCAGCGGTTGAGCATGGAGTACGACGGCTGGTGGATCAGCAGCGGTGTGCCGAGCTCGCGCAGCAGCCGCGCGGCCTCGGCCGTCCGCTCGGAGCTGTAGGACGAGATCCCGACGTACAGCGCCTTCCCGGCGCGGACGGCCGCGTCGAGCGCCCCGACCGTCTCTTCCAAGGGCGTCTCGGGGTCGAAGCGGTGGGAGTAGAAGATGTCGACGTAGTCCAGGCCCAGCCGCCCGAGCGACTGGTCCAGGGAGGACAGCAGGTACTTGCGGGAGCCCCACTCGCCGTACGGGCCGGGCCACATGTCGTAGCCGGCCTTGGTCGAGATCACCAGCTCGTCGCGGTAGGGCTTGAAGTCCGTGGCCAGCAGCCGGCCGAAGTTCTCCTCCGCCGAGCCGTACGGCGGGCCGTAGTTGTTGGCCAGGTCGAAGTGGGTGATGCCCAGGTCGAACGCGCGGCGGGTGATCGCGCGCTGGGTTTCCAGGGGCCGGTCGTGGCCGAAGTTGTGCCACAGCCCGAGCGAGATCGCGGGCAGCTTGAGCCCGGAGCGCCCGCAGCGCCGGTAGGGGATCGAGTCGTATCGGCCGGATGCGGCAACGTAGGTCACGCGGCCGATGCTAGCCCGCTCTTCGGGTACTCTCCTGGTGAGCGACCGCTTAGGAGGCACGTGGTGGGCACCGGATTCTTCACCTCCGTCGACGACGTGTCGGCCAAACTGGCCGAAGCCGGCTACCTGGCCTCGACGGCGGTGGCGACCACGGTGTTCCTCGCCGACCGGCTCGGCAAGCCGCTGCTGGTCGAGGGCCCGGCCGGGGTCGGCAAGACCGAGCTCGCCAAGGCCGTCGCCCAGGTCAGCGGCTCACGGCTGGTGCGCCTGCAGTGCTACGAGGGCATCGACGAGGCCCGCGCGCTGTACGAGTGGAACCACGCGAAGCAGCTGCTGCGGATCACGGCCGGCCGCGACGAGACGTGGGAGCAGGCCCGCACCGACATCTTCGGCGAGGAGTTCCTGCTGCGCCGCCCGCTGCTCACCGCGATCTCCTCCGACGAGCCGACCGTGCTGCTGATCGACGAGACCGACAAGGCCGACATGGAGGTCGAAGGCCTCCTGCTCGAGGTGCTCGGCGACTTCCAGGTCACCGTGCCCGAGCTGGGCACGATCACCGCCACGCGCGCGCCGTTCGCCGTGCTGACGTCCAACGCGACGCGCGAGCTGTCCGAGGCGCTGCGCCGCCGGTGCCTGTTCCTGCACATCGACTTCCCGGACGAGGACCTCGAACGCGACATCGTCCGGCTCAAGGTCCCCGGGATCGACACCGCCCTCGCCGATTCCGTCGTCCGGGTGATCGCCGCGCTGCGCGCGATGGACCTGCGCAAGCTGCCGTCGGTCGCGGAGACGATCGACTGGGCGCGCACCCTGCTCGCGCTCGGGGCGTCCACGCTGGACGAGCGGGTCGTGCGGGAGAGCCTCGGCGTCGTGCTCAAGCACCAGGACGACATCGCCAAGGCGGGCGCCGGCCTGCAGCTCGAACAGGTCCTGGACGCGTCGTGACCGGCGTGCCGGAGCGGCTCGCGGCGTTCGTCAAGGCACTGCGGGCCCAGGGCATCCCGGCGGGCCCGAGCGAGACGGTCGACGCCGCCGCCGCGCTGGAGGTGCTCGGCCTGGACGACCGGGCGCTGGTCCGCGAAGGCTTGGCCGCGGCGCTGGTCCGCCGCGGCGGGCAGCGTGCGGTCTTCGACGCCGCGTTCGACCTCTACTTCCCGGCGGGTGTCGGCGCGCCCGAGCGGGCCCGCGAAGACCAGCCGACGACGCTGGAGGAGCTGCGCGAAGAGCTGGCCGCGGCACTCGCCGACGGCGACCAGCAGGCGCTGTCGCAGCTGGCCGGGCTCGCCGTCGACATGCTGGGCCAGTACGGCTCGGCGTCCGGACCGGGCGGCGGCTTTTCGGCCCACCAGACCCTGGAACGGCTCCAGCCGCAGACGCTGATCGCCCGGGTGCTGGCCGCGGTCCGCGGCGGCGGCGCGCGCGGCGAGTTCACCGACCGGCTCGACCGCGACGAGATCCGCCGCCGCGTCGAAGGCTTCCGCGGGCAGATCCGCACCGAGGCGCGCCGCCGCGCGGCCGAGGTCCGCGGCCGCGAACGCGTCGCCAAGCACGCGATCGCTCCCGCGGCCGACCGGGTCGACTTCCTCATCGCCAGCCGCAACCAGCTCGCCGAACTGCGCCGCACGATCCAGCCGCTGTCCCGCAAGCTGGCGACGCGCCTGGCCGCCCGGCGCCGCCGGCGGACGCGGGGCCAGATCGACCTGCGCCGCACGCTGCGCCGGTCGCTCTCGACCGGCGGCGTGCCGCTGCGCCCGGCCTACCGCCACCGGCGGCCCGGACGGCCGGAAATCGTGCTGCTGTGCGATCTTTCCGGTTCGGTGGCCGGGTTCGCGAACTTCACCATGCTGCTGGTGCAGGCGCTGCGCGACCAGTTCAGCAAGATCCGCGTGTTCGCCTTCGTCGACAGCGCCGACGAGGTCACCCACCTGGTCACCACGGGCATGGCCGACCCCGAGCACCTGGGCGCGCGCATGCTGTCCGAAGCGGCTCTGGTGCGCTGGGACGGCCACAGCGACTACGGCGGCTCGCTGCGCCAGTTCACCGAGAACTGGCTGGAGGCGGTCGGCCCCCGGACGTCGGTGCTGATCCTCGGCGACGCCCGCACCAACGGCGGCGACCCCAACCTCGACGCGGTCCGCGCGATCAAGGCCCGCGCGCGCCACGTCTACTGGCTGAACCCCGAGCGCCGCTCGCTGTGGTCCACGGGGGACTCGGCGGCGCTGGAGTACGCCGACGTCGTGGGGATGCACGAGTGCCGCACGGTGCACCAGCTCGGCACGCTGGTCACCCGCCTGCTGCCGGTGTGAGCCAGGCGTCGATGTCGCGCAGCATGGCTTCTACGGTTCGCGTAGCTGCTGGCGTACACGTTGGATGCTCCTTTGGAGCTGATCAGCGTGTCGCATCAACGCGTGCGAGTCGACTTTTGTCGATAACTCTGTTTCAGGTACCCCGGCCTCCAGTAGCATGCAGTTTCGAATAACTATGTAAACAGACTCGGAGAGATGGTATAAGTCGGTTCCTATTATACTACCAGATTTCTTGCCTAGGTGTGTCAGTTCGTTTCGGGCGCCTGCGACTGTGAAAGACCAGTGGTCGACGTTCCTGATTAAGCCCCTGATGCCTGGTCCGGCGGATCGTGCAAGCTGTCTCATCCGTTTATTGAGACTTGGCGTGTTGATGAAGCGAATCTTCTCTTCCAGCCATCCTTGGTGCTCGGTGGGGGTGGCGGCAATTATATCTTGAACGAGTTTCGTAAAGGTCTCGTTGTCCGTGTGTGTACTACCTTGAGTTATTTGATGGTAGGCTTCGGCGGCCTGCATTACATTGAGGAACTTGTTCTCCACGTACATCTGAGCGTTGTGTCTTATGCTCATCATGACGTTGAGTGGGCGTTGAAACGATTCTGCGCGATCGAGCCATCTTGCGATCGTCTCGACTCCTCCTGCTTCTGTGAAGGTGACGAACGCGAACAAATTTCTCTTGACGGTTCTTGTCTGATTGTTCTTCGAGTGTATGGTGGTGGCGATAAACTCGATCGGCTGTTTGATATCTGTCCGGGTTCCGTCGAGCATGGTGATGTCGGCATCGGGTGATTCGACCATGAAGCGGGTGAATGCTGCGAAGGAGTCCGTGCACATTGTGATCAGACTCTGGATCCTGGCTACGTCACCTTGAACTAAGTCGAAGCGCTGAGGCGCTTGGTACTCGATCCTGATGGAGTGCCAGAAATTCAGTTGCACCGAGTGTTGTGATGCCTCTGCTTCTTGCCAATGTGAGTTTAGTATGACCTGTCCGCGGGAGAAACTGCCCGACTTGGCGGGCGTGGCCGTGCAAGATACAGAATATCTACTCGGTCTGTTGGATGTCGGGTCGCGAGGATCGAACGTTTTCGTGATTCCGGTTTCGTTCACCCAGTCGGACAATCGAGTGAACTCGGTGGTTGCCGCGGTGACTTCAATCGTGGGTTCTGTAAAGTGATGGCCTACAAATAATTGATTGGCTCGGTATCGGGACTCGTTCAGGCCCGAACTTCGGCTCGTCTCGCCTGCAAAGAAGACTCTGTTCAGAGTGACGCGGCCGGAATCGCAGACCCCGAGTATTCTCGTGGCTGCGTCTCCGGTATCTACGCCTTCGTATTCGAACCTGCCGATCAATGACAGTTCAATGCCCTCGTTTGGATCGAAATGCAGTCTGCCTGGCAGCACGAGTTCCTCGTGGTTGAGTAGCCAAAAGCGTCCTGCTGTGTCGAATGGTTTCATCAGTTCTCCGGCGCAAGTTGACTTGCAGGTGTGAGCCAGGCGTCGATGCCCCGCAGCATGGCCTTCTTGGTCGCTTCGGGCGCGAAGGACGCCGTGACGCTTGCGCGGGCGAAGTCCGCCATCGTGGTGTCGTCGTAGCCGAAGGCTTTCTGCACCCGTGCGTACTCCTCGGCCAGCGCGGCGCCGGTGACGGAGGGGACGTCGGTGTTGAGCGTGACCGTCAGGCCCGCGTCGAGCAGGCGGGGGAGCGGGTGCCCGGGCAGCGACGGCACCAGCCCCAGCGTCACGTTCGACGAGGGGCACACCTCCAGGGCCAGCCCGCGGTCCCGGACTTCGGCGACCAGCGAGGGGTCGTCGAGGACGCGGATGCCGTGGCCGAGCCGTTCCGTCCGGCCCACGTCGAGGGCTTCGCGGATGCTGTCGGGCCCGGCGTCTTCGCCGGTGTGGTGGAGCAGGTGGATACCGGCCGCGCGGGCCTTCTCGAAGAGCGTCGCGAAGGGACGCAGTGAGTGGTTTTCCTCGCCCGCCATGCCGATCGCGAAGACTTCGTCGTACTTCAGGGCGAGGTCGAGGGTGCGCTCGGCTCGCTCGACCGATCGGCGCCGGGAGTGGTCGAGCAGCAGCCGCCACTCCAGGTCCGTGCTCGTCGACAGTCCTTTGAGGACGGAGGCGAGGGGCATTTCGAGGTCGCCCAGGCGTTCCCCGTGCGAGGCTGCGGTGAAGGTGACTTCGGTGTAGCGCGTGCCCTGGGCGGCTTCGTCCTCGCAGTACTCGCGCGCGATGCGCTCGAAGTCTTCCGGGCGCTGGAGGCAGGACCGGATGAGCGCGTTGTAGTCGGCGAAGGCGCGGAAGCCGTCGAACACCGGAGGCTCGCCGGGGACGTCGACGCCGTTC